>CAYGCN010000118.1:3061-9961 GCA_964348385.1 uncultured Gemmatimonadaceae bacterium
TGCCGGTCGTAGGCGGTCTCGCGGATCTTCTCGTACAGGAAGCCGAAGGGCGTCGTCGCGCTCTGCTGGTACTCGCCGAGTACGGCTCCGGCCTCGGTACGGAAATCCGGTTCGGCGTACTTCAGGTTCATGAACCGATCCGACTCCAGGTCCATGACCTGTTCGAGATACTCCGATGCCACGACCAGGTAGTACACCGTCATGTCATTGCTGGTAAAAGCGTTGCGGGCCGCACCCATGCTCGCCGTCACTTGGTCGTAATTCGGGTATTTCTCCGTGCCGCGGAACATCATGTGCTCGAAGAAATGCGCGAAGCCGGTGCGGCCGGGCTCCACCTCGTCGCGGCTCCCGGTGCGAACCATCGAGACGTACGCGATCTGACCGGGAGCGCCGGCCTTGATGAGGTACGCCCTGAAGCCGTTCTCCAGCTCGACCAGCCGGTAGTCGTAGGGGAAGATCCCCTGGTCCTGCTGCGCAGTCGCTGGCACGGCGAGCGCCAACAGGGCGATCAATCCCGGTAGCAGCTTCATCGGCAGCCTCCTCCTCCCTGGTGATCCTGGCGGGACGCCTGGCAGCGAGACTCACCCCTGCCGGAGCGCACCCGTGCGGTGGTCGCTTCGGTGCGTGCAAATCTAGCGGTGAGGCCCGGACGGCGGAGCGTCGCGTGTCGGAACTCCGCGACGATCCTCAAGCTTCGGGCCAACGCGGCGATACACGCCCGGTACCCCGTGCCAGGCCTCCAGCTCGTCGGCCACATCGGGTATGCGCTCCTTTCTGCCGACGACGAGGGCTCCCCCGTGTTGCAGGCGGGCCATCATGCGTGCCAGGGTCCTCGTTTGGAGAGCCGTATCGAAGTAGGTGAATACGAGGTTGCGGCACAGCACGGCATCGAACAGGCCGTGTGGGGCGCGCCGCCGCACGTCACACCGCAGGAAGCGGACGGCGGCGCAGAACTCCTCGCGCAGTATGTAGCGCGCGCCGCGTCGAGTGAACGCCGCCTCGAGCCATTCTGGAGGAACCTCCGTCAGGCTGCTCCATTGGTACTCCGCCGCGCGCGCCCGCTCGAGCAGGCGGCGATCGACGTCGGTCGCGACGATCTCCAGGTCGAGATTCGGGTACCGCTCGCCCAGCTCGAGCCTCCAGAGGACGCTCAGTGTGTAGGGTTCCTCCCCCGAGGCGCAGCCGACGCTCCAGATTCGGCACACGGGCGCCTGCCGCGCCAGAGCCAACCCTGCGAGCGACGGGAGCACGACCTGACGGAGGCCTTGCCACACCGGTCGATCGCGTGCGAAACGCGAGATCGGAACGCGACAGAGGGAGTCGAGGACTTCCCATTCGTCCGCGCGCGACTCCAGATAGGAGCGGTAGGCGACGAGGTCCGGCAGTTCGAGGTCCTGGAGGCGCCTGCCGATTCGTCGGCACACCTGGCGCCGCACACGTCGAAAGCCTTCCCATCGCAGTCCGAGCCGGGGCAAGGCCCACTGCATGAACTCGGGACAGGTAGGCACCCTGCAGGAATCTACTCGGCGGGCCCGCGTCTGGGCGCCCGACGCGGTCGACCGAGCCCGGGCGCCGGTCCCGGTTGGGCGGAGGCGCTGGTCGCACGCGCGCGATGCCGGTTGGAGAGGCCGCGTGCGACGCGGTACATTACCCCAGCCCTCCCGCTCAGCACCGGCAGCACCGAGTGCTCCCTCATCGGTTGAGAAAGGCAGGACCCACCATGCACCGCCCGTTCGTCGTTTGTGTGGCGCTGGTCGTTGCGGCGTCTGCGGAGCTCGGGGCTCAGGAGGCCGAGGGCTTCGTGTTCGAGACCGTAGCCGAGATCCAGACAACTTCCGTCAAGGACCAGGCGCGCACCGGCACCTGCTGGAGCTTCGCCACGACCTCGTTTCTCGAGACCGAGTTGCTGCGCATGGGCCGGGAACCGGTGGATCTCTCCGAGATGTATTTCGTGCGGAGAACTTACCCGGCGAAGGCGCGGAACTACGTACGACTCCACGGTAACACGACTCTGGGTGAGGGCAGCCTTGGGCAAGATGTGCTGCGCGCCGTGCGGTCGTACGGCGCGGTCCCCGAGGCGGTCTACGCGGGGCGCCGGTACGGCGGCGAGCGGCACGATCACGCCGAGATGTTCACGGTGCTTCGGGCCACGCTGGACGCCCTGGTGAAGAGCCGTCCGCTGAGCCCGGCCTGGCCCGATGCCGTGGCAGGTATCCTCGACGCCTACCTCGGAGAGATTCCCGAGACGTTCGTCTACAACGGGAAGTCGTACACCCCACGCTCCTTTGCGGACGAGTTGGGGATCGATCCGGACGATTACGTGGAGCTCACGTCATTCAGCCATCATCCCTTCGATACCTGGTTCGCCATCGAGGTGCCGGACAATTGGGCTCGCAATCGGAGCTACAACGTTCCGCTCGACGAGCTCATGGCGGTGATCGATCACGCAATCGAACTTGGCTACTCGGTGGATTGGGACGGGGACGTGAGCGAACGCAGCTTCTGCCAGAGCAAGGGGGTGGCCGTGTGGCCGCTCGAGCCCTGGGCTGCGCGGAGCGACGACGAGCGCAGTGCGGTGTGCGGTGCACCCGAGCCGGAAGTCGAGGTGACGCAGGCATTACGGCAGGAGGGATTCGACGACTACACCTCGTCGGATGATCACCTGATGCACATCACGGGGATCGCCCGTGACCAGCACGGCACCACGTACTACATCACCAAGAACTCATGGGGCGAGACCGGGCCGATGGGCGGCTTCATCTACCTGTCGGAGTCCTACGTACGAGCCAAGACGATCAGCATTCTCGTTCACCGCGACGCGCTGCCGCGTGGCCTACGACGGCGTCTCGCCGGCGAGTGACGCGAGCAACTCGGAGGTATCCATGATCGCCGACCGGTTTACTGTGCAGGGGTCGCTACGTCCCGCTGCGTGGCTGGCGCTCTCCGTGTGGAGCGCCGCGTCGCTCGCCGCGCAAGAGGTACCCGTCACTCGGCAAGCGCCGGTGCGCGAGGTGCTCCATGGTGTGGAGCTGATCGATCCGTATCGCTGGCTGGAAGACCAATGGAGTCCCGAGACCCGTGCCTGGATCGACGAGCAGAACGCCTACACGGCCTCGCTGATCGGGGAGTTGCCCGGCCGTGAGATGCTCGCCGCGCGGATTGCCACGTTGCTCAAGGTGGATGTGGTGGGAATGCCGGTGGTGCGAGGCGACCGCTACTTCTTCAGCAAGCGCGCGGCCGACCAGGATCTGTCGGTCATCTACGTGCGCGAGGGGGTTGGGGGGGAGGATCAGCCACTCGTCGACCCGCACGTCATGCAGTTGGAGGAGGCAACCAGCGTCTCGCTGCGGGACGTGTCACGGGATGGCACGCTGCTCGCCTACGCAATCCGTAAGGGGGGCCAGGACGAGGTAACGGTACGGTTTCTCGATGTGGACCGGCGGCGCGTGTTGCGCGACATGCTACCCCGCGCCCGGTATTTCGGGATCTCGATCACGCCGGACAACGCGGGGTTCTACTACACACACTACGACGAGCACGGGCCGCGCGTCCGATACCACGCGTTCGGTACCGCGCTGGCGGACGATCGCGAGTTGTTTGGCGAGGGTCTCGACCAGGGAACGCTCGCGTCCGCGCAGCTGTCGCACGACGGCAGCAAACTCCTGATCTCGGTGTACCACGGGTCCGCCGGTCCGAACGATTTGTTTCTCATGGATCTGGCCAGCGGCGGCCCGGCGCAGGCGCTCGCTGAGGGCATCGATGCCAACTTCTTCGGGGCGTTCGCCGGCAGCGACCGGCTGGTCGTGCGGACCAACCATCAGGCACCCAACTGGCGCCTGATGGTGGTCGACGTGGCGCGGCCGGCCATGGCCGACTGGCGGGAGATCGTCTCGGAAGGTCAGCACGTGATGCGCGGGTTCACGCTGGCCGGTGGGAGCGTTCTGGTGGCGCATCTGGAGAATGTGGTGGGGCGCCTGACGCTGTACTCGGTGGACGGCCGCCGTGTGCGCGATGTCGACGTCCCGGGGATCGGCTCCATCGGCGGCGTGAGCGGCGAGTGGGACCGCGACGAGGTGTTCTTCTCGTACTCGTCGTACAACACGCCGAGTACCGTGTACCGCTACTCCGTATCGGCGGACACGCGATCGGTGTGGACTCATCGAACGGTGCCGTTCGACGGGGCCGCCTACGAGGTCAAGCAGGTCTGGTACCGGTCGAAGGACGGCACCCGCATCCCGATGTTCCTGATGCATCGCCGCGGCCTCGTGCTGGACGGCAACAACCCCACGTATTTGACGGGGTACGGTGGATTCAATGTGAGCCGCACGCCGGGGTTCTCCCCGAGCGCGGCCGTTTGGGTGGAGTTCGGCGGCGTCTACGCGGTGCCGAACTTACGGGGCGGCGGCGAGTTCGGAGAGGAGTGGCACCGGGCGGGCATGCTCAAGAAGAAGCAGAACGTCTTCGACGACTTCCTCGCGGCGGCCCAGTGGTTGATCGACGAGGGATACACGAGTCCGGGAAAGCTCGCGATTGCCGGCGGGAGCAACGGCGGCTTGCTGGTGGGCGCGGCGCTGACCCAGCGCCCGGAGCTGTTTCGCGCGGTGCTCTGCCGGGTGCCACTCCTGGACATGATTCGTTACCAGAACTTCCTCGTGGCCCGCTTCTGGGTACCCGAGTACGGATCGGCGGAGAATGCGGAGCAGTTCCCCTATCTCCTCGAATACTCCCCGTATCACAACGTCGAGCACGGCGCGTTGTATCCGGCCGTGCTGTTCGATACGGGTGACGGCGATACCCGCGTCGATCCGCTCCATGCGCGTAAGATGACGGCGCTGCTGCAAGCGGCGACCGGCGCGGACCGGCCCGTGCTACTGCGCTACGACACCGAGGCGGGTCACTCGGGTGGGCTGCGGATCGACAAGTCCGTCGAGAACCTCACCGCACAGCTGAGTTTCCTACTGTGGCAGCTGGACGTCCCGCTCGCACCGCACACACCCTGATGCAGCCCGCCGATCCTGAGTCGGGCGCGTTCCTGCCGCCGTCTCAATGGGAGTGGACCGACATGCGTAGTCGACTGAACACCGAGATCCGCGTCGCCCTCCTCGTGGGCTGGGCGATCGCCGCAGCCGTGCTCGGCCCAGCGGCGGGCGTGGCCCAGGAAGCCGACTCCCTGACGCTGGATCGCATCTTTGCGGCGCCGGAGTTCTTCGGGGAGCGGTTCGGACCGGCCCGCTGGCTCGACGGGGACAGCTACACCACGCTGGAGCGCTCCCAGCAAACGCCCGGTGGGCGTGACATCGTCCGATACGATGCGCGGTCGGGTGAGCATGAGGTTCTGGTGCCGGCCGCCGCGCTCGTGCCGCCCGGGACGGACCGCCCCCTCGCCGTCGCCGACTACAGCTGGTCGGATGACCGGAGTAAGCTGTTGATCTTCACCAATACGCGCCGCGTCTGGCGTTTCAACACCCGGGGCGACTACTGGGTGCTCGATCTCGAGAGTGGTCGGCTTCGACAAGTGGGTGCGGATCGAGCCGAGGCGTCGCTCATGTACGCCAAGTTCTCGCCGGACGCATCGCGGGTCGCGTACGTGAGTGAGAACAACCTCTACGTAGAGGGGGTGGCGAGCGACCGGGTCATCCCGCTCACCGCCGACGGGTCGCGGACGACCCTGAACGGGCGGTTCGACTGGGTGTACGAGGAAGAGTTCTTCCTCGGATCCAGGTACGGCGCCGACGGGTTCCGGTGGAGCCCGGACGGCGAGCACCTCGCGTTTTGGCAGCTGGACGCGTCGGGCGTGCGCGACTTCCTGCTCATCAACACGACCGATTCGCTGTACTCCTACACCATACCGGTCCAGTACCCCAAGGCCGGCACCACGAAGTCGGCCGCGCGGGTGGGCATCGTGCCGGCGGACGGGGGAGAGACGACGTGGCTCGCCGTGGATGCCGACCCGCGCGACAACTACATCGCCCGCATGGGGTGGTCGGGGCGGTCCGATGCCGTGGCGATCCAGCACCTGAACCGTGTGCAGAACACCAACCGCGTGATGCTGGGCGACGCCCGAACGGGTGCCGTGCGCACGGTGCTCGCGGAGCGGGATGAGGCGTGGCTGGACCCGGTCGACTTCCAGGACTGGCTCGACCACGGGGCTCGCTTCACCTGGATGAGCGAGCGGGACGGGTGGCAGCGGGTGTACGTCGTCGATCGCAGCGGTGACGGCGTACGACCGATCACGCCGCCGGGCACGGACGTGATCGCGATCAATCTCATCGACGAAGAGGGCGGCTGGCTGTTCTACTCGGCGTCACCTGACAACCCCACCCAGCAGTACCTGTTCCGGGTACCGCTCGACGGTTCGATGCAGGCGGAGCGGCTGTCGCCTCACGACATGCAGGGCTGGCACAGTTATCAGTTATCGACGACCGGCCGCCATGCCATTCACGTGTTCTCGACGTTCGACACGCCGCCGACCATCACGCTCGTGGAGCTGCCGTCGCACCGCCCGCTTCGGACCCTGGTCGAGAATGCCGACCTGAAAGAGAAGCTCGCAGCCGCGATCCAGCGGCCCGCCGAATTCTTCCGAGTGGACGTCGGTGAGGGGGTCGAGCTGGACGGTTGGGTAATCAAGCCGAACGACTTCGATCCGTCGCAACGATACCCCGTGCTGTTCTACGGCTACGGGCACCCGTGGGGCCAGACCGTGGTCGATCGCTGGAGCGGGAGCCGTCGGCTGTGGCATCAGTACCTGACGCAGCTGGGCTACGTGGTGATGAGCCTGGACAACCGGGGCACGCCTGCCCCCCGCGGTCGGGAGTGGCGCAAGGTCGCCTACAAACAGGTGGGCATCATCTCGTCCCAGGATCAGGCGAACGGCGTGAGAGCCGCGATCGACAGCTTTCC
>CAYGCN010000119.1:0-3904 GCA_964348385.1 uncultured Gemmatimonadaceae bacterium
ACTTCCCGGTGCATCCCAAGAACAGGGCGAGCGTGATGAGCGTGATGGTTGCCCCGCCCACGCCGAACACGCGCGGCGCTTGCTCGAACACCTCGACGAACGACAGGCTCCCCGTCGCGTAGAAGATCAGGAACATTGCGATCAGGAATCCGAAGTCCCCGATCCGATTCATGATGAACGCCTTCTTGCCGGCATCGGCGTTCACCTTGTCGCTGAACCAGAAGCCGATCAGCAGGTAGCTGCAGAGCCCCACCCCTTCCCATCCGACGAACATGACGGGGAAGTTCGCGCCAAGGACGAGGACCAACATGAAGAACACGAAGAGATTGAGGTACGCGAAATACCGTGCGTACCCCGGATCCTCGCCCATGTAGCCCATGCTGAAGATGTGAATCAACATGCTGATGCCCGTCACCACGAGCATCATGACCGTCGAGAGCTGGTCGACCTGGAACGCGAGATCGACTTGCAGCGACCCCGCCGGCATCCACGCCCAATAGGTGAGCACATACGGGTGCCCGTGCGGCGGCACCGCCAGGACGCCCGACGCCACCACGAGCGCGGCGGCGAACGACAGCACCAGCGCTCCCACGCCGATGGTGCTGACTGCGCGCTTGGCGTCGGGTCGGAGCAGGCTGAGGGCGCCGTTGACCACGAAGCCTGCCAACGGCAGCGCGACCACGACCCATACCCACGTCACCGATCCCGGCATCATCCCCTCAAGAGGTTGATCTCGCGCACATTGACCGAGCTCTTGTGCCGGTAGATGGCGATCATGATGGCGAGTCCCACCGCCGCTTCCGCAGCGGCCACCGCCATCACGAAGAACACGATCACCTGCCCCTCCCGCCCCAATTGCTGCGCCAGCGCGATGAACGAGAGGTTCACCGCATTCAGCATCAGCTCGATGCACATGAAGATCACGATGGCGTTGCGCCGGAACAGCACCCCAGCGACGCCGAGGCTGAACAGGATGGCCGACAGACCAAGGGACGGTCCGAGCAGCATCACAGCCTACGCTTCGCCAGCACCACTGCCCCGACGATGGCCGCGAGAAGAAGAATGGACGTCAGCTCGAAGGGCACGAGGAAATCGCGGAACAGCGGCTCGGCGATCACCCCGACCGCCCCCTGTTCCTCCGCCATCCGCACCATCGCTTGACCCGGCAATCGCAGCTCCTCCGGGGGGACCATGCGGGTGAGCACCCACAGCTCGACGGCGAGCAACGCCCCAACCGCCAGCATGACCAAACGTCCGACCCAGCCCAGCATGTCACTGGGACCGCGCCGCCCGAGATTGAGCAGCATGATCACGAACAGGAACAACACCATGATGGCACCCGCGTACACGAGCACCTGAATGGCGGCGATGAAATGCGCGTCGAGCAACACGAAGATGGCCGCGAGCGAGAACAGCGTGTTGACCAACCACAGCGCGCTCGCCAGCGGGCTCCGCCGCGTAATGCAAAGGAACGCCGAGATCACTGCGACGGCGGCGAAGAACCAGAACACCGCTTCGGTCTGGCTCACCCCTCACTCCCCTCGAGGATCCGAGGGATCCCAGAGCGTGGACACCGGATGCGTCTGTGCACAGAGCCGCTCGAGATCGTACACGAAACGGTCACGCTCGTACTCGGCGTTCTCGTAATGGACGCCGACGTGGATCGCCTCCTCCGGACACACCTCCTGACAGTAGCCGCAGAATACGCACCGAAACTCGTCGATCTCGTAGATCAGGGGGTACCGGTGCCCGTGCTCGTCCTCGCCCGGCACCAGCTTGATACAGTTGGCGGGACAGATCTGCGGGCAGAGCCCGCACGCCACGCACTTGGCGCGGCCCTGCTCGTCGGTGAGCATCCGGTGCGTTCCTCGCCAGCGCGGCGAGATGACCCAATCCGCGCTGGACTTCTCCTCGGGGTACTGCATCGTCCATTTGGGCTGCACCAGATGCTGAAAGGTGAGCGCCATGCCCTTGAGGGCGGCGCGCAGATAGCTCACCTGCCGCCCCGGTCGCCGCATGACCTTGACCCCAATGGCCATCACATCCTCCCCACGCGAGGCCGGGACCGTCCCATCACCACCCGCTCCCGATCGAGTCCGAAGAGTAGCCCGGCCAGTAGCGCGAGGTTCAGGGCAAACAGCACCAAGGACTGCCACCATTGAATCGTCGCGTCGGGGGGCAGCAACACCCAGACAGCCGTGGCCATGATCATGATGTACGCCAGCGCGACGGGCAGCAGGATCTTCCAGCTGATCGAACCGGAAACGCGGCAGCGTCCAGCGCACCCAGATGTACCAGAAGACGAAGCAGAACGTCTTGATCCCGAACATCAGCAGCGTGGCCAGCGACTTGAGCACCGACGGCTCTCCTTCGTCCCACGTGCCCGGAATATCCCAGCCGCCGAAGAACAGGGTCGCCATCAGCGCCGACATCGTGATCAACGCCCCATACTCCGCCAGGAAGAACATGGCGAACCGCATGGAGCTGTATTCCGTATGGTAGCCGCCCACCAACTCGCTCTCCGCTTCCGGCAGATCGAACGGCAACCGGTTGGTCTCCGCCAATGCCGAGATCGCGAACAAGACGAACGCCAGCGTGAGGGTGATGACGAACCACACCGATTCCTGCTGGACCCGCACCACCTCGGTCAGCGTCACGTTGCCGACCAGCAGCAGCACCACGATCAGACTGAGACCCAGCGCGATCTCGTAGCTGATCATCTGCGCGCTGCAGCGGAGCCCTCCCAGGAAGGAGTACTTGTTGCCGGACGACCAGCCGGCCAGTACCACCCCGTAGACCGCCAGACTCGAGATGGCCAGGATGAACAGGAACCCGATGGGGATGTCGGCCACGATCATCGGCAGCGGCCCCTCGTAGACGAAGCGGCCCAGCACCGGGACGGTGACGTCGAACGACAGCGGCATCGGTGCGGCGAAAGGAATCACCGCGAACAGCAGCAGCGACGGCACGAACGAGACAGCAGGTGCCAGCACGAAGAGCGTCCGGTCGGCCATGCCGGGCAACGTTTCTTCCTTGGCGAAGTTCTTGATGCCGTCGGCCACGGGCTGAAACAGCCCTTGCGGCCCCACCCGATTGGGGCCCAGCCGGTTCTGAATCCAGGCCGCCACCCGACGTTCCATCCAGGTCACAAACGCCACGCCCAGCAAGAGGGTGACGAACGCGGCCGCGAGCTTGACGCTGCTCACCAGCACGAACCCCTTGAGCTCGGGCGTCATCGGGGCACCTCCCCCGGCGCCGTCGCATCCGCCACGACGCCACGGTACCCGAGCCGACCGTAGGACAGACCGCGGAACGCCTCCTCCGTCGCGGCCAGGCGCGCGAACGCCTCCTCGGCGCTGGCGACCGACTCGCCCGTCCCGAGCTCGACCAGCAGCTCGCCCAGGACCCACCACGCGGGCCGGGCCATCCCCGGACCCGCCTTGGCCTGCGCATACCGCTGGACGCGGCCGTCGCGGTTGACGAACGTCCCGTCCTCCTCCGCCACGTTGGTGGCGGGGAGCACCACGCGCGCCGTGCGCGCCGGCTCGGACAAGACCGCCCCCACATACACCACGGTACCCGCCCGGCGGAGCGCCGCCGGTGCCACGCCGTCCAGCGGGTCACCCACCACGAGCACTAGCGAGGCCTCCGCCACCGCCTCGAGAGCCTCGTCGAACGCCTCCCGGTACCCCAGCAGAGTGGCGCCCCGCACGTTCGGCGCGCGCTCACCGCGCAGCGCCAGATTGGGCACCCCCGCGAGGGGGCGTTCCTCATCCACGCGCTCCACCCGGAATGCCGCCGTCAGCTCGAAGCCCTCGAGCAGCGCCTTGGCTAAGTACAGCGCCTCGTTCGACGCTCCGGGCGACGCCAGCACGACCGCGCGACCGCTCGCCCCCTTGACCGC
>CAYGCN010000119.1:3914-7008 GCA_964348385.1 uncultured Gemmatimonadaceae bacterium
GGAACCGGCTCCCGTTGTACAGACGGCGGAGGCCGCACCCCCCGAGGAGGCCAGGCCGCCAGCGCCAGCCGAACCGCCTGCGCCGCCCGCGCAAGAGCATGATCCCAGTCCACCGCGGCCAACTCGCCGCCGTCGGCCACCAACGGCGCCTCGATGCGGTCCCCCCGATTCATCCAGCGGTAGCCGTGTCGTCCCTCATCGCACAGGTAGTAGTGATTGACGTCGAGATTCGTCCGCGGGCGGAGCCGCACGACCACGCCACCGCGCGTATCGATGTTGACGTTGCAGCCCTGCGAACAGCCCGTGCAGATGCTCGGCGCCTTGTCGAGCTCCCACGCGCGGGCCTTGTGCAGGGTGTCCTTGGACAGCAGCGAGCCGACGGGACAGAGATCCACCACGTTGCCTGCCCACGCGTGGGTGAGCTCGCGGTCGGGGTGGATGCCGATGACGGCGCGGTCGCCCCGTTCGCTCACGTTGAGGATCGGTTCGTCCGCCACGTGATCCATGAACCGCACGCAGCGCGTGCACAGAATGCACCGATTCGGCACGTACAGCACGTCGCCGCCGAAGTCCTCGACAGGGTTGAACCGCTTCGCGAAGGTCGGCGTGTAGCGTGTCCGAGCCTGACCCTCCTGAAAGACGTAGTCTTGCAGCTCGCACTCGCCCGCCTGATCGCAGATCGGGCAATCCAGCGGGTGGTTGATCAGCAGGAACTCCAAGACGCCTTGCCGGGCTCGCCGCGCCTCGTCGGAGTGGACCCGGACGATCTGGCCGTCGGCCACCCTGGTCGAGCACGCGATCTGGAGCTTCGGCATGCCTTCCACCTCGACCAGGCACATCCGACACACCCCCGCGATCGGGAGCCCGGGGTGGTAGCAGTAGTGCGGGATCAGGATCCCCGCGTACTTGGCGGCCTCGAGAATGGTGATCCCCGCGGGGACACTGACTTCCACGTCCTCGATCGTCAGGGTGACCGCGGGGTCGGCCATGGTCGTCAAACCGCCATCGCCACGGGTTGCCGGGCGCCGGTGATGTAGGCCTCGAACTCGCTCCGGAACTTCGCGATCGCGCTCCCCACCGGAGCCGCGCAGGAATCGCTCAACACGCAGATCGTCTTGCCGGTCATCTGCTCTCCGAGATCCAGCAGCAAGTCGAGGTCACCAATTTGGCCTTCCCCGGCGAGGATCTTCTGGAGAATCCGCACCGTCCAGGCGGTGCCCTCCCGACATTGCGTGCACTGCGCACACGACTCGTGGGCATAGAACCTGGCGATTCGCATCATCTGGTAGACCATGTCGGCCGAGTCGTCGAACACGATCAAGCCGCCCGAGCCGAGCATCGTGTTCTGCTCCACGCACCCCTCGTAGTCCAGGACACAGGCCTCGGCTTCCTCGCGATTGAGGAGCGGAACGGAGGAGCCGCCCGGGATCGCCGCCTTGAGTGTTCGCCCATCCCGCATGCCGCCGGCGAGCTCGTAGATGAGCTCGCCCATCGGAAAGCCCATCTCCACCTCGTAGTTGCCAGGCTTCGCGATGTGGCCGCACACGCTGAACAGCTTGGTGCCGGTGCTCTTCGGACTCGCGCGACTCAGTGACTTGTACCAGTCGCCGCCCCGCGTGATGATGTGGGGCACCGATGCCAGCGTCTCCACGTTGTTGATCGTGGTGGGCATGCCGAACACCCCGAACGCCGCCGGGAATGGCGGCCGAATCCGGGGGTTGCCGCGTTTGCCCTCGATGGAGTTCATCAGCGCGGTCTCTTCTCCACAGATGTACGCGCCGGCCCCGCGATGGATGTACATGTCGATTCGCGTTCCGCTGCCCATCGCGTCGGGACCCAGCACACCACGCGCGTAGGCCTGGTCCAGCGCCTCCTGCATGATGGCGATGGCTTCGGTGAACTCGCCGCGGATGTAGATGTAGGTCGTCTCGGCCTGGATGGCGTGGGCGGCGATGGCGCAGCCTTCCAGCAGGCCGTGCGGCGTCCACCGCATGATCTCTCGATCCTTGAACGTGCCCGGTTCCGACTCGTCGGCGTTGCAGCAGAGGTAGTGGGGCGTGGTCCGCTGCCTGGACATGAACGACCACTTCACCCCAGCCGGGAATCCCGCGCCCCCGCGACCGCGCAACCCGGAGCGCTTCACTTCCTCGATGACCTCGGACGGTTCCATGCCCAGCGCCCGCTCGAGGGCCTGGTATCCCCCGCGCGCCACCCACCCGTCGTAGGTCCGGGCCTCCGCATCCCCGAAATAGGTGCTGAGGACCTGGGTCTCCTTGGGATGCGGCTGGTGTGGATAGCCCATCAGTCCGCCCCCTGCCTCCTCCCGCTCACGCGGCGCGTCTCGGCCTCTGCTGGTCGGGGCACGGAGGCGCCGGGCGGCCGAGCCGCCCAACCGTCAACGGTCCGCGGCGGGCTCACCGATACCTCGCCAGCAACTCCGGCACGCGCTCCGGTGTTACCCCCTCGATGAAATCGTCGTCGATCAGGATGGGCGTGGCGAACCCGCAGGCGCCCAGGCACTCCACTTCGATCACGGTGAACCTCCCGTCCTGCGACGTCGCGCCCAGCTCGCCGCATCGCGTATGCTCCAGCAGCGCCTCAACCACGTCCTCCGCGCCGCAGAGGTTGCACGGGGTCGTCGTGCACACCTGAATGAAGTGGCGTCCGACCGGGTGCTGGTGGTACATGGTGTAGAACGTCACGACGCCCTTCACGTATGCCGGCGTGAGCTCCAGCAGCTCGGCCACCTCGACCATGGCGTCGTCCGAGACCCAGCCGCGCGCTTCTTGGATCATCCACAGCGCCGGGAGTAATCCCGCCCGCTTCGTGGGATAGCGCTCGAGGATCTCGGCCAGCTTCGCCTTGCGCTCGCCCGTGAACACGGGTTCGTATGCAGTCTTTTCGTGCATCACGACGTCTCGGCGTCTCCGGGTCGCCGCGTCTAGCGGTCGATTTCGCCCATGACGATGTCGATGCTCGCGTTGATGGCGATCAGATCCGCGAACAGGTGCCCCTCCGCCATCTTCGGCAGCGCCGCAAGGTTGATGAACGACGGCGGTCGGATGCGCCAGCGCACCGGCTTGGCGGTGCCGTC
>CAYGCN010000119.1:7018-9907 GCA_964348385.1 uncultured Gemmatimonadaceae bacterium
AGCCCAACTCCCCTTTGCCGTTCTCGATGGCGAAGTAGACCTCGCCCACCGGCGCCGGCACACCCTCCATCACCTGCTTGAAGTGGAAGATCATGGCCTCCATGTCGGACATGGCGGCGCTCTTGGGCGGTAGGATCACTCGGGGATCGGCGACGTTGATGGGGCCGTCGGGTAAGCGGTCGAGCGCCTGCTCGAGGATACGGGTAGACTGGCGCATCTCCTCCATCCGCACTAGGTACCGATCATAGACGTCACCGTGCTCGCCGACCGGCACGTCGAAATCGTAGCGCTCGTAGCCGAGGTACGGCCGGTCCTTACGGACATCGTAGGCGACTCCGCTGGCTCGCAACATCGGCCCCGACAGCCCGTAGTTGATCGCGTCTTCCCCGCTGATCACCCCGATCCCCTGGGTGCGCGAACACCAGATCGCGTTCGTGCTGAGCAGCCGGTCCACCTCGTCGAGCGCCGCGCGGAGGCTCCGGCAGCAGGCCCGAACACCCTGCTCGAATCCCTCCGGGACATCGGCCATCAGGCCGCCCACTCGCGTGAGACTCGTGGTGAGGCGCGCGCCGGTCCAGGCTTCCTGGAGATTGTAGAACTTCTCCCGCTCCTGAAACGTCCAGAGGAACGGGGTGAACGCCCCGATGTCCACTGCCGTCGTGCCCAGCCAGACGAGGTGTGAGATGATGCGGCTGATCTCGCACGCGATCACCCGCAGCACCGTACAGCGCTCGGTGATCTCGATCCCCATGAGCTGTTCGGCCGCCAGTGCCAGCGCCACGTTGTTCGCCATGGGCGCCAGGTAGTCGGTGCGATCCGTCAACGGGATGATCTGATTGTAGTGGCGGTATTCTCCCAGCTTCTCGAAGCCCGAGTGGAGGTAGCCGATGTGCGGGATCACCCGCTGGACCACTTCGCCGTCGAGTTCCACGACCAAGCGGAGCACGCCATGGGTCGCGGGGTGCTGCGGCCCCACGTTGACCAGCATGTGCTCCGCGCCGAAATCGGGCTCGCCCGCGTCGGGCGCATCCACGCCGAGCGGGATGCGCACCGGTCGTCCCCGCTCATCGACCCCCGGCGTCGCAAGATCGAGCTCCACCACGCGCTTGTCAGCCACGCCCCGCATCCTCGTCTTCGCCCTCGAGTTCCGGCACCGCCGCCCGCTCCCCCCGGTCGAGCCGCTCGCGCATGTCCATGGGCAGGTCGAAGTACGCCTGCGCGATCGAAAGCTCTTCCATGGAGTAGTGGGCCTCCGGGTTGGCACCCAGCGCCAGGCGAACCTGTTCGGACCGGGAGAACCGACCGCGCAGCGGGAAGTCCTTTCGCAGGGGGTACCCTTCGGCGTACGTCTCCCACATCAGGAGCCGCCGCAGATCGGGATGACCGCGGAAGGTGATGCCGAACATGTCGTACACCTCTCGCTCCAGCCAGTCGGCCGCCCGCCACACGCGGTAGACCGAGTCCACCTCGAGCGGCTCCTCCTTGGCCAGCTCCACCTTGAGGCGCAGCTCCGTGCCCCGCTCAAGCGAGCGGAGCTGGTACACGACCTCGATGGGTCGCTCTGGATCGCGGTACTCGACGGCGGTGAGGTCGACCAGGAAGTCGTACCGCTCCTCTGAGGCATCGCGGAGCCACTCGCAGATCGCGAGCAGACTGTCTCCCTGCACGTACACCGTGGTCTGCCCGCACCACTCCGCGGTGCGTCCGATGCGCTCGCCAAACGCGCGACGCAGGGGTTCGACGCTGGGGTGCACGCGACGCCCTACGCCGATCGGGTCTGGTGCACCGAGTTACCGAAGGGCTCCGACAGCTCGTCGATGAGCCGAGGCGGGATGCGCAGCCCGCCCGGGTCGAGCGGACGCTCCTCCCGCAGCGAGGGATCGGCCATCGTTTCGCCCTTCACCTTCTTCTGCAGCAGCAGGATGCCGTAGAGCAGACCCTCGGGGCGCGGCGGGCAGCCGGGCACGTAGACGTCGACCGGCACGACCGTGTCGATGCCTTGCACCATGGCATAGTTGTCGAAGATCCCTCCCGAGGACGCGCAGGCGCCCATCGAGATCACCCACTTGGGCTGCGGCATCTGATCGTAGATCCGCCGGATCACCGGAGCCAGCTTGAACGGCAATCGTCCGGCGCACAGCAACACGTCGGCTTGGCGCGGCGTGTACCCCAGGCGCTCCATACCGAAGCGCGAGATGTCGAACCGGCTTGCGGCCGTCGCCATGAACTCGATGGCGCAGCATGCGGTGCCGAACGGCATCGGCCACAGGCTGTTGGCACGCGCCCAATTGACCAGGAAATCGAGGCGCGTGGTCACCCAGTTGGGCGAGACCTGCGAGACGACCACGGACCGGCCGCCGCTGGTCGGCGAGTTGCCGGGTTCTGGGCGGTTCAATCCCATTCCAGCGCTCCTCGCTTCCACGCGTAGACGTATCCCACGAGCAAGATCAGCACGAACACCAGCATCTCCACCAGGCCGAAGAGCCCGAGCTGGCGAAAGGCGACGCCCCAGGGGATCATGAACACCATCTCCAGATCGAAGACGATGAACAGCATCGCGACCAGGTAGAACTTCACGCTGAAGCGCTCGCGGGTGGTGCCGAGAGGCGGCATGCCCGACTCGTACGGCGCCAGCTTGATACGCGTCGGCCGAGCGCGGGGAATGAAATGCGAGAACGCGATGATCGCCACCGCGTTCATCACCACGAACCCGATGAGCAGGAAGAGAGGTACGTATTCTCGAAGCACTAGGTGCTCGCAGAGCGTTTTTGTCGTTTTTGGCGACGGGAAGTTACCTAGGGCTCCAGGAGAGTGTCAAGCAAAATCTCGGGTGGCGTAAATGCCAGTGCGACGTATCTTTCCGTGGCTTTGGAGCACGGGCAGATCCGG
>CAYGCN010000120.1:0-6729 GCA_964348385.1 uncultured Gemmatimonadaceae bacterium
CACCTCGGCCGCCTCGTCCGGCCCGGGCGTGACGGGGCTCCCGATGCGGAGCTCCCGGGCGCGAAAGTCCATCGCCACCGGCACGATCGGCACGCCGGCGCCCAGGGCGATGCGGTAGAACCCGGTCTTCCACCGGTCCACGCGACGCCTGGTCCCCTCGGGAGAGAGCCCCAGTACCCATTGTTCTCGAGTGCGGAAATGCTCGACGGCCACGCCCACCGTCCCGTGCCTGGTGGAGCGGTCGATCGGCTCGCCGCCCAGCCAGCGGAGCACAGGGGCCACGGGGAATCGGAAGATGGTGTGCTTGCCCAGCCAGCTGGCCCGGACGCTCGTGGCGAACATCCCCAGGATGCCGAGGGCGAAATCCCAGTTCGACGTGTGGGGCGCGACGATGACGACGAACTTGGGGCAGGCGGGCAGCTCGCCCTCGATGCGCCAGCCCGCCAGACGTAGCAGCAGCCGAGCCACGGCGCGGGAGACCGGGGCTCGACGACGCGGATACCCGGGTTCGGATTGATCGGTCATAAACGCTCGCGGTAGGGCGTTCCGTCGGTGGGGCGGTACTGCCGATCCACCGACCTACCGACCCACCAACCTATCGACCTCCCATCCTACAGACCCACGCCCAATCCAACCATCCCCCGGTCACAGCCGCCTAACTGCCTAATCCCTTCTCCCACAATCATTTATGGCACAAAGCGCCTAACCGCGTAAGCGCCCAACCGCCAGTTGCGTCCTCCTACCCTCCCTGACTAGGTTTGTAAACTCACTTTGGTCAATAGTTAACCACTTTTTCATGCTGGGCAGGACGTTCCTTGAAGGTCCCTTCCTTATATAGGACCCCTCCCCGTCCACCGGATCGTTACGAATGCAATTCTCTTTCATGTTGTGGAGGTAGAATGATGCTTAGGGTTCGACATGTCCTTGTCGCGCTCGCCGTTAGCGCCCTGTGTGCGGCGCCGTTGGCAGCGCAGACAGGCACCATCAGCGGGCGGACGATCGACGCCTCTACCCGGCAGCCCATCGGGCTCGTCGCGGTGAACGTCGCCGACCGCTCGGTACGGAGTGACGACCAGGGCCGCTTCACTATCAGCGGCATGCCGGTCGGCACGTACGTGATCCGCAGTACCTTCCTGGGGTACCGCCCCACCACGATCCAGGTCACCGTGGTCGCCAACCAGACGGCGACCGTCGAGATCGCGATGGACGCGGTGGCGTTCGCCCTGGACGCGGTGGTCGTAACCAGCTACGGCAACCTGCAGGAACGGCGGGACGTGACCGGCTCGGTCAAGGCGCTCTCGGAGGAGGAGTTCAACCCCGGGAGTCTGGTCAGCGCCGAGGAGCTCATCCAGGCCAAGGTCCCGGGCGTCCAGGTCTACGACAGCGGCGAGCCGGGCGGCGGAATCTCGATTCGGATCCGCGGCGGCACGTCCATCACCAGCAGCAACGAGCCGTTGTTCGTGGTCGACGGGATGCCGCTCGCCATCGGTGGCGGCATCTCGGCCGGCCGGAACCCGCTCAACTTCCTGAACCCCGACGACATCCAGTCCATCACCGTGCTGAAGGACGCCGCATCGACCGCCATCTACGGGTCGCAGGGCGCCAACGGTGTGGTGCTCATCGAGACCAAGGGCGGGCAGCGTGCCGTGGGCGGCACGGGCACCCAACTCAGCTACACGGGTACCGTGTCCGGCTCGCCGGTTCTCCAAGGGCCCGAGGTGCTCTCGGTCGAGGACTTCCGGGCGGCGGTGGCGCAGTACGCGCCGACCGCGAGCAGCCTGCTCGGCAGCGCCAACACGAACTGGCGTGACGCCATTTTGCAAACGGGCTTCACGCAGGATCACAACCTCGCCCTGGCGGGTGCCACGCCCGATTTC
The DNA here is from genome assembly GCA_964348385.1 of uncultured Gemmatimonadaceae bacterium. GTDB lineage: Bacteria > Gemmatimonadota > Gemmatimonadetes > Gemmatimonadales > GWC2-71-9 > JAOTVV01. The sequence continues at coordinate 1,878 of CAYGCN010000120.1, forward strand.
GACTACCGGCTGTCCGTCGGATACCGGAGCGAGGACGGTGTGGTTCGCGGCTCGAGCACCGAGCGGGCGACCGTCGGCCTGGGCTTTCGGCAGTCGTTCTTCGACGATCGGCTGCGCATGACCGCCAACGTCCGTGGAGCGCGCATGGACGACGAGTTCTCGCCAGGCGGCGTGATTGGTGGCGCGACGATCTTCCAGCCCACCGAGTCGATCCTCGACCCGAGCAGCCCGTACGGCGGGTACTTCGAGTGGTACGACTACGCGCTGGCGGCCAACAACCCGGTCGCTGAGTTGGAGCTGACGCAGGATCGGGGCACCACGTACCGCAGCGTCGGTGATATCGAAGGCGAATTCGAAGTGCCGTACGTGGATGGGCTCCGCGGCACGGTACGGTTCGGCTATGACGCAACCAAGACCGAGCGCGAGACCTTCCGGCCCAGCTTCCTGCGTGGGGAGGCAGAGAGCGGCACGCCCGGCTTTGTGAGCCGCGCCAACAACACCCAGTCCAACCTGCTGCTCGACGCATTCGCGCACTACGACCGCGTGTTCGAGTCGGTGAACACGGAAATGAACGTCACCGCCGGCTATTCGTACCTGACCTCGAACAGCACCTATCCGTATCTCGAGGCGCAGGGGTTGAGCTTCGACCTGCTCGGTACGGCCGGCATCCCGTCGGCGCAGCAGCAGCGCACCAGCATGTGGGTCGACGAGAGCCGCCTCATCTCGTTCTTCGGTCGCGCCCACTTCTCGTTGGCCGACCGCTACCTGTTGACGCTGAGCGTGCGCCGCGACGGTTCGTCCAAGTTCGGACCAGCCAACCAGTGGGGCACGTTCCCCTCGGCTGCGCTCGCGTGGCGGCTGTCGCAAGAGTCGTTCCTGCGGGATGTGGATGCGCTGTCCGACCTCAAGCTCCGGCTGTCGTGGGGGAAGAACGGTAACCAGGCGTTCGCCAACTACCAGCAGTTCCCGAGCTACGCAATCGGTGAGGCGACCGCCCAGTATCAGTTCGGGAATGAGTTCGTGACCACCGTTCGGCCCGGCGCGGCGGACCGCGGCATCAAGTGGGAAGCGAGCACGTCGTACAACGTCGGCCTCGACTTCGGGTTCATGAATGACCGCCTGACCGGCACCGTGGACTACTACTTCAAGAAGACCGAGGACCTCATCAACCGGGTACCGGTTGCGGCGGGAACGTTCACGTCGAACTTCATCACCACGAACATCGGGAGCCTGGAGAACCGCGGGTTCGAAATGAGTCTCAGCGCCCTGCTGTACGAAGGCATTGACCGCGGCTTCTCGTGGACCGCCGATTTCAACGCCGCCACCAACAGCAACGAGATCGTGCAGATCAATCCGTTCGGCGGTGGCGAGGTCATTCTCACGGGTAATATCGCCGGCGGCGTCGGCAACTACATCCAGGTGATACAGGCCGGGCAGCCCAACAACTCGTTCTACGTCTACGAGCACATTCGGGACAGCGACGGCAAGCCGATCTGGCGGGATGAGAACAACGACGGCACCATCGACGAGAACGACATCTACGTCGATCAAAACAACGACGGTATCGTGAACCAGGATGACCGGGTGCCGTTCAAGAGCCCGGAGCCCAAGTGGAGCTTCGGTCACACGTCGCGCATGTCGTATCGCGGCTTCGACGCCAGCTTCACGCTGCGCGCGTACCTCGGCAACTACGTGTACAACAACGTGGCGTCGAACTACGGCCACTACCGGGCCCTCACGTACGTGGGCGTGCCGAACAACCTGCACGCCTCGGTGTTGGAGACCGGATTCGAGCGGGAGCAGTACTTCTCGGACTACTACGTGGAAGACGCGTCGCTCCTGCGGCTGGACAACCTGACGGTGGGCTACACCTTCTCGCCCTTCAGGATGGGGCAGGAGGTCCGCGTGTTTGGCGTGGTGCAGAACGTCTTCACGTTGACCGGCTACAGTGGGGTCGATCCCCTGGCGGGCGTCAACGGTATCGATAACAACCTCTATCCGCGCTCCCGGACCTTCACGGCCGGCGCGAGCGTACGGTTCTGAGGCTGACTGCGGATTTACGAAAGGACGGAGCCATGAGAAGCACTCGACGCAATGCCGCCCTCGCAGTCGCCGCGCTGGCGATCGGCTTGGGCATGAGCGCATGCACGGACCTGCTGGTGGAACCGAAGAGCACGGTGACCAGCGGCAACGTGTTCACCGACGCGGCCTCGTACCGCTCGTTCCTGGCCAAACTGTACGCAGGTTTGGCCCTGAGCGGGCAGCAGGGTCCGCACGGCAACCCGGACATCGAGGGTATCGATGAAGGGTTCGGCCAATACATCCGTGGTTACTGGCAGCTGCAGGAGCTGCCGACGGACGAAGCGGTGATCGGGTGGGGCGATGCCGGCCTGCCCGAAATGGTCACCAACCAGTGGGCCTCGACGAACCAGTTCATCGGGGCCATGTACTACCGAATCTTCTTCCAGATCGCGCTGGCGAACGAGTTCCTGCGCGAAACGACCGTCGAGGCGCTGACGCCTCGCGGTCACCAGAACATCCCCGAGATCCCACAGTATCGGGCGGAAGCGCGTTTCCTCCGGGCGCTGAGCTACTGGCACGGCCTGGATCTCTTCGGCAACATCCCGCTCGTGACGGAAGACTTCGAGGCCGGGTCACCGCCGCCGGACCAGGCGACGCGGGCGGAGATGTTCGATTTCATCGAGAGCGAGCTGCTCGCCATCCGGACGACGCTGCCGGCGGTCGGGGCGGCGGAATACGGCCGGGCCGACCAGGGCGCGCTGTCGATGGTGCTGGCGAAGCTCTATATGAACGCGGTCGTGTACGGTGGGGGTGACCGGTACGCGGACGCGCGGACGGAACTCGAGAACGTGATCGGCGGCCCGTACACGCTGGATCCCACGTACCGGAACATGTTCCTGGCCGACAACCACAACTCACCCGAGTTCATCTTTGCGGTGCCGTTCGACGGGCAGCACACGCAAACCTGGGGTGGCACGACGTTCATCGCCCACGCCTCAGTGGGTGGGTCCATGGTCCCCGGTGACTACGGCCTCGATTTTGGCTGGTGGGGCCTTCGGGTGCCGCCCGAGGCGGTGAGCCTGTATGAGGCCGGCGCGGGCGGTCCGGACGGACGCTCGGCGATCTTCTACACCAACGGGCAGAACCTGGCCATAACCAGCCTGGGTGATTTCTCGGCCGGGCTGGCGTTCCCGAAGTACCAGAACATCACGTCCACGGGCCAGGCAGGCTCGCACCCGACGCACACGGACATCGACTTCCCGATGTTCCGCCTGGCCGATGCCTACTTGATGTACGCCGAAGCCGTCCTGCGCGGCGGGGGCGGGTCGTCGGCCACGGCCCTGACCTACGTGAACCAGATCCGTGAGCGTGCCTACGGCGATCAGAGTGGCAACATCACGGCGGGCGAGCTCGACCTGGATTTCGTCCTGGCCGAACGGGCGCGGGAGCTGATCTGGGAAGGGCACCGCCGGAACGACTTGATCCGGTACGGGCTCTTCACCGGCGGATCGTATCTCTGGGCCTGGAAGGGCAACACGCAGACGGGCACGGCCACGGCCGACTACCGGGCGCTCTATCCGATCCCGGCATCGGAGTTGTTGGCCAACCCGAATCTGGTGCAGAACAACGGGTACTGATCGGCGCGGACCGACAGCGCCCTTCGCCGTTGGAGTCGTATCAGCCATCAGCTCGGCCGCCAGTCGGCGGTCGGGCTGATGGCGCATTCGGGAGAGGCAACGCTTCATGACCACGCGCCTTCGTGCCGCCACCGTCGTGCTCCTCGGGCTCGGCCTGCTCGGCGGCAGCGGGTGTGGGGAGGAGATCACCCCGCCGACGTCGGGCACTCGACCGCCGCGGCCGACGCTCGATCCCACCTATCGATCGAGTGGCAACATGGCGGCGGGCGACGTCATGGTCCACCTGTTCGAGTGGAAGTGGACCGACATCGCGACCGAGTGCGAGACGGTGCTCGGTCCGGCAGGGTTCAAGGCCGTACAGGTCTCGCCACCACAAGAGCACAGCATCGTGCCGAGCCGCGACTGGAGCCAGCGCTACCAGGCCGTGAGCTACAGTATCGAGCGCAGCCGCTCGGGAACCGGTGACGAGTTCCGGGACATGGTAAACCGCTGCCGCGCGGCCGGTGTGGGCATCGTCGTGGACGCCGTGATCAACCACATGACCAACTTCCCGAGCCCCGGCGTGGGCAGTAACGGCACGGCCTACAGCAAGTACAACTACCCGGGCCTCTACACGCCCACCGATTTCCATTCTCCCTGCGCCCTGAACAACTATCAGAGCGCGGCCAACGTGCAGGAATGCGAGCTGTTTTCGCTGCCGGACCTCCACACCGGGCTGGAGTCGGTGCGGCAGACTCTCGCCGACTACCTGATCATGCTCGCTCGCCTCGGCGTCGAGGGATTTCGCATCGACGCCGCCAAGCACATCCAGCAGGTGGAGCTCGACGACATCATCGACCGGGTGAACCAGACGCTCGCCGGCGAAGGGCGGCCGCTGCCGTACGTGTTCCTGGAAATCGTCGGCGGCGCTGGCGAGGCGCTGGGGCCACGGGACTTCTACGGTGTGGGGTACAGCTCGGGAGGCGCAGCCGACATCACGGAATTCACCTTCGTTGGCGTCGGCAACAAGTTCAGGCAGGTGAACGGGGAGTACATCGCGCAACTCAACCCGGGCGGCACACCGGGCAACCGGTTCTCGGAGACGGCCTGGGGGCTGATGCCCACGAACAAGGCCGTGGTGTTCCTGCAAAACCACGACACGCAGCATCAGTGCGGTATCGGCTACGGCGACGGCGACGTGTTCCGGGTCGCCA
>CAYGCN010000120.1:6739-9840 GCA_964348385.1 uncultured Gemmatimonadaceae bacterium
ACGTATGGATGCTCGCGCAACCGTACGGCTATCCGTCCATTTTGTCGAGCTACGCGTTCAATTGTCCCATCGGCAACTCGATGGGGCCACCGTCGGACGCCGACGGGAACACCTACGACGTGAGCTGTGCGGCCACGATGGAGTCGGCGACGGTCGGGGAGTGGGTGTGCGAGCACCGCGATCCGGCGATTGCCAACATGGTGGGATTCCGTCGCGCGGTGGCGGGCACCCAGATCGAAGCGTGGTGGGACAACGGTGCCAATGCCATCGCGTTTTCGCGCGGCGACCGCGGGTTCGTGGCGCTCAATCTCGAGACCGCGACGGTCACGGTCGATGCCGCCACGCTGCTCACCCCAGGCACCTACTGCGACGTCATCACGGGAGGTCTCGACGCCGGTGCGTGCGTGGGCCGGACCGTGGTGGTCGACGCGAGCGGTCGCGTCCAGCTGGACCTCGAGTCCGGTAAGGCGGTCGCGATCCACGCGGGGACGCTCCGATGATGCGCCACGCCGTCCGCACATGAAGGAACTGAGAGCGCTCCGCTCGCTCGCTCGGGCGATGGGGGTCCTCACGCGGTACCAGGACGGCCTGGGGCGCCGCGTAAAGGTGATGCCAGAAACGCTGGTCCGCGTGTGTGCCGCGCTGGGCGCGGCGGTGGAGAGCCCGGCGGACGCGCGCGAGGCCCTCCGTGCCCACCGCCTGGCGAAAAACCCCGGACACCTGCCGCCCGTACTCGTCGCCTGGGACGGTGTCGTACCGACCCGGCCGATCGCCGCCAAGGGCGCCGCCCATGCGGAGCTCCGGCTCGAGGACGGCGATGTTCTCCCGCTCGAGGTGAGCGGCAAGGAACTGCGGGTGCCGCATCCAATTCCGCTGGGCTATCACCGACTCACGGTCGAGGCATCCGGTGGCACGGAGACATGCACCGTCATCGCCGCGCCCACCGAGGCGTTTCGGCGGCCCGGATCGCATCGCAGTTGGGGCGTGGGGACGCAGCTCGCCGCCCTGCGCTCGGCGCGCAGTCGCTCGGTGGGCGATCTCAGGGATCTGGAGTCGCTGTGTACGTGGGTGGGGGACGGCGGCGGCGACCTGGTGATGGTGCTCCCGCTGCAGCCCACCTTCAACCCGGAGCCGGCGGAGCCGAGCCCGTACTCGCCGGTGAGCCGCCTGTTCTGGTCCGAGTTGATGCTCGATCTGGGGGACGCCCACCGGCCGACACCTCTGCCGGCGACCCTGGACGTGACCCGCGCCGATGCCGAGGTTCGTGCGGCGCTGCAAGGTCTTCCCGCGCCGGACCCGTCGCGCGTGAACGACGAGCTGCGCCGTTATGCACGGTTCCGGGGGGCCCAGGCACGGCTCGGTAGAAACTGGCGTGCGTGGCCCGCCGAGGCGCGTGCCGGAACGCTGTTGCCGGAGCACGTCGATGCGAAGGAAGAACGGTTCCATCTTGTGGCGCAGACGATGCTCGAGACACAGCTTCGCGACCTGCGTCGGCGTCTGGACGGCAAGGGATTCCGGCTCGGGTTGGACCTGGCGGTCGGCGTGCACCCAGACGGCTACGATCCCTGGTCGCGACAGACGCTGTTCGGCGAGGGCATGTCGGTGGGCGCCCCGCCCGACGAAGGGTTCCCGAGCGGTCAGGACTGGGGATTCTCTCCCGTGCTGCCGGCCGCGTCTCGGCGCGAAGGACACCGGTACCTGGCCGCCTCCATCGGGGCGCAGACGTGGCTTTCCGGTGTGCTCCGCGTGGACCACATCATGGCCTGGGTGCGCCTCTATTGGATTCCGCACGGCTTCGGACTGCACGAGGGAACGTATGTCACGTACCCGGCGGAGGAGTTGTTCGCGATTCTGACGCTGGAGTCGGACCGCCACCGGTGCGAGGTGGTGGGCGAGAACCTCGGCACGGTGCCTCCCGAGATCGACCAAGCCTTACCGCGTCATCGCATTTGGGGGATGTACCTGGCACAGTTCCAGGCGGCGAAGGACGAAGAAGTGGCTCCGCCAACGGCTGCCCACATGGCGCTCGTGGGCACGCATGACACGCCGACGTTTGCGGGTTGGCTCACCGGAACGGACATCGACGAGCGAGTTCGGCATCGGCTCCTCGCGGAAGAGGCGGAGCCGAAGGTGCGGGAGGACCGCATGCGTGCCGCCCTACGGCTGGCCGATCGGCTGAGCGCCAGTGTGGACGATCCCCGGGCGCTGTTTGCCGAGTTGTTGGAGTGGCTCGGCCGGTCCGAGAGCCCGCTCGTCGTTCCCTGGCTCGAGGATTTCCTGTTCGAGGATCGCGGGGTGAACCTCCCGGGTACGCGGTCGTCGGACCGTCCCAACTGGCAGCGTCCCATGCGGAAACTGTTGGACGAGATCGTTGCAGATCCGGAGGTCGCGGCGCTCGTCAGCCGCCTGGATCGCGCTCGGAAGGCGGAGTGAGCAGGCCACCGGACTGCGAGCTGTACACTCGGCGGGTTCGCCCGAGCCGGGCGCTGCACGAGCGTCGAGAACGCTATGGGCCGCGGCGGCACCACGGCTTGGCAGATGGCAGCTCGGTTCGCGCCCCGCTGTTCTCTCCGCTCGCGCAGCGCCCGGCCGGGGAGCCATCGAGCTGTTGGGGATGCCGATGAGCCACCGCACGCGCTGCCGCCAGACGTAGCGCTCCACACTAGCGAAGGACACGTATCCACCATGGAATCACGCGCCGCCACCGCTCCACTCGCTGTCCGGCCCAAGCCGCGGCTGTCGTTCTGGGACATCTGGAACATGAGCTTCGGCTTCCTCGGCATCCAGTTCGGCTTCGCGCTCCAGAACGCCAACGTGAGCCGTATCTTCGAGACGCTGGGCGCCAGCGTCGAGAACATCCCCATCCTGTGGATCGCCGCGCCGGTGACCGGACTCGTGGTGCAACCGATCGTCGGCTACTTCAGTGACCGCACGTGGAACCGGTTGGGCCGTCGGCGCCCGTACTTCCTCGGCGGCGCCATCCTTGCCTCGCTGGCCCTGATTGCCATGCCGAACTCACCGGCGTTGTGGGTGGCGGCCGGCATGCTGTGGATCATGGACGCCTCGATCAACATCTCCATGGAGCCGTTCCGCGCCTTCGT
>CAYGCN010000121.1:0-9815 GCA_964348385.1 uncultured Gemmatimonadaceae bacterium
AGGATAACGCGAGGGCGGGTGAACTCGTTAGGGCCGGGGCGCCTCACCCGGCCCGCCCCGGAAATGCAGGGTCTCGGCCGCGCGCAGGGCGAGGAAGTCGATGGCCATGTCGAAATGATCCTCCATGATGTCCAGCAGCGATTCCACGTCGATCCGGAGCGCCGTGCAGGGCGTCATGGCAACCGCGTCGCACCAGCGGTCGTTGTAACCGATCGCCTCATGCATGCCGACCACGCCGGCCGGTCCCACGAAGACTGCGTCCTGGCCCGCCCCGACGGTACACCGGATCTCGCCGTCCACGATGGCCAGGAAGTCGTAAGCAGGATCACCCCTCCCCCACACGGCGGACCCCGGGGCGACACGTACCTCCTCCACATGGCGCGCCAACTCGCCCAACGCGTCCGGCGCCCGAAGGGGAAACACCCCCGTCGTGTGCAACACGAGCAGCCGCTCGACAACGTCCAGCTCCCGACCCTCAGGCAACGCCAGCACCGGCGTGCGAGGCGCGCGATGGAGCAGCCGGGGCGCCGTGTGCAGCTCCTCCACCATCCGGTCCGAGAGATGCCAGAGATACTGCTCGATGATCGGAAAATGCTCCTCGCACACGTCCAGGTGGTCGTCCCAGTCCAGGCGCAGCGTCAGCGTGTCCGTCAGGGCCGTGGCTTCGAGTCCGGCCTCAGCTCGGGCCAGGAGATGCAGCAGGCCGACCGACGACCCGGGACCGACTTCGCCCTCCGACTGCCCCGATCGGGAGAGCGCGACCTGGCCGTCCACGACGAGGAACAGCGTCTCCACTTGCTCGCCTGGTGCGATGAGGGTGCTGCCCCGCGCGAAGAACTCCTCGCGGGCGTGCGCTGCGATTGCAGCAAGGTGGGCGGCGGAGAGGCGATCCATCTCCGGGAGCGTGCGGAAGTACAGGACCCGATCGAGCGGGCCGACCAGGAGCGTAGGATCAGCCACGGGGGCCTCCGGGCAGGTGACTCCGCACCAGTCGGACGCGGGCATGATCGAGCGCCGCACCGTGCGTGGGGGAGATCGCCGGCCGCCCCTCGAGCACGGGGGCGAGGCCGGCCGACCCCAGCTCCGCAGCGTGATGCGCGGCCACGGCACTGAGCGATTCGGTCTGGCTCTCGATCATTTCCTTGAGAACCGTCTCGTACGGCGTGTCCCGATCCTCCACGACGACGGCCGCCGGGTCCAAGGCATCGTCGATCAAATCCAGGAGCTGGCGACGCAGCGCCACCGGCACGAGGTTCTCCAGCAACTCCCGGCTGCCGGCACGCGACTCCCGCCGACTGGAGTGGAGTCCTCGATAGATGCGGAGGAAATCCTCGTTTCGTGTCTGCAGGTTCAGTAGCCGGAACACTCGCTCGACACTGTGCTGCTGTTTGTCACGCAAGAGATCGACGAGGAGCCCGTGGAGCGGTGTGCGTCGACGGGGATCCCGTCGGGCACCGGTCTCGAGCGCTCGTCGCCACCGCATGAACCCGGTGGCTGCCGCGAGGGTTTGCGGCGCCGCCCGGACGAGGAAGGCATGGTTGATCGAGAGATGTGAATGGTCCGTTCCCAGACGTCCCAGGGCTCGAAGGATCTTGAACCGCACCATCCCGTCGGATTCCTCCACCAGATGGCTCAACAGGAGATCGGCGGCCTGCTGGGTCCCAAAGGCCCCGATCGTGCGCGGGAGGTGGCGCCGCACGGCATGCGGCAGCCCCACGTCACGCAGCGCCTCGGCAAGCCGCGGCAATACCGGAATCCCAAGCGTGATCAGCGTGTCCTGGACCTCGTCGCGCAGCGACCGATGCGACAGGAGAGACAGGAGCACGGGCACGAACCGCGAGCTGCCGACCTCTCGCATGGCCGCGACGGCCTCCAGCTGGACATCATCGTTCCGCCCCGCCGCGAGCCGCATGAGCACCGACTCGAATGCCACGTCCGGTTGTTGGGCGATGGCCCTGGCGAGCGCGATCTGTGCCTCCGGCCCGTCGGTGGCCACGACCTCTTCCAGCGCGCGCTCGGCCTCCGACCCCACCACCCAGCCACCGGCCACGAGTCCGACCACCGCCGTGGCCCGGACTTCCGGCGCCGCATCACGGGTGGCGCCTTCGAGCAACGCGCGGTCCGGCCGCATCACGCATTCCACCAGGAGCGCCGCCGCGCGTACCCCCGGGGAACCATGCCCCCGGAGCCGCTCCACGATGGGGAGCACGTCGTCGCGGCCCGAGTCCAAGAACACCCCAAGGGCGTGCACCACGACCGCCGGCGAGGGATGGTACAGAATGAGGGCGGGAATCACCCGCACCTTGCCCTGCGCAACCAGGATGTCCAACGCTGCGATCACCTTGCGGTCGTCGATGTCGTTGAGCGTGCTGAGCAACGTCTCGAGCGAGGCCAGATCGAGCGTGGGAAACGCGAGCCGCGTCTCCGTGATGTCCTCGCTCAATGTCTCCCGAAAGACGTCCAGGTAGCGTCCTCGGAGCCGCCAGGCCAGCATCGCCCATACGCTCCCCATCACGATCGCGACGACGCCGAACACGGTGGCGTTCGTCGTCACCGTCACCACGAGGAGAATGCCCAACGAGGCGAGGGCCTGCCCCCCGCGCTGGCCGAGCACGTCGATCACCGCCTTCACGCGTCCCCGCAGCTCGACGGCGATGGGGACGAACAGCAGTTCGGTGCCCGTGCGGTACAAGGAGTGTCGCAGGCTGCCGTCGATTCCCTTGAGCAGGAGCGCGAGCGCCAGCCCTCCGCCGACCGCGAACCCGACCGAGCCAAATACGAGGAGAACCGGAACGGATGCCACCGCGGCACTGACCCCCGCGCGGCGGACGAGCCACCCCACCACGAACACCTGCACCGCCAGCGAGATGACGTTGAGCGTCAGGTATACGCTCGAGAAGAACTCGTCGAGCAGCTCCACGGCCACCAACCGCGAGACCGTGAGTTTGAAAACGAAGTCCACGAGGGTAAACGTGACGGTGGACACCAGGATGAGGGTCGCCACCGACCGCAGGTAAGGACGATCCCAGATCTGCCTGCCGACTTGCGCGAGATCGACGGTCGGCCGTACGCCGACCGGAGCGATGGATCCTTCGACGCGTGGCAGGAGGCGCGGACCCAGCGATGCGATCAGGAATACCGTGGCGGCCGCCGCTACGAGGTGGCGGGCCGGTAAGGCGCCCGACAGAATGCGTGCAAGGCCGGATCCCACGATGGCGCCGAGTACGCTTCCCGTGCCGATCACCGCAAAGATCCGCTTGGCCTGGGTGACGGTGAACAGGTTGCCAAGCACGGTCCAGAAACGCACCACGACGATCGTGGCCAGCACGCCGGACCAGGTATAGAGCGCGTAAAGGATGGGTCCTCCGCCCCACGGAACCGCGGCCCAGAAGGCAAACGTCACCACCGCCGAGAACACGAGCCACGCGCTCAGCTCGTGTTGGCTCGACAGACGCCGGAGGAACGCCGGCCGGCTCAGGGTCAGTGGCAGTGCGATCACCGCGATCCCCAGATACGCCCAGGGGAGATGGGACGCCGGCAGGCTCGAGAGGAAGAGCGCGTCCCGCGCGGTCTCGAGCACGGCATGTCCGCACATGAACCCGAGTAGCGTGAGCAACGCGCCGAGCACGTCTCGCCGCTCGTCGGGACGAATCCGCCCCATCGCGGCGAGGACGCGGGTGACCGGCACCTCGGCCGTGACGGTCGGTGGAGAGGGCTCAGCCACGGGCACCCCGACGGCGGGCCGATCCCGGACCGGGACGGCCGCCCCCCCATACCATGTGGAACCCCGGTTCTCTATCTTGCATGCGACCCAAATGGTACGAAGAATAGCATGGGCCGCCCCATCGCGGGTGGCCGTTCGACGTTAAGGGGGTCGGCGCATGTCGTCTTGGTCCAGAGCGTTGTCCGTCGTCGTCGCGGCTGCGGCGTTCACCGCGTCGGCGGCGCCGGCCGCCGCTCAGGCGTTTCCGCCCAGGCTTTCGCCGAGCCAAGTGGAAGACGCGCGCGGGATCGTCGATTCGATGCGGCGGGACCCGCGCGGTCCGTACCTGTGGATTCGCTGGTTCTGCGCCGACGGAAGCGTCCTCCCACCGCAGGGCACCCCTTGTCGCGAGCGTGGCGGCGGCGTGCAGTACGCCGAGTACAACGAGCGCTGGAACCGCCTGGCCGCCATGCAGCTGTATGTGGGCACGATCCTGCAGGCGACGCCGTTCGCCGACCTCTACGATTCCGCCCGTGCGCACTACCGGCTCCGGGAGTTGGTCGTCACCCGCTATCTGGAAGAGATCGACGACGGGTGGGTGCTCCGTCGCGCGCGCTACTACCGGGGCGCCCGGCAAATTGAGGACGAGGAACAGCGGGGGCACGCGCTGCTTCAGCAGCTGCTGGCCGGTCACGCCTGGACCGAGCGCCACTACCTGCTCGCCCACGATCTCGTCGGCACCGTTCCGCACGTCGGGTTGGCCGGAGACCAGCGTACCCACCGGATCCGGAACCTTGCCACCGAAATCGCCGCGCTCGATTCCTCGTTCCTGGATATCCGGGTCAAGATCCACTCGTTCCCGTCGCGCAACGACGTGGGGGCGGCGGAGCGGTTTGCTCGGGCGCGGCCGCGTTCGCCGGAGGTGCAGGCCAAACTCAGCGAACTGATTGCCGCGCTCCATGAGCAGTACGACGAGCGGCGCAATCTCGAGATCTTCACCCAATACCGGCGTCGCCTCTCCGGACCGCTCGCCGACCGCGTCCGCGCCGTGGAAGCCGCCATGCGGGACGGCACGCCGAACGACGGTCTGGCCCAACTCGCGTTGCTCGCCGCCGACGTGCGGACCGAGGTGAGCCGGAGTCGTGACGGTCAGCGCAACCTGCTCTTGATGGGGCTCGGTCACGCCGCGCAGGAGCAGGCGTTCGTTCTCGCCCTGTCGGCGGCCGGCGACGCAGGGACCCGGCGAGACCGCATCGCGCGGCTCGAGAGCTACTTCACGCTCGCGCACGGCGCCGGCTTGCTCTCGGCCCGGGAGCGACAGGCGCTGGACGACGAGATGCGGCGCCTGCGGCAGGCGGAAACCCTGCCGGCGCTCGAATACCGGCAACGACTGCGCTATCTGGCGCGGAGCGTCGAGTGGGCCGCGGCGACCGTGCGCGCCGTGTACGGCCCGGTGTACGATCGCTACGCGCAACTCGAGCCGCGGGCGGCGGGATTCCAGGACGCGGCGGTCCGGGGATCCATCCTCCTGCCGCTCTCGCAGGCCCTCGACGCGCTGCTGGCCGACGCCGACCGGACCCTCGGTACCTCCCACATCGTGCTGGGACGTCCGGTGAGCCACGGGGTCCGCGGACTCAACCCGGGTGTGGCGCTACGCGTGCTCGAAGTGGCGCGCGACGAGCACGCCGGAGCGTCTGCCGACGCGACCAAGATCTACGTCCTGCCGGAAACGACACCGGAGTTGCGGCCAGTGGCCGGCGTACTGACGCTGGGCGAGGGCAACCTGTTGTCGCACGTCCAGCTCCTCGCCCGAAACCTGGGCATCCCCAATGCCGCCGTCTCCGCTACCCTGCTCCCGGTACTGGAGGAAGCCCGAGGGGACAGCGTGTTCTACGCGGTCTCGCCGCTGGGTCGGGTACTCATCAAGCGGGCATCGGAGCTCACGACCGAAGAGCGGCAGCTCGTGGAACGCGGCCGCGCCACGACCACCGAGCGGTACCGGCTCGACACGCGGCGATTGCGCCTCGATCGGTGGCAGCCGATTCCGTTGCGTGAGCTGCGGCTGGAGAACGCCGGGGTGGTGGTGGGTCCCAAGGCCGCCAACCTGGGGCAGCTCGCAACCTTCTTCCCGACTCGCGTATCCCAGGGCGTGGCCCTGCCGTTCGGGATGTTCGTCAAACACGTGAACCGCCGGTTCGAGTCGGATCGCACCGTACTCGAGAACTTGCGCGCGGCATATCAGGAAGCCGGTCGGATGCGCGCGGCGGGACGGACCGAGGCGGACATCGACCGGTACATGTTCGACGTGCTGGCCAGGGTGCGCCGGGCAATCGTCGAGCTGGAGTGGCTGCCCGAGGTGCGCGACGCGGTCGTGACGGCCATTCACGAAACGTTCGGCACCGACCTGAGCGGCGGCGTGTTCGTGCGCAGTGACACCAACGTCGAAGACCTGCCGCACTTCTCGGGGGCGGGCCTCAACCTGACGGTGCCGCACCAGCGTACCTTGGAGGCCGTCCTGACATCTATCAAGCGCGTGTGGACCTCGCCGTTCAGCGAGCGCGCGTACCTCTGGCGCAAGCAGATTCTGGATGAGCAGGCGGAGATCTATCCATCCGTGCTCTTGCTGGAGAGCGTGCACTCGGAGTACTCGGGCGTGCTGATCTCGTCCGGACTCCAGCAAGGGGGACCCACGGACCTCACCATCGCGACGGCCGAAGGTGTGGGTGGGGCGGTAGAGGGCGAAGAGGCGGAGACGATCGTCGTGTCCGGCGACGGGAGCAAGCGGTTGCTGTCGCAGGCGAAGTCCCCGACCCGGCGCGTGCTGCTCGGCACTGGCGCCGGCGGGAGCGAGATGGTCGCCGCACGGCTGCCGGAGACGCTGCTTCGGCCGGACGAGATCCGGCAACTCCAATCGATCGTGGCCCTGTGGAAGCGCCGGGTGCCCGATGCGGACGCGGGACGGATCTGGGACATGGAATTCGGCGTGGTGGACGGCAAGGTCTGGTTGTTCCAGATCCGCCCGTTCATCCGCTTCCGCAGCAGCGACCTGCTGCAGCGCCTCGAGGCGCTGGACCGGGAGACGCTGGAACGGGGGTCGCGCCTGGTATCGCTCGAGGAGGGGTCGTGACCAGGAAGACCGGATGGACGGTCGCGGCGGTCTGCCTGCCGCTCATTCTCGTTGCCGCCCACGCCGGCGGTTGGCCGCCCTACCCGCTGGACAGCGACACGTACACCGGCATCCGCCGGCTCACCGTCTACCGCCTCATCCAAGAGGGGAAAATCGCGGGGTCACTACGGCTTCCGGCGGGCGCGCGGCTCCCGAGCAGTGCCATCCGGCTGCGCCTCAAGGGTGTGAACGGGACGTACGACATCGGGTCGAACACCCCCAAGGATTCGGCACTGCAGGCTACGCTCGAGCGGATCGTGGGCCGGCGGCATCCGTCGTACCGAGTGGCCATGGTGGACATCACGGATCCACTCCGTCCTCGGTACGCCGCGGTGCGGGGCGACGAAGGATACATCCCGGGGAGCGTCGGTAAGCTGCTCGTGATGACCGGCCTGTTCAATGAGCTAAAACAGCGCCACCCGACGGATATCGAGGCCCGAGCCGCGTTGTTGCGAGACACCTGGGTCGTGGCCGATCGCTGGGTGATTCCGAACTCGCACGCCGTGCCCGTCGTCAACGACGACATGACGGCCGTGGCCCATCGCGCGATTCGCGTGGGCGACACCTTCACCCTCTGGGAGTGGGTGGACCACATGGTGTCACCCAGCTCCAACGCCGCCGGGTCCATCGTCTGGAAGCACGCGATGCTGCTCGACGCGTTCGGCCGGGACTACCCGGTCTCCACCGAGCGCGCGGACGCGTTCTTTGCCAAAGCGTCACGTGCCGAGCTGGCCGACCGAGCCGTGAGAGTTGTGGAGGAGCCGATGTTGGCGGCCGGACTCGATACGGCCGGACTGCGTCACCGGACCTTCTTCACCAACACTGCGCAGCGAATCGTGCCGGGCCGAGGCAGTCATGCCACGCCCAATCAGCTCGTGCGCTGGATGCTCAAGCTCGAGCAGGGCAAGCTGGTGGACGAGTGGAGCAGCCTCGAGATGAAGCGGCTCATGTACTTCACGCGCCGGCGCTATCGCTATGCCTCGTCACCCGCGCTCACGGACGCGGCGGTCTATTTCAAGTCCGGATCACTGTATCAGTGCGAGCCGGAGCCCGGGTATCAGTGCGGCCAATATCGCGGGAACAAGCAGAACCTGATGCACTCGGTGGCGATCGTGGAATCGCCCGCCACCGGTGATCGGCAACGTGTCTATCTGATCTCCATGATGTCCAACGTCCCGAAAGTCAACTCGGCGGCGGAGCATCAGGAGATCGCAACCCTGATCGAGCGGTTCATGCGTACGCTGCACCCGGACGCCGCGCCATGATCCGCTCCATTACACCCTTCGTGCGATCCACCGTCCGGATGCCCAGACAACGTATGCACGCGGCAGCCGCCATCGGTCTCCTCGCTCTTGGCAGCGGCATCCCGTCCGCTCTCCTGGCGCAGGCAGGTCCGCCTGCTACCCAATCCCCGCCGAGCCTCGTGCTCCCGCGTCTCGACTCGGCGCTTCAGGCGGGACTCAATCGCGTGCTCACCGAACGGCCGTTCCGGAACCTGGTGACGCGTGGGCAGCTCTCGGTGGCGCTCGTCGACCTGTCGCAACCAGGGGTGATTCGGTACGCCGCCCGCGACGACAATCGCATGCGCTACGCGGCGAGTCTCCCGAAGATCGCGATCATGATGGGCGTATTCTGCGAGATCGACGCGGGCCGGGTGAGCTACACGCCGGCGCTGCGCCAGAAGATGGAGCTGATGATCCGGAATTCCGACAATCCCACGTCCACCGAGTTGATCAAGCTCGTCGGGTTCGAGGCGATCGCCGACTGCCTCCAGGACCCGCGCTACGAGCTGTACGACGAGGACCGTCGCGGCGGCTTATGGGTGGGCAAGGACTACGGTGGCGACCTGGGCTACTGGGAGCGGGACCCCATCAACCACATCTCGCACGGGGCCACCGCCCGGCAGGTCGCGCGCTTTCTCGTGATGCTCGACCGCGGCGAACTGGTGAGCCCGTGGGCCTCGGGCGAGATGAAGGCCATCATGGCGCACCCGGCCATTCATCACAAGTTCGTGCTCGGGCTGGATGCACGGCCGGATTCCCGGATCTTTCGGAAGTCCGGCACGTGGAGGACGTGGCATGCCGACGCGGCGATTGTCGAGCGGGACGGAAAGAAATACGTGGCCGTGGCCCTGCTGGAGGCCTCCGCCACGGGGATCCTGGCGCAGCTGATCGTCAAGCTGGACGACCTCATTCACCGCCCCGGGCGCCGTCAGCCGGTGGCACGGCAGGATAGTTGACACCCTGACCCAGCGCTGTAGGCTGGGCATGCCATCGCGTCAGTCGTTCACCACCCGGACCACCACGCCGCGGCTCCGCTCCAAATCGCCAGCCACCGTGTACAGGCGATAGCGGCCGGTCGGCAGCGTATCCAGCGCGCCGTCCACCGCGTACTCAGCCTTCCAGCTCCACGCCTCGGTGAGGGTGTCGCCCGCGGCAACTCCCTGAAGCACGAGATCGTCGGTGCAGGCCCGCACGTCGATCGGCCGGTCAACGCCTCCGACGCGGACCACAGCCGCGAGCTGGCACGAGGAGCTCCCCTGACCCCAGACGACGGCCTTCCCGGTGCTGGTGGCGGTGACGGTCAGCGTGATCGGGCGATCCGGGCCTGCAATCGTGTCGCTGACCACTAAGGTGAGTTCCAGGCCGGACCCGCCGAACACATCAATACATCCTGCGGCGGTTAGGACCACTGCCACGATGGACAGCGATACCACCGGACCGCGAATCGAACGATGTATCCACCTGCGACTGGTCATACGGCCTCCGAACGATACGTCTCGGCTCGAGTAGGATATCCTGCCTTCGATCCCAGATACCCACTGATCCGAGCTCCGCGTCACCGGAGGTCGCCACGCCGAGGCCGGTAGGTTTCGACTATGCGACCCCGCGTCAGCGCGTCGCGAACGTGAGCGTCGCCCACTTGGACTCGTAGTCGATACCCGCT
>CAYGCN010000122.1:0-6369 GCA_964348385.1 uncultured Gemmatimonadaceae bacterium
GCAGCGCTCGCGGAGGATCCGGCTCCAGTACTTGGCGGTCTCAGTCAAGCGATGACGGGTCAGCACGACGCCCACGAATTCACCTGACAGGGCGAGGGCGCTGGCGATCGCGACGATCGCGATCCACCAGGCGACCTCAACAGTCTCCGGATTCCAGTCGTGCATCCACGTGGCCAGCACTGAGCCGACGAGGACTCCAGCGATCAGACGCAGGAACACTGCGCGCTCCGCGGCCCGAAGCGCCGATGTTGCGTTCGAAATGTTGATGGGCGTGGTCATGGAGTACCCTTTCGTTGAACGGTGCCACCCCACTCGCGCATGGTTCCGGATCCGCGATCCGGCTGGCTGGGCCACCGTGAGGGCACGGTTGGCGGGTGGGTCATCGAGCCAGGGCTCTCTCCACCACTCTTCATGGTCGACAGCCGAGGTGGAGGCTGTCAGTGCGACAACAAAAACGGCCCCCGACGTTTCGTCGCGAGCCTTGCTCCGCGACTTAGATGGTGGGCCTTTCGGCCTCGGTCCGGCACGCGCGGCCCATCAAATCGGGGAAATCACCGCGCAACGGAAATATACAGAAAACTGGTTCGATTTTCAAGCAAAAAGCGAGGTCGCGGCGGCGAGTGGGGCCACCCTATAAGCTGTGCAGGGTATGCGTTTATGCTGGCTATTCAGTGGGCGGTCCGGCCCACGACTGCGGCGTGCAGACTCCCACGCCGGGGCAACGGGACAGGACGGCCTCCATCCACCCCTTCAGTCTGCCTTCTCCGCAACCTACCCAGCGCGCAGGTTGGCCCGGATGCTTTCGAGGACGCTCCTCGCGTAGTCCGCAGCTTACCGACCGGATAGTCACCGAAGTGATGCCACGTGCGCTGCGCGAAGAAGAGGCACGTGCGAAGTTCGGTGAGCGTCGCCGAGGGTCGAGCAAGGGCGACCTCGGCGCAGCGTTCAAACGAGCCCCAATACCCATAGCCGTTGAACGTCTGCGCGAACTCCCCGATCGTGTCCCAATCGCTGTCAACGCGACGGGTGTCACCTGCCCTCTCGCCCAGATCGTCTTGATGAGGTTCCCGATCGCGACCACGCTGGCCATGAGCAGTCCCACCTGCTCGGCGGTGAGATCGAGGCCGAAGCCCACGGCGAGCGCGATGGCCGGGTGGGCAAGGCGTGGCCGGGCGTTCCAGGGGGGAGGTTACGCCGCCCGAAACCTGGCGTACCGCTCTTCGAGATACTCCGGCCGGCACGGAGATCCCGCTCACCTCAGAACCACATCTCCATCCGCAGCCCCTTCTCATCCGTGGGAGGATCCTCCGGCACCCGCTCGGCCGTGCCCTGCACGATGCGTCGTGCCGTCCATGCCAAGGCTGCGGCGTCGAGGATGTCGTCGAGCTTGGCCGCCCGACCTACGGAGGCTGCCACATGCCGGAGTGCTTCGCTCACGCCGGCGTTCTCGAGCAGGCGGATGCGCTCGATGATGCCGGCTCCCGTGTGCTTCGAATGGTTCAGCGGCGCCCCGCCGTTCATCGTGCGAAAGGACAGCTCCGGGTGTCCTTCCACCACGCGCCGCTGCCGGTCCGGCGACATCACCGCGTCCATGTCCCGAAGCTTGGGTAGAATAGCGAACGCCTGTTTCGTGAGCGCCGTGCCGTGCGCGGAGTGTTGAACCGCCAGTTGCCTGGCCTCGTCATACGAGCGGGCACGGAGCACCGCGCGCGGTGGGGCCGAGAATACCGTGCTCGTCCTCGGCCTGAGCAATCGGCGCGCCGCGCGATCGGCCTTCCGCCCGCCGGGTTGCCCGACCGCCAGGAATCCGATGGGGATGTCGATGACGACGCATTGACATCGCGCCGTAATCTCGAGCAATCCCTCGGCATTGCGAGCGATGTGTCCCGCAGGCTCCACTGGCCGGCCAAGCAGGTCCATCGCCACGACCGCCCAGCCGAGTCGGCAGCCGTCGACCCCGGCAACGGCGTGAGGGAACTGTGGTGCACTCCCGCTATTCACGAGTCATCGCAGGTGGTCCGAGTTGGTGCTGCTACGCGTGCCCCGCCAGCCAACGGACGAATGACTGCATCGCCCGTTCGAACGCGGGCAGATAGGTCTCGCCCCGGTGGTCGCGCGCGTCGGGGACCTCGAGCCGAAGCTGCGGCAGCACCGCGGCGTGATCCAGCATGAACTCGCGCGCAAGCGATGCCGCCAGCGCGGCCGACGTGGTCTCGCGACTGGCCGAGCGCAGGAAGTGCCCGAGGCGGAGGACGAAGGCATAGATCCCCATCCAGGGATGCCACGCCGGCCCGTCACGCAGGTGGAGCAGGGCGGCCCAGCGCGCGTGATCGGCGCTGTACGTGACGGGGCGGTCCCGGCCGGCCTCGATCAACCGGGCGTCGGCCAGCGCCTCGCACGCCAAGCGCACCGAGTATTTCGCGTACAGCAGCGCCGCGGCGATCTCCTTCACGTCGGCCCACTGCTCGCGGCGGCCGATCAGGTAGGCGAGGGTGTCGCTCCTCACGTCCACGCCGAACGCGGTGCGGAGCCGCAGCATGAGCGAACCCGGCTCCCCCATCGTGGTCGGGAGCGGTGCTACCTTGGCCGGTCGTCCGGGCTCGAACGGCGTGGCCGTCGCGAGCTTCCGCCATCGCGGATCTTTTCCCACGCGCGCGATGCGGGCGGCGAAGCGGGCGACACGCGCTTCGGCGTCCGCCGGGAAGAGCCGCATGGCGCGCTTGAGCCGCTGGACGCTCAGGACCCGTGATCCCAGCTCGGCGAACCCCGAGAGAAAGTCGTGCACCCGCGGCTCATCGTCCGCCAGAAACAGGGAGAACAGGACCAGCGCCTCCGGGTCCACGATGGACGAGGGGGAACGCGGCGCCGCGGCTTGGCCTCCCAACGCTCGCCACTGAATCCACGCCGCATCGGCCGCCGCCTCGTGCAGCGCGCGGGCGAGGCTAGCGAAGGGCGTCCCGGACATAGGCGATGACCTTGGTGACGGCGTCCTGGAACGGTGCAGCAGGGTCCTGTGCGCGGACCCACTCGCCGGCCCAGAGCAACTCCTCCTCGCTCGGCGTGAGCGCGACGAGGTCGCGCACGTGGACGCTCTCGGGGCCGGTCTGGTCGGCGGACGCATACAGCTTGAAGCAGATGAGGTCCCGGCGACCGACGATCCCGACCCGTAGCGCGCCGAACATTCTCCACACGATCCGGTCGGCCAGGCCCGGCGGTAAGCCGAACTGCCACTGGTCGGCGACGGCCGTGTTCATCCAGCTCTCCAAGAGGCCGAGATCGCGGGCGACCGCGACGATCGCTCGGTGGAGCGTTTCCGGAAGTGGGTCCGGCGGGTGGATGGCGCCGCTCGCGTCGCACCGTGCCAGCACGTCGACATCGACGGTTGGCCGATCGACGATGCCGAGCAGGTTCATGGCGGCACCGCCCAGCACGACGATCGCACAGGGCTGGTTGGCGTGTGCCAGCCGCTCACCCACGAGCGACAGGGCGGACTCGATTGCGGTGCGTCCCGGGAGTTCCATGAGAAATATTCGTCGTCTGTCGCGACTACATTATATAGTCCAAACGTCTATATAATATAGTCTAGTCCAGGGGTCAAGCTTGCTACATGGCCAGCGGATTTTCTACCGCGTAGTGGGTACTAACTTATTACCACAGATAGGCTTACTGTAGGTCGAACCAGGCGAGCTGCGCAGGACGACCGGGGCAGCGTCAACCGCTCTTAATTCATAGCGATAGCCCGCCCACCGCAATGCCGGTCTTGGGGCACGATATGCAAGAATTGGGACATTGGGTGCGGGATACCCGACGCTCGAATTCGTGATTGGACCAGTCCACGCCGCGGTGGACGCTGCGTCGGAGTGGGAGGAAAGGAGCACGGCAGCACCGGCATTGACTTGCGTTCCTCGCGGTGATAAGAGGGAACGCAGAGCGGAACGACCCTCCTCCCAACCGGGTCGCAGCTGGATCCCGGCCACCGAGCCGGCGCCCGACTTCTCCCATCGGGCCAAAGAACTCGGAGCAATAGGATAGCGGTCCACTACCGGCGGTCCGCAACGTGCGGAGGCCAAGATGAGCGATCCTCGCAAGCCCTGTCCCTACTGTCAGGAACCGATTCAACCCGCAGCCACGAAGTGCCGATACTGCAAGGAATTCCTGCCCGCGGATTGGTCGGTTTCGACGGCCGAGCGTTCTTCAACCCCACAAGATCAGACGGCACCTCGCGCCACATCACCAGACGTGCCTCCGAGTGCTAGCGGCACGGCTACTACGCTCCCGAGCTCTGCACCCACTCGGCCCCAGCTCACACACCAAGGGGGCGTGCTTCGTGGAATCGGATGGATGCTGGGTCTGTCGATCCTCCTGTTCTGGCTGCCGGTATTGGGTCCCCTGATTGCGGGGATTGTCGGCGGCAAGAAGTCAGGTGGCATCCTGAACGGAATTCTGGCAGCGGTGATCCCGGGGCTCCTCCTTGCGAATCTCGTGCTGCTGATATCTGCGGCACTCTCGGCCGTTCCGATCCTCGGTCTACTGCTTGCCTTCGGGGCCGTGCCGGTGGCGCTTGCGAGCGCAATACCGTTCCTACCCGGTGCCATCATCGGTGGGCTCATGGCTGACGCGCCGACGGAGCCGCTATCACGACGGGGCTTGTTCACCGTTCTTGGTGGGACCGCCATGCTGGCCGTGGGGCTGATCCTACAACTCGTGTCAGGACTCCAGCGTCTCGAAGACGTCGCAC
Source organism: uncultured Gemmatimonadaceae bacterium (assembly GCA_964348385.1). Taxonomy (GTDB): domain Bacteria; phylum Gemmatimonadota; class Gemmatimonadetes; order Gemmatimonadales; family GWC2-71-9; genus JAOTVV01. Next base: position 4,739 of record CAYGCN010000122.1, read on the forward strand.
CTCCGACTGGGCACACCGCGTCTCTGCCACCGGAGGCGCCGGAGCAGCAGGAACAACCTGGTACGGCGGTCGCGCCACCGGCCTCTGTCGCGACCTCACCAGCCGCGACCCCTCGAGCCGCCAAACCCCAGCAGCCCGCTCCGCGGACCACACCCTCAACCTCGATGCCTGCCAGCGCGAGTGTGATTCGGAAGGCCTGGACATCGCTCGACGCCGCCGCTCAGTGCCCCCCTAGTATGGCGCACAGTGACGTCCCGGGGGTCCGGGCGCTTTACTGCAGCATGACTCCCTTCGTAAGCCTCCCGGCACTACAGCGCCTTTCGGGGATCCAAGTCTTCCTGTCAGGGCCGCACACCGGCGGAGCTCCAGATCTCAAATCATACCGGTTCGGTCGATACAACCCCGCGTTCGTCCGATGGGTCACCGAAAACGCCATCCCAGGATCAACCGATAACGCATTCCGGCTCGCTACCCAGCCGCTGTACGATCGTGTTCTCCGCGGCATCGCTCGAGCATACTACGTCGCCTACCGAGACTGGGAGCAATGGCCGCAGCAGTTCGAGCAGATCAAGGCAGACTACGAGCGACAGATTCGGCAAGCCGGACCCGATCCCGAGGAGCGACACACGGGCGGACCCGGTCTGTACCTACAGCGGGCGATCGGGCAATTCTGGCGCGACAAGCCTCCGACGGCGATGCCTCAGATCACAAGCCACTCGGAGCAACTGCTCTTCATGCACAGTCACTCAGCCGCCCTCGGATTCTGGGTCAGGCGCGATATTGATGGGACCAAGGACGAGTTCTACGCGGGTCTCCTCAAACTCATCCGTACATATGATCCCGATCTCCTCGTGACGAGGGAACGAGCAGCGGCACCGACAACGGGTTGGTGCACAACGGTGGATTTCAACGGAGATACCCTGCCGACCGGATGGACGGCATCGTCGATCCGGGCCGGCCCCGGATTGCGCAACGGGCGGCTGGAGGCTCATCCCGTCGATGGCATCGCTCGCATCAACTACGCGGCAGCACCTGTGAGCTTGACCTCTTTGGAGGTGGAGTACGACGGCCTAACAGCAAAGAGTTGCTGCGGCTTGCAAAGAGAGTTGATGCTCCGAACTCGGAGCGGCGTGAAGTTCACCGTATCCGACCTAAACACCAAGTCGAGCAACACGCTCACGCTCCGGACGGCTTCCTGTCCTCCAACAGGCAACTGCTCTGTGCTATCCGATGCCGCCATCCCTTTTACGCATGACAGCCACCATTTCCGGATTGTCTTGATGGACGGAATGGTCCAGTGGAAGGTGACTCGAGCCGTCGACGGTGCTGAAATCGGGGTAGTCGGGCAGAACGTTCCCTCCCTCAAGCTGGCAGAAATCGAGTCTGTCCAGTGGGAGGTGCCAACCACCGACAAACCCAATTGGTGGGACAATCTGGCCTTGCGCTGCGTGGCGCGCACGTATCGCCGCCGCAATCTCATCGTTGGCGCTCAAGACTCTCTTTTCGACCGTGATCCGCTCTGCGCTCATGACATTCACTCCACTTCCAAATAGCTCAGGCGCAAGCTCTCACCTCCAGACGCTCCCCGCGCCACACCGCCGCAACGCCGGCATTCGAACGGCGCGCTCCAC
>CAYGCN010000122.1:6379-9800 GCA_964348385.1 uncultured Gemmatimonadaceae bacterium
CAGTGGGAGGTGGCAACCACCGACAAAGCCAATTGGGGTGACAATCTGGTGTTGCGCTGTGTGGCGCGCTGACACGTGCCACCGACCTAGTCGAACACGACCGCCACCCGCGACGAGGCGGAGGAACGGCGGCGGATGGAGGAGACCAAGATGCCGCTGAGCGGATTGCGCGCACGCCCATGCGGCTCAGGGATGAAGTAGTGGCTGGAGACGCTGTCCAGGCTAGGCGGCCAGTATCCTGTCCCGAAAGACCGCGGCACTGGGGTGTCGGCGTTCCCGCTCGAAGGAAAGCGAGTCGAGCAGGGCCTCGTCCAACCCCGAAGAGCGCGGCTGACTCGCAGTGCTCAGCTCGGCTGCGAGGCCTTCACGCGGTGAACCATGGCGCGGTGCTCGACCAGTGATCATCTCATACAGCACACAGCCGAGTGAGTATACGTCCGTGCGACCATCCAGTTCTCGCTCGCCGGCCATTTGTTCCGGAGCAACGTAGGGATACGTGCCAATACCGACCCCAGTGGCAGTAAGACGCTCGACCCCTGCCTCTTCCAGGCTCTTTGCAATCCCGAAGTCTGCGACGACGGCCTGGCCTTGGTGCATCAGGATATTCTCCGGCTTGATGTCACGGTGAACAAAGCCACAGTCGTGAGCGTATTGTAGGGCATCCGCCACCGTGGCAGTAATCTGCACGGCTTCTCGCACAGCCAACGTGCTTCCCCTCTGGAGCCGGTTGCGAAGGGACCCACCGTCCACAAGCGGCATGACGTAGTACGGCAATCTACCGACGGTCCCGGCTTCAAACAGCGGCACGATATTGGGATGACTCAACCGTGCGGTCGTTCGGATTTCCCGCAAGAACCTGGCAATGTCGATGGTTTTCACGCGGTCGGGCAGAAGGGTCTTCAACGCCACCCGTCGGTCGTACCACAGGTCGTCTGCCCGACAGACGATGGCCATGCCACCCCTTCCGAGCTCGCCCAACACTCGATACTTGTGGCCGAGCGACTGATTGAGCCGCCCACAGAGGTCATTGCCGCCCTCCTCGGCCCCTCCGGACGGCTCGTCAAGCCCACGGAGCAATGCGGCCAGAGCCAGGAATACCTGCGCCCCATCTTGCTGTCGCTGTGATGGAATCTTCTCCAGCGCCTGCTGGACAAGGGGGACCAATGCTTCGTGCGGTCCGACGGGAGCAGGCCGCCATTTCCACAAGCGACCGAGACAGCCGGCCCGGGGGTGGCGCAGCTCCGGTCTCAGGATTGAGATCGGGACAGGTTGTTCTGCCACGTGCCGAGTAGGGACGGCCGCCGCCTCGGTTGGGCCAGCAAACGGCGGCGTACCCGCCAGCATCTCGTACAGCGTGCATCCCAGCGAGTAGACATCGCTCCGCGCATCAACCGGTAGTCCCTGAATGGTTTCTGGGCTCATGTATTCGGGTGTCCCAACCACGAAACCGCCACTGGCCTCACCGAGGTGTTCGCGGGACGCCAGGCCAACGGCCTTCGGCAATCCCAAGTCACACAGCAGGGCCTGTGAGCCGACGAGCAGGATGTTTTGCGGCTTGATGTCTCGATGTACGATCCCTTGCTCGTGGAGATACCCCAGCGCATCGGAGATCTGGAGCCCAATTTGCACGGCATCCGACACGCTGAGCTGACCCTCGCGCGCAAGCCGTTGCCCAAGGGTCTCGCCGTCAACCCAGGGCGTTGCCAGAAAGAGGAACCCGTCTGCGTCCCCAAAATCCTGGAGCGGCAGGATGTGCGGGTGCGTGAGCCGCGCCGACATCTCGATCTCATGGAGCAATCGGTCGCGCTCCAGCACGCTAGCGAGTTCCGGTTGCAGGACCTTCAGCGCGACCTTGCGGCGGTGCTTCAGATCTTCGGCGAGATACACGTTCGCCATTCCGCCCGCGCCCAGCTGGCGTTCGATTCGATATCGGTCAGCGAGGGCTGACGAGATCTGTTCCAGCAGGTCGGCCATAGGGGGCTAAGATAGGATACACCGCGTCGACCGGCGAGATGGTGACCGGCATTTGGCACACGTCTCGTAACTGCTTGTAGGTTTGTTGCTTGCTTTAGTCGTGACGGCGGGATTTAGACCCGCGACCCCCTGAACCGATGCCGGAGCGCAGCGACGGCGAGGAAGAGTGACAGCGCGAGCCCGCGAGCGGTGTCGCTCAACCCCATGGTCGGCTCCGGCCCAACGGCTACCGCCAATAGCGGCTGAGCTCGTCTTCCAGCTCTTGTTGAATGGTGTTCAACCCCGGAGCCCGAAGATATACGGTCAGGTCGTGTGAATCATCGCGGGGCTCGATGAGGTTGCGGCTGCTCTGAATGAGAAACAGATCGCTGTCTGAACGCACCAGCGCCAACTTGTGGCCAAGCAGCGCAGTACCCACGGGGTAGGTCGGAAACTGCACCGGCACGCCCCTGGCCTCGAGAGCACTCTTAGCACCCACGTTGTCAGCATAGAGGAGTACGCGGACATCGCATCCTCCATCATGCAAGGTCTGGAGGCGGTCATATGCTGGTGCGCCGACGAAGTCGTCGCCAGCGGCGTAGAATGACATCCACAACGTGCTCTCGCACGTCATAACGGCCTTCAACATGTCCAACACTGGGTGTGTCTGTGCGGGATGCACATGTAGCTGCACTGTTCCGCCGCCCTCAACCTGCACGCTCATCATTAGCGGCTGCGTTGTCGGTAAACCAAGGAGCCTATCCTGTTCACCGCGATAGTAGTCAAAGACGCGTTGACCGTTGACGACATCAAACGTGATGGCGGTGTGGATACGTGGTTCGGAAGCAGTGCGCTCACGGAGATTGTATGATCCGACGACCGCGTGGGCGGTGCCGTCGGAACGCAGGATCATCATACTCTTATGATGAGGGAGAGGCGATTGAACGAAGATTCCCTCGCAGAGCGTTCGCTCGTTGGGTGGTAGAGAGTCGCACGGAGGATCCACCACTTCACGATAGACCCCTGTGACCTGAACGCTGCGCCGCGCCGCCGCGATGAGCGCGTCGTTGATTCGCTCGCTTCTGAAATACCTGTGGAAGGCCAGGATCTCGTCACCTTCCCTCGTGGCGTTGATCGCATTCCAATAGGCAGTGTTGATCGGGGTCGGTGCGGGGGAATCGTCGCGGTCGATCACCATAACGAAGTTGCGGGCCACCGGTTCGTCTCCGCTTGCCTTCGTCCGCTCGACACGTTCCCCGGGCATGACCGTGGCCACTGAAGTCAACAGGACGATGCCGACAGTCCAAGGTGAGCTACTGGGTCTGACTCTCGTCTTGGGGCTCATGGTCGAGGGCGGTTGTCAGGCGGGGCGTGACCTTCAGACATTGTCGGCAAAGATAGGTGTCGCGTTGCCAAACGGCGAGAACGCCACTCGATTTTGGCACAAGCGGCTCGCGACGGTGCAGTG
>CAYGCN010000123.1:0-3151 GCA_964348385.1 uncultured Gemmatimonadaceae bacterium
CTGTCTGAACACTTCCACCGGTTCGTCGATGACCCGCAGGGCGAGCCACCAGGGGCTTCGGCTCTCGGATCGGGCGGCCGGGGTTTCTTCCATCGTGCTCACCGATTGCGAGTTCAGGAGTGGATCGCTAGAAACACGCGACCCCCCCAAAGGGTCCCGCGGTCCCCCGATCGACCACGCGGATCTGGGTGGCGACCCACTCCGGCTGGACATCGTCTCCCTTGCCAAGCACCGCGTACCGCTCGCCGCCCTTGAGGAGCAGACCGGCGGCCTGGGGTCGAAGCTCGGCCTCGACATCGAAGCAGCCGTTCGGGGGACGGACTTCGACGCGGAGCGTGCGGCGCGGGCGACTGTCGAGCGACTGGTACGCGCGATATCCCGAGACGTCGAGCGGGGGTGGGATCGGTTGGACGTCGCTTTCTCGCACCACGCCAAGCAGGGCGAGTGTGCCGTTGACGGTCCGCTCCGGCGATCCCACGGTCAAACCCTGCCACGAGCGATTGGGACCGCCAATGGTAATGGCGTACACGCGGTCGTTGATGGCGTCCACGTAGAGATCGGTTCCGTAGGAGTAGCGCGCCAAGCGCGGGGCACCCGGTACGCTCCGCGGCGGTTGGGTGCCGAGTACCCCGAACACCGCGGCGATCTGTTGAGCGGGCTGAACGGGGAAGGGACGCACGTCACCCGTATACGGCGGCGGATCGGGGGCAGCCACGAACCGCGGCCCGCCGGTGAGGAGCGCCAAGACGAGGAGGATGGGGATCGCGGCGACGGCTACCCCGAGTGCCCGGCGCTCGCGCAGGCGATCCATCACCCCGGTCAGGACACTCCGGGTGTCCGCCACCTCGGTCGCCTGCGGCGTGATGGTCCACATCAGCGGGGGAGGACTCTTGACCGGCTCGGCCTGGCCGGGGGCGTCCCCCCGGACCGACCGCGACACCCGGGCGAGCTCCCGCATGACGTCCGTCTGATCCGCGCCCTCCTTTTCTCGGGCGCAGGCCGGACAGCCCCGCGGGTTCTCGTCATTGTAGGGGATCTTGTGGATCGGGCAGCGGACCACCGGCATCAGGACGCCCCGTCAGATCCGTGGCAGCGTGACGCCGCGCTGAGCCTGGTACTTACCACGCCGGTCCGCGTACGACACCTCGCAGACGTCGTCCCCGTCCGCCTCGAAGAAGAGGACTTGGGCAATACCTTCGTCGGCGTAGATCCGGGCCGGCAGGGGCGTCGTGTTGGAGATCTCGAGCGTCACGTGGCCCTCCCACTCCGGCTCGAACGGCGTGACGTTCGTGATGATTCCGCAGCGCGCGTAGGTACTCTTCCCCACGCACAACGTGAGCACGTTGCGGGGAATGCGAAAATACTCGACCGAGCGCGCCAGGGCGAACGAGTTGGGTGGGATGATACAGACGTCGCCCTCGAATTCCACGAAGGAACGCTGGTCGAACGCCTTGGGATCGACGATCGCCGACAGCACGTTGGTGAAGATGCGGAATTCACGTGCCACGCGCATGTCGTACCCGTACGAGGAGACACCGTAGCTGATCACGCCCTCTCCCACCTGGGACTCGCCGAACGGTTCGATCATCCGTGCGGTCCGCACCATGTCGCGAATCCATCGATCCGACTTGATGGCCATGCACACCTTTGCCGAGAATCGGAGCCCCCGGGGTCGTCGCTCCCCATCGGGTGGGCGAGCCACAGAAAGATACGTAAGCAGTGCTGCTTTGCCAGCTTAGCTTGCTTGACACCCGTTTGGAGCGCTAGGTAACTTCCCTCCGCCACGACACCAAAAATTCACGCGGGAGTCGGTTGGAGTGCTGCAGGAGTACATTCCGCTTGCCATACTCATAGGCCTGGTGGTGTTCACGGCGGTGGCCATCATCGGGCTGTCGCACATCACCCTTCCCGAGCGATCGACCCCGACCAAGAAGACACCGTACGAGTCGGGCATGCCCCCCCTCGGCGGAACCCGCGAGCGCTTTAGCGTGAAGTTCTATTTGATCGCGATGCTGTTCATCGTGTTCGACATCGAGACCGTCTTCATGATCCCGTGGGGGGTGTCGTTCCGGCAGCTCGGTCTGTTCGGGCTGCTCGAGATGCTCGTGTTCGTGGTCATCTTGCTCATTGGCTACGTGTACGTCTGGAAACGGGGCGCACTCGAATGGAAGTGATTCCGTTGTCGGGCGGGAGCACGCCCACGGAGCCACCAGGCGATCGGACGATCGTCGGGCAGGTGTCGCCCAACTGGGTGACCACCCGCCTCGACTTCCTCGTCAACTGGGCACGGTCGAACAGCATGTGGCCCATGCCGTTCGGCACCGCGTGCTGTGCAATCGAGTTCATGGCCACCGCCGCGAGTCGTTTCGACATCTCGCGGTTCGGCATGGAACGGTTGGGCTACAGCCCGCGTCAGGCGGACGTGCTGCTCTGCGCCGGTCGGCTGCCCTTCAAGCTCGCTCCGGTGATCCGTCGCATCTACGACCAGATGCCGCAGCCCAAGTGGGTGATTTCGATGGGCGCCTGCGCGTCGTCCGGAGGCATCTTCGATACGTACGCGATGGTTCAGGGGATCGATACGGTCGTGCCCGTCGACGTCTATGTTCCGGGCTGCCCGCCGCGCCCCGAAGGGCTGCTGTACGGCATTCTCCTGCTCCACAAGAAGGTTCGAGGCGAGACCCTCGCCGATCCGAGGCTTCGACAGGAGCGGGACTTCCGGCGGGGTGACCTCCAGATTCCCGCGCGCCTGATCGATGAGTTGTCGGAGCCCTTCGGCAACTCCATCCATCAGACGCGTTCGGCATAAGCACCGTGAACCCCTCGGTCGACTCCCTGCGACGCGCGTTCGGTGAGGTTATCGGGCGCGCGTTCGTGTCGTGTGGGCAGACGGTCGTGCACGTCAAGGCTGCCGAGGTTCGCGCGGTGCTCCGGTGGCTCAAGGACACTCCCGACGAGGAATACCAGTACCTGGTCGACCTGACGGCCGTCGAATATCGCGACACCGAGCGTCCCTTGGAGGTCGCCTACCAGCTGCGCTCGATGTGGCGCGGGGCCGAGTTGCGCGTCAAGGTCGAGCTGCCGAAAGACCAGCCGCTGGAGATCGATTCCGTCGTGCCGCTCTGGCGCGCCGCCGATTGGCTCGAGCGGGAGG
>CAYGCN010000123.1:3161-9758 GCA_964348385.1 uncultured Gemmatimonadaceae bacterium
TGATCCCCGGATTCCCACGGTGGAAAAAGTGTGGCCGACCGCTAACTGGCATGAGCGGGAGGTCTATGACATGTTCGGCATCACCTTCCGCGGGCACCCGGACCTCCGGCGCCTCCTGATGTGGGAGACCTACAAGGAAGGGTATCCCCTGCGAAAGGACTTCCCGCTGCGGGGTCGCTTCTCCAGGTCCGAACAGGTCCGCCAGGCGTTGGCGGCCAATCCGGAAGCTCACTACTCGCTGGAAGAGCTCTCGATGGCGCAGGTGCAGTACGACCTGCCGAGCGACATGCGGGAGCGGTTGGAGCGGGGCGAACGCGGCTTCATTCCCGACCCCGGCGAGCACGACGATGGCTGAGAAGCGCACCGTTGCGGTGGATCTCGCCACCCCGGGCGTCGACGCTGAGGGGCGCCCGATCCGGGTACCGGTCGGGGTCACGGAGGGCCGCGAGCCTGACTTCACGGCGGAACAGATGCTGCTCAACGTGGGGCCACAGCACCCGGCCACCCACGGGGTGCTGCGGCTGGTGGTCGAGCTGGACGGCGAAGTGGTCACGCGGGTGGTCCCGCACATCGGTTACTTGCATTCCGGATTCGAGAAGCTCGGCGAATACCGCCACTACAACCAGATCATCCCACTGACCGATCGGACCGACTACCTGGCGCCGATGGCGAACAACGTGGCCCTCGCGATGGCGGCTGAGCAGCTCATGGGCATCGAGGTCACGGAGCGGTGCACGGTCCTGCGGGTCATCGCGTGCGAGTTGAGCCGAATCATCTCACACCTGGTGTGGCTCGGCACGACGGCGGTGGACATCGGCGCCTTCACGCCGTTCTTGTGGACGTTCCAGGAGCGCGAGAAGGTCTACAACCTCCAGGAGGCGTGGACCGGGGCGAGGCTTACAACCAGTGTCGCTCGGGTCGGCGGCATGATGGCGGACCTGCCCGACGGCTTCGAGATGAAGCTCCGGGAGTTCTGCCGCAACTTCCCCGGCGTGTTGGACGAGGTGGAGCGGCTGCTCACGAGGAACGGCATCTGGATCGCCCGGTTGCAGGGGATTGGCGTCATGACGGGGGAGGAAGCGATCAACTATGGTCTCTCCGGTCCGATGCTGCGGGCGAGCGGGATCGCGTACGACGTCCGCAAGGACCGGCCGTACCTCGACTACGAGACCTACGACTTCGACGTCCCGATCGGGGAGCACGGCGACGTCTACGATCGATACCTGGTGCGGATGGAAGAGATGCGGCAGTCGGTACAGATCCTGGAGCAGGCGCTAGACCGGCTCCCGAACGGGCCGCTCAATGTCGATGACCCGCGGGTCATCCTGCCGCCGAAGAGCGCCGCCATGTCCGACATGGAGGCCATGATCTTCCATTTCAAGCAAGTGATGGAAGGGGTACCCGCTCCGGTCGGCGAAGTCTACGTCGCCATCGAGAACGGGAAGGGGGAGCTTGGCTACTACTTCGTGTCCGACGGCACGGCCAAGCCGGTGCGGTGGCGGATTCGCCCGCCTTCGCTCCTCAACATCGCCGCGCTGCCCAAGATGGCCGAGGGGCATCTGTTTGCCGACCTGATCGCCATCAATGCCAGCGTGGACATCGTGATGGGAGAGATCGACCGCTGAGGGCGGTCAGGGGCTGCGAGGAGTCGACCGACGGCCATGCATGACGCGAGCACCCACGAGACCGTGTTCACCGGGAAGCGGCGAGCACGGCTCGACGAGATCATGGAGCGCTATCCGACCAAGCAGGCCGCGCTGTTGCCGACGCTGTGGATGGTGCAGGAAGCGCAGGGATGGATCTCGGACTCGGCGATGACCGAAGTGTCGGAGGTTTTGGGGCTCACGCCGGCGTACGTCAAGGGCGTGGTGACGTTCTACACGATGTATCACCAGCACCCCGTCGGGACGTACTTCATTCAGGTGTGCACCACCACCCCGTGCAATCTCTGCGGCGCCGAGGGCGTGACTGAGGCGTTCCTGCGCCACACGGGCTGCCGTGAGCTCGGCACGACGTCCGAGGATGGGAAGTACACGGTGATCGAGGTGGAGTGCTTGGGGGCCTGCGGGTTCGCCACACCCGTGCTTATCAACGACGATTTCATCGAGAACGTGACTGCGGACACCGTGCCCGACATCCTGGAGCGATATCGATGAGGACAGGGTTCGGGGGCCGACCGCGTGCCGTCGCCGTCCGGCGATCGCAGCGGCGCGTCTCGTCGGAAGGACGCGGGTGATGGGGTACCCACACGAGCCGCATCCACGCGAGACGGTCGTACTCAGCGAGCACTTCGGCAATCCTGCCGCGCGCACCTACGACGGCTGGGTCGCGCTGGGTGGCTACCGGGCGCTCCAGAAGGCGCTCGGCATGGAGCCCCAGGCGGTGATCGACGAGGTGAAGGCTTCGGGCTTGCGCGGTCGCGGTGGGGCGGGGTTCCCGGCGGGAGTGAAGTGGGACTTCATGCCCAAGCCGAAGGACAAGCCTCACTCTTTGTGCTGCAATGCCGACGAGTCCGAGCCGGGGACGTTCAAGGACCGGGAGATCATGCGGTGGACGCCGCACGCGCTGATCGAGGGATGTGCGATTGCCGCCCACGCCATCCGGGCTGAAGTCGTGTACGTGTATATCCGTGGCGAGTTCACCGAAGCGATCGCGGTGATGCAGCAGGCGCTGGACGAGGCGTATGCCAAGGGCGCCCTGGGCAGGAACGCGCTGGGCTCGGGCATCGTTATCGACATGTTCATCCATCGTGGCGCCGGCGCGTACATCTGCGGCGAGGAAACCGCGTTGATGAACTCCATCGAGGGCAAGCGTGGTAACCCCCGAATCCGGCCGCCGTTCCCCGCCGCCTACGGGGTGTTCGGGATGCCCACGACGATCAACAACGTCGAAACGCTCACCTCCGTGGTACACATCATCAATCGTGGCGCCGAGTGGTACAAGTCGCTGAGCCTGTCGAATCCCAGGAGCACGGGCACGAAGTTGATGAGCGTATGCGGCCACGTCGCCAAGCCCGGCAATTACGAGATCACGATGGGCTTTCCCATGAAGGAGCTGATCTACGACTTGTGCGGCGGCATGCGTCCCGGGAGGACCCTCAAGGCCGTGATTCCCGGCGGGTCGTCGGTACCGGTGTTGAACCGGGAGGAAGCCGAGAACTGCGTGCTCGACTACGAGGGCTGCGTGGCAGCGGGGACCATGCTCGGCTCGGGCGGGATGATCGTGTTCGACGACAGCGCGGACATGGTCTATCAGATGATGCGGATCGCCAAGTTCTATGCGCACGAGTCCTGCGCGCAGTGCACGCAATGCCGTGAGGGTACGGCGTGGACCGTCCGCATTCTCCAGAAGATCCTGTCGGGGCGCGGGGACATGGGTGATCTCGATCTGCTGCTCGACGTCGGCGACATGATGACGGGAAAGACGATCTGCGTCTTGAGCGATTCGTGCGCCGCACCGGTGGGAAGCGCCGTCCACAAGTTTCGGGGGGAGTTCGAAGCATACATCAACGGCGCACGGCAACCGGCTGTCGCGCTAGTGTGAGGCGGGGATGGCGGACCAGGAACGGGTGACACTCACGATCGACGGGATGGAGATCACGGTCCCCAAGGGGACCACCATCCTCGAAGCGGCCAAACAGGCCGGGGTCCTGATCCCCCACTACTGCTACCATCCGGGACTGCCGGTCGCCGGCGTCTGCCGCATGTGCCTCGTCGAGATCGAGGGCGTGCCGAAGCTCCAGATCGGCTGTGCCATGCCGGTCGCGCAAGGGCAGACGGTGCGGGTCAACGAGTCCGAGCAGGCGAGGAACGCGAGACAGGGTGTCCTGGAGTTCCTGCTCATCAATCACCCGCTCGACTGTCCGATCTGCGATCAGGCGGGCGAATGCGAACTCCAGAACTACGTGTTCCAGGAAGGCCGCAGCCGTACGCGCTACTCGCCCACCTATCCGAAACGATTCAATCCGGTCGAAGACTTCGGCGGGGACATCCTGTACGTCCCCAACCGGTGCATCCTGTGCACCCGGTGCGTGCGGTTCATGGACCATGTGGCCGGCGAGCAGGTGCTGAATGTGAGCGAGCGCGGGGACCGTGCCTTCATCGGGATCCATCCGGACCGGCAGCTCGACCACCCCTGGTCGGGCAACGTCGTGGACCTGTGTCCCGTCGGCTCGCTCCTGTCGAAGGACTTCCTGCACAAGGCACGAGCCTGGGAGCTGGATCACACGCCGAGCGTGTGTACGGGGTGCTCGCAAGGGTGCAATGTGAACCTGGACACCCGGGCCCATGCGGTGGTGCGAGTTCGTCCACGTCCCAACGCCGAAGTCAACAAGTACTTCATGTGCGACCACGGCCGGCATACGTATCGGGCCTTGAATCGTGGCGACCGCATCGAGGCACCGCTCGTGGCCGACGATGGGACGTTGGTGGCGGCCGACTGGGACCATGCGTTGGCGCGGACCGCGCAGATCATCAAGGGGTCGAGCGGGTCGGCCGTCGCGCTGGTATCGCCCTCCGCCTCCACCGAGGCCCTCTACCTCCTCAAGGCGGTCCTCGACGGCTTTACGCTGAACGGGGCGTTCCGCGTGGAGCGTGCTGACGGCGAGCAGCCGTTGGCAGGCGTTCCTGGACTCGCGCTGCGCAGCGAGCGGGCACCGAATCTGGCCGGGGCGATCATGCTCGGCTATGAGGAGTCGTTCGATCGTGCGCTCGCGGCGGCCCGCCAGGCGGCGCTGGTCATGGTGCTGGACGAGGACCTCGAGGGTGTGTCTATCGATCTCCTGCGAGGGGGCGGCAACCTCATCTACCTGGGTACCGCGCTTCCCGAGGTGGCGCGAGCGGCTCGCGTGGTGCTCCCGGTGACCAACGTTGCCGAAGAGGACGGGTCGTTCGTCAACCGGGACGGTCGGGTGCAGCGATATCTCCAGGCGAAGCCCGGTCCCGGGATGGCCCGACCGGCATGGTGGGTCCTGAGCGAGCTGTTGGTGGAGCTCGGACGAGGGGAGCCCCTCGGGAGTGCCGGGGCGGCGTTCGAGCAGATGGCGTCGGCGGAACCGGCGTTCCAGGATTTGTCCTACGAGCGCCTGGGTTTCCGGGGCGTCCGACTGGAGAGGCGGTTGGCGGCGGAGGTCTCGCCATGACGCCCGAGCTCAAGGGATTTCTGCTGGTGAGCAGCCTGAAGGTCACCGTCGCCTTCGCCACACTGTTCCTGATCATCGCGTTCGTCACCTGGCTGGAACGCCGAGTGGCCGCGTGGATCCAGAATCGTCTCGGACCGAACCGTGTGGGTCCGTTCGGGCTGTTTCAGCCCATCGCCGACGGCATCAAGAACTTCGTGAAGGAAGAACTCCTTCCCGGCCAGGCCGACCGCACGCTGTTCATCCTGGCACCGGCGATGGCGTTCGTTCCCTCGTTGATCCTGTTCTCGGTCATTCCCTTTGCCGCGCCGCTCCCGGTGTCGTTCGATTTTTCGCTTCCCCTGCTCGGGCGCTTCGTCCACGCCGAGCCGGTCCCGATGGTGATCGCGGATCTGTCGATCGGTTTCCTGTTCATCCTCGCGATCTCCAGCCTGGCGGTGTACGGCATCGTGTTCGCGGGGTGGTCGTCCGGAAACAAGTACTCGTTGCTCGGTGGCCTGCGCTCCAGCGCGCAGATGGTGAGCTACGAGATTGCGATGGGGATGAGCCTGGTGGCGGTGCTGCTCGTCGCCGGAAACGTGAAACTGTCGGAGTTGGTCCGCCTGCAGCAGGAGTCGCTCTGGTTCATTCTGGCGCTGACGTTGGGATTCGTGCTGTTCGCGATCTCCGCACTCGCCGAGAACAACCGGCTCCCCTTCGATCTCCCGGAGGCCGAAGGGGAGTTGGTCGGCGGATACCACACGGAGTACAGCTCCATGCGGTTCGCAATCTTCTTCCTTGCGGAGTACGGTGCCCTGGTCACCATGTCGGCGCTGATGGCGACCATCTTCTTCGGCGGGTGGGACATTCCCTTCACGTCCTGGGACGAGGGCGAGCCCTCGGTCATCGTGTCCCTGGCGACCCTCCTAATGTTTCTGGTCAAGACGTTCTTCTTCATTCTGTGCTACATCTGGATCCGCTGGACGCTCCCCCGCTTTCGATTCGATCAGCTCATGGCGCTGGGCTGGAAGGTCATGCTGCCCCTGGCCATCACGTACATCATGCTCATGGCCACGGCCGTCTGGGCGTTCGATACGGCGGGGCTGGCCTTCGGCAGGCTGTACGTGCTCGCCCTGTTCGGTGTGAACCTGGTTCTCGTGGTCGCCGTCTTCTGGGGGCTCGATCGGGATCGCCTGATCTGGGGACAACACCTTCGTCGCGAAGGGGGCTCGTAATGGCGATACGCGTGGTGGTGGTGCAGCGGCCCGAGCGCGAGATCAGCGATCTGCGGGCGGCCCTCAAGGGAATGGCGATCACGTTCCGCCACCTCCTGCAGAAGAAGTTCACGATGCAGTATCCGGAGCAGCGGGCGACCGACGACTGGTCGCTGTCGCCCCGGTGGCGCGGCACGCACCGCATGCTCACGGACGAGCAGGGACGCGCCAAGTGCGTGGCCTGCGGTCTGTGCCCCCAGATCTGTC
>CAYGCN010000124.1:0-2915 GCA_964348385.1 uncultured Gemmatimonadaceae bacterium
TTGTTCCGCGGGCAGGGACGCTACGACTTCACCGCCGATGTGGTCATGGTCGATGGTGAGCCATGTGCCAAAGTCGGCAGACGGCATCGACCCAACCCCCGACTCGAGCGCGTGGAGTAGCTGCCGCTCGTGGGGGGCGCCCCCCCGCGGGCACGCGATTAGTTTACCTCCCCGAACGCGGAGAGACAGTTCTACACGAAGGCGCACGGGTGCCAGAGCTTCCCATTCCACCACACTTCGATCCGGCAACAGTCGGCGAAATCAGGCGTGTCGACTACGGTCGGCTTGCCGAGAAGGCCGAGTCGTGGGCCGCCCGGCACGGCATCCGGGCATCGGCCGACGATCGATTCCGGCTCTGCCTGTTGATCGTCGATTGTCAGAACACGTTCTGCATCCCGGGCCACGAGTTGTTCGTTGGCGGCCGCTCGGGCAACGGCGCCGTGGAGGACAACGTCCGGCTGTGCGAGTTCATCTATCGCCATCTGGATGTGCTTACCGAGATCGCCCCGACCCTGGATACGCACACGGCCCTCCAGATCTTCCATCCGATTTTCTGGGTCGATGAGCGCGGCCACCACCCACGCGGAGCCGAAACGGTCATCACCGCCGAGGACGTGGAGCGGGGAACGTGGCGCGTGAATCCGGATGTGGCCGCACCGGTCAGTGGCGGTACGGCAGACGAGCTCCAGGCATACGCGCACCATTACGTCCGCGAACTAGCCCATGGAAGGCTGCCGCTCATGGTTTGGCCCTATCACGCCATGCTCGGCGGCATCGGACACGCGCTGGTCCCTGCCGTCGAGGAGGCGCTGTTCTTTCACTCCGTCGCCCGGCGGACCGCCACCCGCTTCGAGATGAAGGGCGACAATCCGCTGACGGAGAACTATTCCGTGTTGAGTCCCGAGGTGACCCGCGGACCGGACGGCACGTCGATCGCCCAGAAGAACGAGGTCTTCATCAGTCACATGCTCGAGTTCGATGCCATCGTCGTTGCCGGCCAGGCGAAGAGCCACTGCGTCGCATGGACGGTTCACGATCTCCTGACCGAGATCGAGGCGCGGGATCGGCGCTTGGCCGGACGCGTCTACTTGCTCGAGGACTGCACGTCGGCGGTCGTCGTGCCCGGCGTCGTCGACTTCACCGACCAGGCGGACGACGCGTTTCGCCGGTTCGCCGACGCGGGAATGCACATCGTGCGCACAGATCGACCCATTGACGAGTGGCCGGGGCTGGAACGGGCGGGTGCCCGATGACGCCGGCGCCGCGATCCACCCCCGTACCCGACACGCAGACCCCGACCACCGACGAGCAGGACGGTCCCGAACAGTCCTTCGGTCGGTTTTTCTTGCCTGGCCCGACCGAGGTGCACCCCGACGTCCTTGCCGCCATGCAGCGACCCATGATTCCGCATCGCGGCGCGGAGATGGTCCAGCTGCTCACCGAACTAGAGGCGCCGTTGCAGCGCGCGTGGCGGACCACTCGCCGTGTGTTCATCGGAACGTGTTCGGCCACCGGCTTCATGGAGATGGCGGTCCGCAGTGGGGTGCGGCGCCGAGCCCTATCGCTGGTGGGAGGGGCGTTCGGCGAGCGGTTCGCGGGAATCGTTGCCGCCACCGGACGCGACGTGGTCCGTCTCGACGTGCCGTTGGGGGAGACGGTGGAGCCGGACATGCTGCGGGATGCCCTCAAGCGCACCGAGGTGGATGCAGTCACGCTGGTCCACTCGGAGACGTCCACCGGGGCGCTGGCCCCGCTGGAGCAGCTTGCCCCCGTGGTGCGGGAATTCGACGGGGTCGTCCTCTTGGTTGACGCGGTGACGTCCTTTGCCGGCTCGCCGGTCGAGACCGATGTCTGGGAGCTGGATTTTGTGCTCGCGGGCTCGCAGAAGGCGCTGGCGCTTCCGCCTGGCCTCGCGCTAGCCGTGGCATCGGAACGCATGATCGAGCGCGCCAAGCAGGTCCCCGAGCGCGGTGCGTACCTCGACCTCTTGGCGTACGACCGCGCCGCGATGGACTATCAGCCCACCAACACGCCGGCGATGTCGCTGCTGTATGCACTCGAGGCGCAGCTGAGTCGCATCGAGTTGGATGGCGGGATCGAGGCACGGTGGACCCGTCACCGGCGGATGCAGGAGATGGTGGAGGCGTGGGTGGGCGGGCGAGGAGGGGAATTGGGATATCGGTTCCTACCGCCGTCGGGTCGCCGCTCCTGGACGGTCTCGTGCCTGAAGGTGCCGGACGAGAAGAGCGGTCGGGCGGTGGCAGGCGTGATGAAGAGTAAGGGGTGGGTGATCGCTTCGGGGTACGGGCCGCTCAAGCAGTCGACCATTCGCATTGGCCATATGGGCGATCACAGCCTAGTGCGGTTGGAGGAGCTGCTGGCGACGCTGGAGACGGTGGCGTTATGACCTACGTGGTGGTAGTTGCCGACCGGCTGGCCGAGCCGGGGCTGGACCTGCTGCGCAAGCAGTCGGACCTGGAGGTGGTGTCGGTCGTCGGTGACGGGAAACGGCTCGACGAGGAGCTGGCCAGGGCGCACGCCCTGCTGGTGCGATCCGATACGCAGGTGACGGAGGATCGAATCGCCCGGGCACCGCATTTGATGGTGATTGGGCGGGCGGGGACGGGTGTGGATAACATCGATGTGGATGCTGCCACCAGGCGGGGCATCGCGGTCCTGAACGCCGCCGGGGCCAACACCGTGAGTGCGGCGGAACACGCGGTGGCGTTGCTGCTCGCGCTCGTACGGCGGATTCCGTGGGCCGCGGCGAGCATGAGGGCAGGCGCGTGGGATCGGAAACGGTTTGCCGGCAGCGAACTCTCCGGCAAGCATCTCGGTGTGGTGGGACTGGGGCGGGTGGGGATGCGGGTCGCGACCATCGCGAAGGCGTTCGGGATGACGGTGGTCGCGCACGA
>CAYGCN010000124.1:2925-9607 GCA_964348385.1 uncultured Gemmatimonadaceae bacterium
CCTTCCTCCTGGAGGATCAAGCGACGAACCTGGGCATCGAGCTCGTGGACCTCGACATGTTGCTGGCGACGGCCGACATGGTGACGCTCCACCTGCCGCTCACCGCGGACACGCGGCACCTCATCGACCGCCAGCGCCTTGGGCTCATGAAGCCCGGCGCCTTCTTGGTCAACACCGCCCGTGGGGGGCTGGTCGAGGCCGACGCCCTGTTGGAGGCCTTGGGGAGCGGCCGCCTCGCGGGCGCCGCGCTCGACGTGTTCGACCCGGAGCCGCTGCCTACGGAATCGCCGCTGCGGTCGGCGGATCGATTGCTCCTCACCCCGCACCTGGCGGCCTCCACATCCGAGGCCCAGGACCGCGTCGCGACCGAGATCTGCCGCTACGTGCGCGACGCGTTGCTGCGCGGTGCGCTCAAAGGGGCGGTCAACCTGCCGGGCATTCCGGTTGACGCGATGGCCCGCCTGAGCGGTGTGCTCGATCTCGCTCGGGGTCTGGGCCGGCTGGCCGCCGGCATTGCCGGGGGACCCGTCCGCTCCGTCGAGGTGGTGTACGGGGGCAGGGACGAGGCGGCACCTCGTCCGGTCATGCTCGCGGCCGTGGAAGGGGTGCTGTCGGCCACCGGCATCACGCCGGTCACGTTGGTCAATGCCGCCGAACGCGCACGGCAGCGCGGCATTGTGACGTCGCGCAGCGTGGGGGCGCCGCTTGCTGGGTTCGAGACCACGGTCGGCGTCTCGGTGGCGACGGCGGAGAGAACCACGACGGTGGACGGCGCGATGATGGGTGAGGTCTCCCCCCGTGTCATCCGCATCGACGGCTTCAATGTGGACGTGCCGGCCCAAGGAACCATCATCGTGCTGCGGAATCGTGATGTGCCCGGGGTGATCGGTCGCGTCGGCACCATCCTGGGCACCGCCGGGATCAACGTGAGCTCCTACCACCAGTCCCGTCGAGACCGCCCCGGATCGGAAGCCTTGGCCGCCATCGTCGTGGACGAGGAGCCCAACGGCAACGTGCTGGGCACGTTGACCGGGGTTCCCGAGGTGTTGGAGGTGAAGCTCGCCCGGCTGGGGTGACCGTCCGCGCCATCCGCCATGTAGATTTCCTATCTTATGCCATCAGACAGCTCAATGGGCCGACGGTACGATCCCGAGGCCGTCGAGGCCAAGTGGCGCAGGCGCTGGGAGGAGCGGCGCACCAACCGCGCTGACCTCGTCGGAGCCGAGCGTCCGTATTACAACCTCATGATGTTCCCGTACCCCTCCGCAGAGGGTCTCCACGTCGGGAACGTCTTCGCGTTCGTCGGCAGCGATGTGCACGGGCGGTTTCGGCGACTGCAGGGTTGGGAGGTGTTCGAGCCCATCGGGTTCGATGCGTTCGGGATCCACTCCGAGAACTACGCGCTCAAGGTCGACACCCACCCGGCCAAGCTGATTCCCCAGAACATCGCCCGCTTTCGGGAGCAGCTGCGCCGCATCGGTCTCATGCTCGACTGGGACCACGAGCTTCAGACGATCGATCCGCGGTACTACGCCTGGACCCAGTGGATCTTCCTCCAGCTCTTCAAGGCGGGACTGGCCGTGCGCAAGGAGGCACCGGTCAACTGGTGTCCTGAGTGCAAGACCGTGCTCGCCAACGAGCAGGTGATCGACGGGATGTGCGAGCGCCACCCGGACACGGCCGTCTCGCAACGATTCCTCGCGCAGTGGTTCTTCCGGATCACGGAGTACGCCGAGCGCTTGCTCGCGAATCTGCGGACCATCGACTGGTCCGACTCGACTCGGCTCATGCAGACCAACTGGATCGGTGAGTCCGAGGGTGCCGAACTCGTCTTTCGGACCGAGTCGGGGACCGAGATCCGGGTCTTCACCACGCGACCCGACACGGTGTTCGGCGCGACCTACATGGTGCTGGCGCCTGAGCATCCGCTGGTGGACCAGTTGACCACCGTGGCACAGCGGGAGGCGGTCGAGGAGTATCGACGCCGCACGTCGGCCATGGATCTGGTGTCGCGTCGTGTCGGAGAGAAGGACAAGACGGGCGTCTTCACCGGCGCCTATTGCGTCAACCCGGCCACCGGGGAGCGTATCCCGCTGTGGATCGCCGATTACGTGCTCATGGAGTACGGCACCGGTGCCATCATGGCCGTGCCGGCGCACGATGCGCGTGACTACGAATTCGCGCTCAAGTTCGGGCTGGAGATCCGACAGGTCGTGAAGCCCGCTTCGGGAATCGAGGTCGACGCCCCGGCGCCCGCTCCGAACATCCCGCCCCTCTTCACCGGGTGGGACGGTACCATGATGAACTCGGGGCAGTTCGACGGAATGCCGTGTGCCGACGCGGTCGGCGCGATCACCGACTGGCTCGCGACGAAGAATGCCGGCACGCGGCAGACGCAGTACCGGCTGCACGACTGGTGCATTTCACGCCAGCGCTACTGGGGACCGCCGATTCCGATCATCTACTGTGACGCGTGCGGGATCGTTCCTGTGCCCGAGTCCGATCTGCCGGTCGTGCTGCCGCCGCTGGAAGACTTCCGGCCTGACGAGAGCGGGGTCTCTCCCCTGGCCCGCGCCAAGGACTGGTATCGGGTTCCCTGCCCCTCGTGCGGCGCGAATGCTCGGCGCGAGACGGATGTGTCGGATACGTTTCTGGATTCGGCGTGGTACTTCCTGCGATACCCGTCCACCGAGTTCGACGATCGTCCGTTCGACCCGGGTTTGAGCGGCAAGTGGCTCCCGGTGGACTCCTACATCGGCGGCAACGAGCACGCCGTGCTGCACCTGATGTATTCGCGTTTCATCACGATGGCGCTTCACGACCTCGGCCATCTCGACTTCGAGGAGCCGTTCACGCGATTCCGCGCGCACGGGATGATCGTGAAGGACGGCGCCAAGATGTCGAAGTCGCGCGGCAATGTGGTGATCCCCGACGAGTACATCGCGAAGTGGGGGGCCGATACGTTCCGCATGTATCTCATGTTCCTCGGCCCCTACCAGGAAGGAGGCGACTTCCGGGACGAGGGCATCTCCGGCATCCGGCGGTTTCTCGACAAGGTGTGGGGACTCGTGAGCGCGGCGCGGACCGGCGGAGGCGAGAGTTCGCCGGACGTGACACGCAAGCTTCATCAGACGATCCGCGGCGTTGCCGACGACCTGGAGCATCTCGGGTACAACACGGCTATCGCCAAGCTGATGACGTACGTGAACGTGCTCCGTGGGAAGGGAAGCGATGAGGCTGCCGGCCCGGAGGTCGACCCGGCGTTGCTCGAACCACTGGTGATCATGCTGGCCCCGCTCGCACCGTACTTCGCCGAGGAGTGTTGGGAGCAGCTGGGCCATGACACGAGCGTGTTCGACGCCCGGTGGCCCGCGTTCGACGAAGACCTGGCGCATGAAGACCAGATCGAGTTGGTGATCCAGGTGAACGGCAGGGTGCGGGGCCGGGTGACCGTGCCGGCGGGGCTCGGGGAGCAGGCGGCGGTCGAGCGGGCACTCGCCGCCGACGCCGCCCGCCGTTTCGTCGACGCAAAGCCAATCAAGAAAACGGTTTACGTTCCGGACAAGCTCATCAATCTCGTGATCTAGCGGGCGGCTCGGCGTACGCCATCGGGGGCCTCGCTGCCCGCCTTGCCAAGCCTCTGCGACCCTCGGTTCCCCGAGCGCATCTATACTTCCGGGCATGGCACCACTCTCCGCTGCGGCATTGGACGAGCTCGCGATCCAACGGGCCAAGACCGGCGATCTCGCCGCCCTCGAGCGCGTGTACCGTGCTTACGAGGGCACCGTGTACGGGCTCGCGCGGCGGATCTGCCGCTCGCCCGAAGAAGCGGAGGAGGTCCTGCAGGACACCTTTCTGGAGGTGTGTCGCAGCATCAAGCGGTTCCGCGGCTCGGCGCCCGGGAGTCTGACCGCCTGGATCAAACGGGTCGCCTCGAGCAAGGCGCTCATTCGCATTCGCCGCGAGAAGTACCGTGACACGGAAGTTCTCGAGGAAGACAGTGGCTGGGCGGGACGGCGGGACGGGGACGTGGGCCTGCGCATGGATTTGGAGACGGCCCTGAGCCGACTGTCCGAGACGGCGCGGGCCGTGGTGTGGTTGCACGACGTCGAGGGGTACACGCACGAGGAGATTGCCGAGCAAATGGGGAAGACCGTGAGTTTCTCCAAGTCGCAGTTGTCACGCGCGCACGCGCGGCTGCGGATCGTGCTCGGTGAGGAGGCAGGATGTTGAGACATTGCACGCTGGGAGAGCTGTTGGAGGTCCGGGATGGTGCTGGGACTGCCGCGGCGCGTTCTCACGTCGAGCAGTGTGATGCGTGCGCGGCGGAAGTCGATCGGCTGCACCAGCGCGCCGCCGCGATGCGGGCACTCCCGCCGCATTCGCCACCACGAGACCGGTGGCCGGCGGTGCGTGAGGCTGTCCTGACCGAGCGGCGCCGCCGTCGGTGGAGCTATGCAACTTGGGCCGGTCTGGCCGCGGCGGCCGGGCTGGTGCTCGTCGTGGGGGTCAAGACGCCCGCCCACCCCGTGGTCACGGCATCGGCCCCCGATGAAATCGCTTCCCTGGTGCAGGAGTCACAGCAGCTGGAGCAGGTGCTGCACAGCTACAACCAGCCCGGGCGCGTGGTGAATGGCGTGACGGCTGCTGCGATCGCCGAGCTCGAAGACCGCATTGCGGTGATCGATCTCGGCATCGACCAGGCGCAGGTGCAGGCGGCTTCGTACGAAACCGTGGCGGATTTGTGGAGACGCCGGGTGACCTTGATGGATCGCCTGGTGAACACCCACATCCAGCAAGTGACGTACGTCGGATACTGATCGTCGGTCGGGTGAGGCAAGGCTTCGGCGCCGCCACGTGCGACGATCGCCACGACCTGCGAATCCATGCTGACGGGACGAGGGCCACGATGTCGAACAGAGGACCGAGGAGTCGGAGTATGAATGCCCGTCGAATGATTTACCTGCTGCTCCTGGCCGGACTCGCGCTTCCTGCCGGAGTCGTGGCGCAGGAAGCCGAGCGCAGGAGTGAACAAGAGATCGCTGAGGTGCAGCAGCGGGTTCGCGAAGCCCAAGGTCGCTTGGAGCAGGCCATGCGGGACCTCCAGGCCGCGCAGAGCGACGCCGCCAACCGTGCACTGCGGGAGGCCATCGAAGAGCTTCGTTCGGCCCAGCGGCAGTTGCGAACGACCGGAGAGGCACAACGGGAGCTGATGGAGCGGTTCCGCGTTCAGCGCGACTGGCCGGGTGCTGTGAGCGTGTTCGTCTCGGAGAACCGCCCCAAAATGGGTGTGGTGCTGGAGGAATCCACGTTCCGCACCGGACCTGACTCCATCGGCGTGCGCCTGAGCGGGGTCACGCCTGGTGGGCCCGCGGAGGAGGCGGGCCTCAAGGCCGGGGATGTGATCGTGAGCGCGAACGGCAACGCGTTGGGACGCACCAACCGCCGCGACCCATCGCCCAGCGCCAAGCTGCGCGACATCATCCGCGAGATGGATGAGGGCCAGACGCTGCGGGTGGAGTATCAGCGTGACGGGTCGCGGCAGACCGCCAACGTGGTGCTCCGCGAGCTGGAGCCGGAGGCATACGCGTTCTCGTTCGCCACGCCGGACTCGAATGAGTTCGACATCCGGCTCGCCGTGCCGTTCATCGAGGAGCTCGAAGGTCCCGAGCGAGTTCGCATCCGGTCGGGCTCTCCGACGGTGCTCGGCGGTCTGCTGCCATTCGGTCTGTTCGACCTGGAGTTGGTGAGCCTGAACGAGGAGCTTGGACGCTACTTCGGAACGACCGAGGGCCTGCTGGTGGTGCGGGCGCCGCGTGAGGGACTCACCGGCCTGCAGAGCGGCGACGTCATTCTCACCATCGACGGCCGCAAGCCGACGAGCCCGTCACATGCCCTCCGCATCATGCGGTCGTACACCGACAGCGAGAGCATGAAAGTGGAGCTGATGCGCGACAAGCGCCGCCAGACCGTCACGGTGACGATCCCACAGCGCGAACGGGGATTGCTCCGGGAAGAACGCGAGCGAATGGAAGACTAGACAGCCGGTTAGGCGGTTGAGCGGTTAGGCGGTTGGATGAGGAACCCAACCGCCCAACCGCCCAATCGCCTAACCGCCTAACCGCCTACTACCTCCTGCTCCCGAAGAGCATCGCGTTCGTCAACAACCGGGCCGTCCCCCGCCAGAAGGCCCGGTACAGCGGATCATCGGCGAACAACACCACGTGACCCCGTCCCTGGCGCTCGACAGTAGCCCACACGGTCTTGTTCAGCAGTCGCTCGGTGTGCGCCGGCCAACTGAACCCGGCCAGGAGCAGGGAATCGCCCACGAAGACTACCGGATTGTCGCCTCGCTCCGACGGCGCCAGCATCGTGCTGCCACGCAGGAGCACGGGAAGGCTCCGCTCGCGATACCCCATGGTGAGCCAGTGCGACAGATCCAGCGTGGCCCGAAAGATCGAGCCGGGCACGTATTCAGGCCGATCCGGGTCGGCGCTGGGGGACGCGAGCGGGGGCTCCAGTTCGACTCCGCTCGGCAGGCTGTCACGCTTCTCCTTCTTCGACTCGTCTTCCGCGTCGGAGCCGAGGGCTTTGACACTGCTGAGTCCGACGTCCTCGTGACCCGGAAACAGGGCCGCGTCGTCGTAGGCGATGAGGACGCCGCCGTCGCCGACCCACTGCT
>CAYGCN010000125.1:0-9543 GCA_964348385.1 uncultured Gemmatimonadaceae bacterium
GGAGCGGGCCAGTGCCGAGGTGCTCTCGTTACCGGTCTATCCTGAGATGAGCCAATCGCAACAGCAGGCGGTGATCGAGGCCGTGGCGGAGTTCTACCGATGAAGAGGCTCAGGGTTGCGGTCCTCGGTGCTGGCAACTGGGGCCGGAATCATGTGCGGACACTGGTCGCCTTGCCGGAAGCCGAGCTGGTAACGATCTGCGACCCGGACGACGCGGTCAGGCGGGTGATGGCGCGTTCGTATCCCGGTGTGCTCGTCACCGACTCGGTGGAAGAGGCGTTGGAGGCGGCTGAAGCAGTAGTTGTCGCCACACCGGCGGCAAGTCATCCGGCGCTCGCGCTCCAGGCCATCGAACGCGGCATACCGGTGTTGGTCGAGAAGCCCTTCGCCCTCTCCAGTAAGGACGCCGACGCCGTGGCCGAGGCGGCAGCGTCCGGCGGCATTCCAGTCATCGTGGGCCATCTGCTCGTGTTTCACCCGGCGGTGGAGCGGCTCAAGGCGATGATCGAGGCCCGGGAGCTGGGGGACATCTACTACCTGTATAGCCAGCGGGTGAACCTCGGTCAGGTCCGCCCCGACGAGAATGCCCTATGGAGCTTCGGGCCCCACGACATCTCCGTGGCACTGGAATTGCTCGGCGAGCCTCCGGTGCGCGTGTCCGCGCAGGGCAAGAGCTATCTCCAGCCCGGCATCGAAGATGTGGTGTTTATGACCATGGAATTCGGGTCCGGCGCCATGGTGCACGTGCAGATGTCGTGGCTAGATCCACGGAAGGAGCGGCGACTTACCGTCGTCGGATCGAAGCGAATGGTCGTGCTCGACGATATGGAGCCTCGCGAGAAGCTGCGTGTGTACGACAAGGGCGTGAGTCGGCCTCCTGAATACGGCTCATACGGCGAGAGTCTGGCTGTCAGAGAGGGTGACATCACGATCCCCAAGATCCCGAACGTGGAGCCGCTGAGCGCCGAGCTCCGGCACTTCCTGCGCGTTGCACGTGGAGAAGCGGCACCGAGAGTCGGGACGGCGGGCGGCGTGTCGGTGGGTCGGGTGCGGGAGGGAGCGGCTGGGTCCCTCGGGGCCGGCGGGGCTGCGACGGAGCTGAATACCCAGCAACTGGATCGGACGGCGACATGAACGCTGAGCAGGAACTTCTCCAGAAAGCTCGAAGCCGCAGCGCGTTATTCGGCATCGTTGGGCTTGGTTACGTCGGTCTTCCGCTTGCGGTGGAGGTTGCCGAGGCTGGGTACCAGGTGTTGGGGTTCGATGTGAAGAACTCCGTGGTCGACGGAATCAATGAGGGGAAGTCCCACGTCCAGGACGTGCCAACCTCCAGGCTCAAGCCGCTCGTCGAGGGAGGGAGGATTCGCGCCACCACTGACATGGCACGGCTGGCGGAGGTGGACGTGATATCCATCTGTGTCCCGACACCGCTGTCCAAGACGAAGGACCCGGACGTCTCGTTCGTGCTGGCTGCCGGGGAGTCCGTCTCGCGTACGGTGCGGGCTGGCCAGGCGATCGTGCTCGAGAGCACGACCTATCCGGGCACGACGCGTGAGCTGCTGCTTCCCAGGATCGAGGAGCGAGGACTGAAGGTCGGGACGGATGTCTTCCTCGCGTTCAGTCCGGAGCGCGTGGATCCCGGCAATCCCACGTGGCAGACGCGGAACACGCCGAAAGTGCTGGGTGGGGTCACGCCCGCGTGCCAACGCACGATCGTCGCGCTCTACGAACCAGCCTTCGACACGTTGGTACCCGTATCCTCTCCGGAAGCCGCGGAGCTGGTGAAGCTTCTGGAGAACACGTTTCGCAGCATCAACATCGGTTTGGTCAACGAGATGGCCATGGTGTGCGACCGTCTGGGCGTCGACGGTTGGGGGGTGTTCGAGGCCGCGGCGACCAAGCCGTTCGGGTTCATGAAGTTCACGCCGGGCCCTGGTCTCGGTGGTCACTGCATCCCGATCGACCCGCACTATCTCGCTTGGAAGATGCGATCACTGAACTACAAGACGCGGTTCATCGAGGTTGCGGGTGAGGTCAACTCGGAGATGCCGGCCTTTTGGGTTCGCAAGGTGGTGGAAGGCTTGAACGAGGACTCGAAGGCTGTGCGTGGGTCAAAGGTGCTCGTGATCGGGGCGGCGTACAAAAAGGACATCGACGATGTGCGAGAGAGCCCGGCGCTCGACATCATCCGACTGCTGCAGCAGCAAGGAGCCAGGGTGTCGTACCACGATCCGCACGTGCCGCAGCTGCATGAGGACGGCATCGACCTCGTCAGCGTGGATCTGACAAGGGATGGCGTCGGGGGGGCAGACTGCGTGGTGATCGCCACGGATCACAGTACGGTGGATTTCGGCATGATCGGGAAGCAAGCACGGCGAGTAGTGGATACGCGTAACGCCCTGGCAGGCAAACGGTAGCGGCTCAGGAGGAGGATTCATGAAAGTAGCAGTGATTGGCACGGGGTACGTTGGGCTGGTGGTTGGGGCGTGCCTGGCCGAGACCGGCAACGACGTGATCTGTGCGGATGTGGACGAGCAGAAGATCAAGGACCTCCAAGGGAATCGTATCCCAATCTACGAGCCTGGTCTTGAGCCGTTGGTCGTTGGGAATCAGGCCGCCGGCAGACTGAGCTTCACGACCGATGTCGGCGCCGCGGTGAAGGCATCGTATGTGGTCATCATCGCGGTGGGCACGCCGCCAGACGAAGACGGATCGGCGGATCTCCAGCACGTGCTGCGGGTGGCGGAGACAATCGGAGACCACATGAACGGTCCCAAGATCATTGTGACGAAGAGCACGGTGCCGGTAGGGACAGCTGAGAAGGTCCGTCGGACCATTGCGGCCAGGACTAACGAGCGATTCCATGTATGCTCCAGCCCGGAGTTTCTCAAGGAAGGGGCCGCTATCGATGATTTCATGAAGCCTGACCGGGTAGTTGTCGGTGCGGATTCCAAAGAAGCGGAAGATGTTCTTCGAGAGCTACATTCCCCGTTTATCCGCACCGGAAATCCCATCATCTTCATGGACACGACCTCGGCGGAACTCACGAAGTATGCTGCGAACGCCATGCTGGCGACGCGGATCTCGTTCATGAACCAAATGGCGGAGCTGTGCGAGCGAGTCGGCGCCGACATCACGCTGATACGCAGCGGTATCGGGAGCGACAGCCGGATCGGATCCTCATTCCTCTTTCCGGGTCCGGGGTATGGAGGCTCGTGTTTTCCGAAGGATGTCAAGGCACTCGTGCGGACCGCACGAACGGCCGATGTCAGCCTGGATATCATGGAGGCCGTCGAGGCGGTGAACGCCCGCCAAAAGCGGAAACTTCGTGTGGAACTCCAGGGACTGCTCGGAGAGGATCTCGAAGACCGGACGGTTGCCGTGTGGGGTCTGGCCTTCAAAGCGAAGACCGACGATGTCCGCGAGAGTCCAGCGCTCGAGTTGATCGAAGATCTGCTGGCGCGGGGTGCCCGGGTCAAAGCCCACGATCCGAAGGCGCTGCACTCGGCGAGGCGCGTCCTCGGCGATCGGATCACGTACGCGGAGAAGATGTATGATGCCCTTCCCGAGGCCGACGCGCTGGCAATCCTGACCGAGTGGCTAGAGTACCGTAACCCGGACTTCCAGAGGATGCGAAAACTCCTGAAGCAGCCGATCATCGTCGACGGTCGGAACCTCTATGATCCATCGCGGATGCGCGAACTGGGCTTCTCGTACCGTAGCATCGGCCGGACGCCGGTCGGATGAGGATCGTGGTGACGGGGGCCGCCGGCTTCCTCGGATCCCACCTCGTCGACGTGCTGTTGTCACGTGGATACGAAGTGGTAGGCATCGACAACTTCATCACTGGATCGCAGTCGAACATCGAGCGCTTTCGCAAACATTCGAGCTTCACGTTTCTCCACCGTGACGTGAGCACATATATCGCTATCGACGGACCCGTTGATGGGATGATGCACTTTGCCTCCCCAGCGAGCCCGATCGACTACCTTCAGCTTCCGATTCAAACCTTGAAGGTGGGTTCCCTCGGCACGCACAACGCCCTTGGGCTGGCCAAGGCGAAGGGTGCTCGCTTTCTCCTCGCCAGTACATCCGAGGTCTACGGTGATCCACAGGTGAGCCCCCAGTCGGAAAGCTATTGGGGGCACGTGAACCCCGTCGGCCCGCGCGGGGTCTACGACGAGGCAAAACGCTTCGCCGAAGCCATGACCATGGCCTACCACCGCGTTCACGGTCTGGACACGCGTATCGTGCGGATCTTCAATACCTACGGCTCACGTATGCGACCCTACGACGGTCGCGTCGTGTCGAATTTCATCGTGCAGGCACTGAAGGGTGAGGCGCTGACGGTCTATGGCGACGGCAGCCAGACCCGCTCGTTCTGCTATGTCGATGATCAAATCGAGGGAATCGTGCGCCTTTTCGAACGTGGTGACGAACATCCCACCAACATCGGAAACCCGAGGGAGTTCAGGGTGAGGGACCTCGCCGATATGGTGCTCAGGCTGACAAACAGCAGTTCGCAGATCGTGTTCAAAGCCCTGCCAGTCGACGATCCCAAGCAACGACGGCCCGACATCTCCCGAGCTAAGGCCCTGTTGGGCTGGGAGCCGACCGTGTCGCTCGAAGACGGACTCGAGAAGACCATCGAGTACTTTCGACGAATCCAGCTGCCATGAGCCCGCGAATCGCCGTCACCGGTGCGGCGGGGTTCATCGGCGTGCACTGCTGCCGGTCCCTGCTGGAGCGGGGACACGCCGTGGTGGGGATCGACAACTTCGATCCCTTCTACGACCGGCGCATTAAGGAACAAGGCTTGGCCACGCTCGCGGATCTTGATGCCTTCCGCTTCCTCGAAGGTGACATCCGCGATGTCCAAACCGTTGGACGTGTGCTGGAAGACGTCGACGTCGTGCTGCATCTCGCCGCGCGAGCCGGCGTCCGGCCAAGCATCGCAGAGCCGGCCCTCTACGCATCGATCAACATCGAAGGGACGGTGGCGCTGCTGGAGGGATGCCGGGCTCGGGGGATTCGTCAGTTCGTCTTCGGGTCGTCGTCCTCCGTGTACGGAGATACGACGCCCGCCCCGTTTCGTGAAGACGCACCCGCCGTCGATCCGATCTCACCGTACGCCGCCACCAAGCGCGGCGGCGAGCTGATTTGCCAGGTCTACACCCATCTGTACGGGATGCGCATTGCCTCTCTTCGCTTCTTCACGGTGTATGGACCACGGCAGCGACCCGACCTGGCCATCCATCGCTTCACGCGACTGCTCCATCTCGGCTCGGCAATCCAGCAGTATGGGGACGGCTCGTCTGAGCGCGACTACACCCACGTCGATGACATTGTGCAAGGTGTGCTTGGCGCGGTGACGTGGGTGCGGCAGTCGGAGCAGGCCCACGAGATCTTCAATCTGGGCGAGTCGCGGACCGTGACCCTTCGACGACTGATCGAGTTGATCGCCAGCGCCTTGGACGTACGTCCGAACATCGAATACCTTGCGAAACAGCCAGGCGATGTCCGACGAACCTGTGCCGATATCTCGAAAGCCCGGAGGATCCTGGGCTACGACCCCCAGGTTGCCATCGAGGACGGCATTCCCCGATTCGTGGAGTGGTTCCGAGCAGCACATGGAACTCAGCCCTAGACAACAGCTCGAGCTAGCCAAGGAACGGTTCGGCCTCCAGGACTACTACGGCTCGATTCACTATCTCCAGGATCTCATCGAAGGCGGAAGGGCCTTTGCCGACGCCTACCACCTCTTGGGTGTCTGCTATGAGCTGGTGGACCAGCCGGAGCGATCCCTCGATGCGTTCGACCGGGCACTGACGCTGAACCCGAACTACGTCGAGGCCAATATCCACCGGGGGATCGTCTTGGCCGGTCTCGGACGGGAGCGTGAGGCCGAACGGGCCTTCGCCGCCGCGAAGGCGTCCGGCGGTGAGGACCGGCAGGGAATCAGGGCGCATCACGCCTCGAAGCTGGCGAACAAGCATGCGGACCTGGGTGAGGCCTACGCCGAAGCGGGTGCGTTGAGCCGCGCCATTGCGCAGTATCGGGCAGCGCTCGAGCTGTGTGACGACTACCACGATCTCCGCTATCGCCTGGCGCGCCTGCTGCTCGATTCCGGGCGCTCGCTCGAAGCACGCGAGGAGTTGGCCACGGTCGTGGTCGCCAGACCGGACATGGTCGAGGCGCGAGCCACCTACGGACTCGCGTGCTACTTGTCGGGAGATGCGTCGATGGCGCGAGGTATCTGGAAGGCGCTGGCTGAGGCCTACCCCAAGGATCGTCGAGTCCGGGCATACCTGAGCATGCTCGAGCGGGAACGCGATGCGTAGTGTGACTCGCCGGCGGGCGGTCACCTGGGTCCTGATCGCCGGTGCAGCGACGACCGCCTGCGTTGGTTCCGCGGCGGATCACGAGTCCGTTGGTGACGAGGCCTACGCGGAGGCGCGGTTCGCCGACGCGCTGGTGGAGTACCGGCTTGCCATCTCCGGCGGCGGAGACAATCCGGCGCTGCGTGCCAAAGCGGGGGCCGCGGGCCTCAGGGCGGGCGACCTCATCGCCGCCGCCGAGGAATTCCGGGCCTACGGGGCGAGCGGTGGAGAGGAACGGGCAAGTGAGGCTGCCGACGGACTGGTCCGCGTGGCCAATGCCGCCATTCAACAAGGTGATCGGGCTGGGTTGGCGGCGGCCCTGGAGGCCCTGCAGGAAACGGCGCCGGGGCGTGTGCTCGGCTCCTTTGCCCCCGAGGCCGTGGCGGTTCTGGGGGATCTCCCGCGCGGTCAAGAGGCACTCACCATTCTGTTGTACGCTGCAGCCGGAGCGCCCGACGCCCGGATCCAGGATTCGCTCATGTATGCGTACGGATCCGTGCTGCGTCGTATGGGACGCTGTGAGGATGCCGTGAAGGTATACGAGAGCCTGGTGCGTCGAGAACGAGACCTTCGTGTTGCCGATGCGGCGCGAAATGATCTGGTGAGCTGCGCGCTCCGCATGGGGCGTAGCGCGCTCGACAATGGAATGCCGACGAGCGCCGAAACATGGTTCCGGCTCGCTGCCACTCAGGGGGGGAATAGCAACGACGCCCGCATGGCCTATCTCGGGTTGGGCGACGTGCGGTTCGCACTCGGGGATGTCCTGGGGGCGATCGAGGCGTACGAGCAGGCGCGGGCCGGTCGCGGGCCGGGCGACGCGATCCACGGCCTCGTGGCTGAGCGCCTCAACCTGATTGCCCGCCCACCCTCGCAACCCCCACAGCCATGACTGACTCCCGCACCGGGTCGGTCGCCGGCCGGGGGCCCGCCACCGGAACTCTCCACCGCCATCGGGTACTACAGCACCTGATGCGTCGATCCCTTCTCCTGCTCGCCTCGGCGCCGCTGGTCCTCGCCTGCGGCGCCAAACTCGATCCGAACCAATACCCGACGCCGGAATCTCTGTACGAGGTCTCGATGGAGGCGTTCAGGGCGGGGCGTTGGGGGTACGCGCGCCAGGGTTTCCAGCAGCTCACGTTCACCCTGGCCCCGCGTGACGACCGCAGTGCCGAAGTCCGCTACTACCTCGCCGAGTGCATGCTGCAGCAGCACGACGAGCTGGAAGCGGCCCGGCAGTTTCGGCGGGTTGCCGACGAGTATCCCCGCCATCGCTTGGCTCCGGACGCGCTGCTCCGGGCCGGCGATGCGTACCGGCAGCTGTGGAACAACCCGGAGCTCGATCCGGCGTACGGGGAAACCGCGGTGGCGACATACACGGAACTGCTCGGACGCTTCCCGTCGAGCCCGGCGGCCGCACGGGCGCGTATCCGGGTCAGCCAGCTGAACGAGCGGTTCGCCGCGAAGGACTACAAGAACGGTGACTTCTACTTGCGGTTTCGCGCCTACGATTCGGCGATCATCTATTTCAAGGACATCATCGCGAAATACCCGCAGTCGTCATATGCACCGATGGCGCTCCTCGGTCTGGTGAAGGCCTACGACCGGATTGGGTACGACGAAGAAAAGCAGGAGATCTGTACGCACCTCGATCAGTACTACCCGGGCACCGAGGGTGCGGAGGAACACTGCCGGGGTTGAGCCTGGCTCGGCGCGACACCGCCACGTCGTAATCGTGCCGCTCGACACAGGCCAGTCCTGAAATGCCGAGAGGCGTCTTCGGGGGCTCCTTCGACCCCGTCCATGTTGGACACCTCGCGGTGGCACGTGCGGCTCGAGATCGGCTGGGTCTCGACGTCGTCCACCTCATCCCGGCCCACCGCCAGCCATTCAAGGCCGAAGGGCACGTAGCGTCGGCGAGCCATCGCCTGGCGATGCTGCGGCTCGCCGTCGCGGACTTGACAGGGCTGCTCGCGGACTCCCGTGAGCTCGACCGAGGCGGCGTCTCGTATACGGTCGATTCGCTCCGAGAGCTGCACGCCGAATATCCAGGGGACGAGTTATGTTTGTTGGTCGGGGCCGACGCGGCCTGCGACCTGCCCCGATGGCGAGAGGGTAACGAGATCCCCCAGCTCGCTCGGATTGGGATTCTGACGCGTCCGGGCGTCACACCGCCCGTGCTGCTGTGGCCGGCCGAGGTGGTCGAGGTCCCGGCAGTTGATGTATCGGCCACCGAGGTACGGGCTCGCGTTCGACGAGGGGCGTCGGTGGCGGGACTCGTGCCGGACGCGGTGGCCGCGTATATCGCGACGCACGCACTGTATCGAACCGAAGACTGATGCTCAAAACGCTGGTTACGAAGGTCATCGGCTCGCGCTTCGATCGCGAGGTCAAGCGCATTCAGCCGATCGTCAACGCAATCAAGGAGCACGAAGCCCGTCTTGGGCAGGTCTCCGACGAGGAGGTCCAGGCGCAGACGGCCAAACTCCGTGGCATCCTTGCCGATCGTCTGGGCGAGCTGCGCACCCGGCTGGCCGACAAGCGGCAAGCGCGCCACGACTGCGCGGATCCCACGGAGCGGGATGAGCTCAACCGTGAGGTGTCCGAC
The DNA here is from genome assembly GCA_964348385.1 of uncultured Gemmatimonadaceae bacterium. Lineage (GTDB taxonomy): Bacteria > Gemmatimonadota > Gemmatimonadetes > Gemmatimonadales > GWC2-71-9 > JAOTVV01. The sequence continues at coordinate 8,986 of CAYGCN010000125.1, forward strand.
CTCGAGGAACAGCTCAAGAGCGAGACGGCGAAGGCACTGGACGACATCCTTCCGGAGGCGTTTGCCACCGTCCGCGAGGCCTGCCGGCGTCTCGTGGGCTCGAAGGTGATCGTGATGGGTCATGAGCTGGAGTGGGACATGGTCCCCTACGACGTCCAGCTCATCGGCGGCATCGTACTCCACCAGGGGAAGATCGCCGAGATGGCGACGGGCGAGGGGAAGACCCTCGTTGCTACCCTGCCCATGTACCTGAACGCGTTGCCGGAGGACGGCGCCCACCTGATCACGGTAAACAACTACCTGGCGCGTCGCGACTCGCAGTGGATGGGGCACGTCTACAAGTGGCTCGGTCTCACGGTCGGCTGCATCGACGACACCGAACCGTCCTCGCCGGAACGCCGGGCGGCGTATGAGTGCGACGTCACGTATGGCACGAACAACGAGTTCGGGTTCGACTACCTCCGCGACAACATGGTGTTCTCGCTGGATCAGCGGGTACAGCGTCGGCACGTGTACGCGATCGTCGACGAGGTGGACAGCATCCTCGTCGACGAAGCG
>CAYGCN010000126.1:0-9484 GCA_964348385.1 uncultured Gemmatimonadaceae bacterium
TCGGCGCTGGCTGGGAGAAGCCGGCTCGTCCTGACCGGTGCATCCGGCCTGCCGATGGCCCACGCGATCCGGTCCCAGTACACCTCCATGTTGGTGGCGAGGCGGACCTGGCGTGGCGTGCCGGGCCGAAATACCGTGCCGAGGTCGATGAGGATCGTCTTCGTCTTCCCGGCCGGGAACCCGAGATTCCTGACCGCGGTCACCCATCCCCCATCCCCATCCGGCACGTCGAGCCGGAGTCCGTACGGGAGCGGATGGTTGCCCTGGCTGACGGCTACGTTGATCGACGCGTCCGTGGGATACACCCAGCCGGATGCCACCAGCCACACGGGTCCGTCGGCCGGGACGTCGTCCCCCAGGTCGATCTCCACGAAGTGCTCGCGCGCGATGCCCTGGTACGGTCCAAGATCGTACGAGTCCAGGTAACGCTCGTCGAGGTCCCGGATGAGGTCGGTCACGTCCCTGCCCGCGTCATCCCGGGCCCGGGCCACCGGGCGGAGCGGCTGCGTCACGTGCACGGCGGGGACCGGTGCCGGAAGGGTGAACCGCTCATCGACGAAGATCTCGGTCCCCTGGGGGTGATCGACGACCATCAACGCCACGTGATCGAAGAAGTGCGTCTCCCACAGCTCACCCGTGATGCGCACGTCGTAGAGCCCGTCGCGGGGGGCCATCTGGTCACCGCGGATCTTGATCCAGTCCTCGTCATGGATGACCGCGGCCTCCCCTTGCGCGTTGATGCGCAGGCCGAGGGCGGTGCGCCACAGGAAGTCGGTGACGAACTGCATCTGCCGGCCGTCGAACGTGAACACCCAGGGACACGAGCCCTTGAGGCGCTGGCGCGCCACGATGGACTCGTTGGTGGACGCGAGGCTGAACTCGGCCTGGACGGTGCCGTTGGGCCAGATGATGCGCGCCACGTCGACGACGGGTGCCTGGCCGGTACCGAAGTGGACCGTGGCACCCCGGATGACCTGCTTCTGGTACAGCAATCCGGCACGGATCTCGATCTCGCCGCCGATGCCGAACGAATTGATGCGCCGATCGCCGGTCGTCTCCGCGGCGCGTGGGCGGATGTTGGCCGCGTAGTAGTCGAGTGTGCCCTGGTTGACGAGCAGTCGTGATTCGCCGCCCGGGAGGACCGCCATGAGATCGAGACGGCCTTCGCCGCTGATGTCCGCCACGTCGGTGATGCGGCCGTCGATGCGGGGAAGCGGGTGCAGCCCGCGCGCCGTGGTGAGCCACGCCTGCGCGCTCTCGAGCGTGGACGCCAGCAGATCGAGATCGCCGTTGTTGTCCAGGTCCGCCACGAAGAGCGTGGCGGATTCGACGCCCGCCGTCTCGAGACCCGACGATGTCAGCTCGTCGAGGGTCCACGACCCCTTCTCGAGAGCGAGTTGGCGCAGGATCCCGTCGGCGCTCAGCAGGATGAGGTCGAGCGTGGCATCCTTGTTCAGGTCGGCCGCCGCCATGGCATGCACCGGGCCGATCGTGGCTGGAAGCGGAGACGCCTGAAATTGCGGGACGCGGTAGCGACCATTGAGATACACGTCGAGCCGCCCCGCGGCATCGAGCAGCGCCGCGTCAGGGTCACCATCCGCATCCAGATCGGCCCACACGAACTCCCGCAGGCGGGTTCCCCCATCGAACGCGGCGTACCACTCGAACGAGCCGTCGCCGCGATTGCGGAGCACCACGGGCGGACCGTCGAGACGCGCGAGCACGAGGTCGAGGTCGCCTTCCATGTCCAGGTCGGCTGCCCAGGCGCCGGCGTAGGCAGCACGGGCAATCGAGGGCGTGACCGCCGTACCGGTGACGTCCACGAGGGTACCGCCCTCGGCCTGTCGGAGCAGGTGGAACCCGCCGGCACCCGCCAGCGCGAGGTCAATGCGGAAGTCGTAGTCGTAGTCCAGGGCGGCGACGCCGGCGGCCACTGGAGGAGTGGCGGATGGACCTCTGGGGGTGGCGATGACCTCGGCGAGACCAGGCGCGGTCGAGAGCCACAGGGTCCTCGGTCCCGCGGCGACGAGGGCGAGCGGCACCTCGTCGCTGAGCCACAGCGCGCGCACCCATGTCATCGGTCCCTGACCGACGAAGAGGGTCTCCGCGACGAACACCAGTCCGGTATCCGGTGGTGACGGTTGTGCTGGCGGGCTTGGCAGACGCAGGAAGCGCGTGACGAGCAGATTCAGTCTGCTCGGCGACGGCTGCACGGCGGCCTGGTCATCCTGGAAAGCCGGAAGCACCTGCAGCACCGTCTGGAGAACGGCGATCTGCGCGCCGGCCTCGGCGAAGTCCCCGGCCTCAGTAGCGCTCCGTACCGCCTGGAGCGCGCCGGGGATCGGCGTGGTGAGCGAGTCGGCTCGCGCGCCGATGCGGTCCAGCGCCTGCCCCAGGTGCTCGATGTCGCGCTGCTTGGCCGCGAGGCGGGCATGCTCCAGCAGCACCACCAGGTTGCCGGGCTGTACGCCCAGCGCCCGCTCCATCAGTCGTTGCGCCTCGGTCACACCACCTGGTCCACCGTCCACCTCGACGACCTGCGCGAGCAGGTAGAGCGCTTTGAGGTTTGTGGAGTCGAGATCCACGGCACGGCGGAGGTGCTCTGCCGCGAGGTCGGAGCGGCCACGCTCGCGCTCGACGAGTGCGGCGACCAGGTCGATGCCGGCGTCGTCGGGCGCGTGGCGACTCGCTTCCGCGATATAGGCGGCCGCTTGGTCGAGCTCGCGTCGCTGCAGCGCAGTCAGCGCCAGATTGGTCCAGCCGGCGGGCTCCCCGCGCGCCAGCTCCGTCACGCGCTGAAACGACGTGGTCGCCAATCCGCTCTCACCGCTCTGCGCCGCGGCGACGCCACGGTAGAACGCGGCGACAGTCTCGGTATACGCCGGTGACGAGGGGTCGGGCAAACCTGATCGCCCGCATGCGGCGACCCCGAGGACCAACAGCAGCGCGGGTGGAAGAGGGACGAATCTCAAGGGTTGTGACCGGTTTCAGTCGGAGGGTTGCTCAGGAGTAGGGGAAGCTAAGTCGTTGCGTGACAAGGCGCAAGGAAACCTCGTCGCTCCATGGCGCCACGTGGGGCACGCTCGGCGGCGGTGCCTCGGGGCCATTTCGTCGCCACGCTCTCGCGGCTATACTCGGCACGTTCCGCCGCCACCGCAATTCCACCTCACACGGCGCAAGTTCACGCCGTGCCCTGACCTGACCGGAGCCGGCATGGCGACCGCCCCCAAAACGATCGTGGCGATCGGCGAAGCCCTGTGGGACGAGTTTCCGGACGGGCGACGACCCGGCGGGGCCCCGTGCAACGTAGCGTTCCACGCCGCACGACTTGGCAATCATGGCGTGATCATTAGCCGCGTGGGCGCGGACCCGCCGGGCACCGAGCTCATCGCGTTTCTCCGCGATCGCGGTGTGGACACCCGCTTCATGCAGCGGGACGAGATGCGGCCCACGGGCACCGTGAGGGTGGCGATCGACGATGCCGGCCCGCGGTACGCGATCACGGAGGACGTGGCCTGGGACTTCATTGCGGCGGACGAAGCACCACGCACGCTGGTGGCAGACGCGGACGCGATGTGTGTGGGCTCGCTGGCCCAGCGTGGTGTCGTGAGCCGCGCGACGATCCAGGAGCTTCTGGCGCGCGCCAAGGGTCGAGCGCTCATCGTGTTCGACGTCAATCTGCGGCCGCCATTCGAGGATGCGGCGGTCATCGACACGACGTGCCGATTCGCGGACGTCGTGAAGCTGAGCGAAGACGAGTTGGCGCGATTGTCGTCGCTGTTGGGGAGGGATGCGCTCGTCGACTGGCTGCTCCACGACGTGGGTGCCACGGCCGTGTGCGTGACGCGAGGCCGGGACGGCGCGACGCTCGTCACCAGGGACGGGACGGTGGCCGAGCGGGGGATCGCAGCCGACACGTCGGTGGGCGACCCAGTAGGGGCAGGGGACGCGTTCACCGCTGCCCTCACGCACCAGCTCGTACGTCGGGCTTCGCCGGCGGCAGCCCTGCAAGTGGCCAACCGGTACGCCGCGCTGGTGGCGAGCCGCCGGGGCGCGATGCCGACGATGGGCGGTTAGGCGGTTGGGCAATTAGGCGGTTGAGCGGTTAGGCGGATAGGCAGTCGCGACGTATTCGAGGGATCCGTGGGTGGCATTCCGCGATCTCATGCCGAGGGGTTACCCGCGGTGGAGTGGGGATCGAGATTGAGGGGCCGGTGAGAGAGGACACGCGAGTGATGACTATGCGCAGGACGTTCCCTATGGTGCCAACGATTGCCCTTGGGGTGATCGTGCTCGCGTCGTGTCGAACGGAACCGCCTGACATTCCGGCGCAGGCAGTCGTGCCGTCCGCGCAGCAACTCGCGTATCACGAGATGGAGTTCATCGGGTTCGTCCACTTCACCGTGAACACCTTCACCGACCGCGAGTGGGGCTTCGGTGACGAGTCGCCAACGGTGTTTCTGCCGACCGAGTTCGACGCCGACCAGTGGGCCAGCGTTGCCGCCGAGGTCGGAATGAAGGAGCTGATTCTGACGGCAAAGCACCATGACGGGTTCTGTCTGTGGCCCTCGCGGTTCACGGAGCATTCGGTGCGACGGAGCCCGTGGCGGGACGGCGCGGGTGACGTGCTGCAAGAGGTCGCCGACGCCGTTCGCCGGCGGGGGCTCGCGCTCGGTCTGTACCTCTCCCCCTGGGATCGGAACCATGCCGAGTACGGTAGGCCTGCGTACCTCGACTACTACCGCAACCAGCTGCGTGAGCTGCTCACCGACTACGGACCGATCATGGAACTGTGGTTCGACGGCGCCAACGGCGGGAGCGGCTACTACGGTGGCGCGAACGAGACCCGCACGATCGACCGCGCCACCTACTATGAATGGCCCGAGACGTGGGCACTGGTGAAGCAGCTCCAGCCCGGCATCCTGCTGTTCTCCGATGCGGGCCCGGACATCCGGTGGATCGGCAATGAGCACGGGTTCGCAGGAGCCACCAACTGGTCCACCATCGACACCAACGGCATCGTGGTCGGTGCCGCGGACAGCGAGTACCTGAACACGGGGGATCCCGCCGGACGACAGTGGACGGTTCCCCTCTGCAACACGTCGATCCGACCGGGGTGGTTCCACCACGCGGCCGAGGACGACCGGGTCAAGACGCCACGAGCGTTGGTCGACCTCTACTACAAGTCGGTCGGCCGCAACTGCGTGCTCCTGCTCAACGTTCCTCCCGACCGGCGCGGGCTGTTCCACGAGCGGGACGTGGAGGTGTTGCGGGAGTTTCGCCGTATCCTCGACGACACGTTCGCCCGGGATCTCGCCGCGGGGAGACCGGTCACCGCCGATCGGCATCGGCTGCGCCACCCGAAGTTCGCGCCGACGAACATCGTCGACGGGGATGCCGCTACCTACTGGGCGGCGGACGACGGAGCCGGGACCGCTCGACTCGAGATCGATCTTCGGACGCCCGTCCGGTTCGATCGCGTGTTGCTCCAGGAACCGATCCGCTACGGGCAGCGGATTTCGGGATTCGCGATCGAGGCTCGGGTGGAAGGGGAGTGGATTCCCGTGGCGCGGGGGACCACGGTCGGCTACAAGCGACTGCTGCGCATTCGCCCCGTCGAGGCGGATCGAGTGCGCATCCTCATCACGGCAACCACCAATACGCCGGCTCTCTCGAACGTCGGGCTATTCAAGGCATCAGATGGGGAAGGGGATCCGGACCCGGATCCGCCCACCCACCAGGATCTCTAACCGCCTAACCGCTCAACCGCCTAACCGCCTAACCGCCCGTCCCCAATGATCGAAGCGATCGAGCGACGGGTGCGGAGCAACCAGCGGCGTACCGGCGTCTTTCGCTCGGCCCGGGCGGGCTCGGGCTCGGCTGGGGTCGGGTTCGCCCCGACCGGTTGCCGCATCGCGTCCCGCAGCGGGGCGCGGCTCTCCACGCGCGGCTCGGGCGCGGTTCCCGGCAGCATGACGTGGAAGATCGTCCCCCCGCCGGACCGGCTCTCCACGTCCACCGTGCCCCCGTGGGCCTCCACCAACTGACGCACGATTGCAAGCCCCAGACCCACGCCGCCGTCCGATCGCCGCCGACCGGACTGGTAGTACTTGCTGAACACGAACGGCAGCTCGTCGTCCGGGATACCGACCCCGGAATCGATCACCGCGAGATGCAGGGCCGACGGTCGGGTCCGGTCACCCCACACGCGCAGCGACACCTTGCCGCCGCGGGGCGTGAACTTGAACGCGTTGGAGAGCAGTTTGCCAACGATCCCGTTGTGGAGGGCGTCCGGGTCCACCTCCACGAAGGCCGGGGCGCTCGGGTCCACGCTCACCGTGAAGTCGATGCCGTGGTGCCGAGCCTGTGGCTCGAACGCGCTCCGCACCCAGCCGAACGTGGGCACCACGGGCACCTGCTCGGTCCGGATGGGGTACGCCTGCGCCTCCAGTCGACCCAGGTTGAGCATGCGGTTCACCCGCTCGGTGAGGAGCCGCACGTGCTCGTGGATCGTGTTGAGGTGGCCGCGCTGTTGTGCGTCGAGCTTGGGGCCCGCCGCCTCTTCGATCAGCTCGGCGCATCCATTGATGATGTTGAGAGGCGCCTTGATGTCGTGGCTCACGACGTTCAGCACCTCGCCCCGAATACGCTCGAGGTCGGCGAGCTGGTTGGTCATCGAGCGGAACGATCGACTCAGGTCGCCCACCTCGTCGTCGCGCTCGTAGGGCAGGTCCGACGGCGCCACGAACACGCCGTGCGCCACCGAGGCCATGCTCGTGCGGAGCCGCCGTACGGGGCGAGTGAGGGCCAGCGTGGTCCACAGCGCGACGGCCGCCCCGAGCGCGAGCGCGATGAGCCCCGCAATCAGCGCGGTGCGGATGGCGCGGGCACTGATCTCCTGGGCATTCGTCGCGGCACGGGTACTCGCCCGGTTGATCGCGTCGCCGATCGGATTGACCGTGGATCGCGCCTCTGCGAGGACCGGTTGTACCGTGGTGCGCAGGTAGTCGGTGGCCTCCTGCGCGCGGCGCGCCTCCACGAGCGCCTCCAGGGCCAGGGTCGAAGCCGCGAGCGAGTCGAGCCACACCATCGGCGGTGTGTCTGCGCCGCCGATGCCGGCTCGAGCCAGGCGATCCGCGCCGTGAAAGGCCTGATCCAGGGCCTCGTGCATGCCGGCGCGGAACGCGGGATCGGGCGCGATCACGTAACTCCGCACCTGTCGGTCGTACTCGACGAGCCCCGTTCGCAGCACGCCCAGGGCTTCCAGCGCCGACGCCTGGTTGGTCCGGAGCGAGACGGCGATCTCGCGCACGTCCTTGAGCCGGCCGATCCCGTAGGCGAGTGGGAGGCCGAGCAGCAAGGCGATCGCCGAGAAGGTGAGCAGCAGTCGAGCGCGAACGGTCACGCGAAGATCTCCGTTACGGTTTGAGCGTCTCGCGGATGCGCTTCAGCTCTTCCTGAAGCTGCGCGACCGTCGATTCGAGTTCCCGGAGCCGCACCGCCAGCGGGCGGGCCGGGAGGGTGGGGAGCGGGGCGCTCGCGTCCCGCACGATTCTCGAGTCCGGTCTGGCGCCGAGGTCGAGTGCGAGGGCGTAGAGCGACTGCGCGAGCACGGCTTCCCACGGTTCCCCGCTGCTCGGCTTGTGCCCCGCTGCCAGCTCGGCGCCCAGTTTCGGATCCCGGGCCGGATTGCGAGGGTCCAGCGCGATCGCCGCCGCGAGCAGCCGGGCCTGCCGCTCGAGGGTGCCACCGGGTTCGGCCGCGACCACGGTGCGTAGATGGTCGAGCGCGGTCGGCAGCTCGTTGCGGTCGAGGGCCGACAGGGCCACCGACATATGATCGGTCGGACTGGTGGCGGTCCGACCACCCGTCGGGGCGCATGCCGCCACGAGGAGGCACATGCCCATCGTCACCACGCCCCGAATCATGGTTTCGCTCCCTGTGGTATCGGCGTCTGGTCGAGTAGTGGCTCGTCGAGGACGCCCTCGTGAAACAGATCGACGAACGCGGCCACGACGTACGGATCGAAGTGGGTGCCGCTGCGGCGCTGGATCTCGGCTACCGCCTCTGCGGGCGACCAGGCCTCTTTGTAGGGGCGCTCGTGCGTCAAGGCGTCGAACACGTCCGCGACCGCCACCAGGCGGCCGGCAATGGGAATGGCCTCGCCCTGCAATTCCGAAGGGTAGCCCGATCCGTCCCACCATTCGTGGTGCGTCAGGGCGATGTCTCGTCCCACACCGAGGAGCGCCACCCGGCTACCCGACAGGATCTCCGCGCCGATCACCGTGTGCGCCTGCATGGCCTCGGCGTCGGCCGGATCGAGGGGGCCTTGCTTGAGCAACACGGCGTCGGGCACGCCGATCTTTCCGATGTCGTGGAGCGGGGCGGCACGCCGGATCAGGTCCACCTGGTCGGCCGGCAGCCCGAGCCGCTGGGCCACGAGCGCGGCGGTGCGCGCCACGCGCTGCGTGTGGAGCCCCGTCGCGTCGTCCCGGAACTCCGCCGCCCGGGCGAGTCGCTCCAGGATCTCAACGCGCGCCTCCTCCAGCTCGTCGGTGCGCTGGAGCAGCTCGGCCGTGCGGGCCGCCACCCGCTGCTCCAGCAGCCGGTTGTGCTCGCGCAGCGAGGTATGCAGAAATCGGGTTTCCAGCAGGTTGCGGACCCGAAGCCGTACCTCCACGGTGCCGAACGGCTTGGTGAGAAAGTCGTTGGCGCCGTTCGAGAGCGCGCGCTGTTTGGTGGGGGTGCTGCCGTCCGACGTGAGCACGAGCACCGGTAGATACTCGTCGTCCGGCACGATCTCCTGGAGCTGCTCCAGCACCTGGTGCCCGTCGAGGTGGGGCATCTTGATGTCGAGCAGGATCAGGTCCGGCTGGAACGTGCGGTACAGGTCGATCACCAGACGTGGGTCGGTGGTGCTCTCGATGCGCTCGTAGCCCACGGTGCCGAGGATCTGCCTCAACAGCCGGATATTCGGCTCCTCGTCGTCGACGATGAGGATCCGTGCGTCCTGCGAGGGTCGGTCCGGTAGCGCCACGCCTGCCTCCCTCGAATACTGCATCGAGAACGATCGTGCCGTAACAGGCGCATTGATGAGCAGAAATCAGGCCGCGGCGGTGAATGCGGAGTTTCCCGCGCCACGACGCCGAATTCCCCCCCGCGCCGTCGCCCCGGTGGGAGGTGGAGAACCAGCGTGCAGGGCGTCGGTTTGGGACCCAATCTGGTAACACGCAGTGCGGCGTGCGCTCTGTGATCTGGATCACATTCTGGGCTCGAGCCCGGTCCGGCGGGTCCTTCACCGTGGGGGCGCGGTGTGACCCGGGTGACGTCCCTCGCGCCTTGGAGGCAGATCGGGGTGCCGCCGGGGTGCGGCTAGCCGCCCTGCGAGCCGAGCCGCATGTTTGGAGGACCTCAGCCGCGGCGCGCTCACCGCCCGCGATTCAAGCACGACCCTCACCATGGCGGGGCACATGGACCAACGCAT
>CAYGCN010000127.1:0-521 GCA_964348385.1 uncultured Gemmatimonadaceae bacterium
CCAAGCTTGACCGCTTCGACTGCGGTGGTGCTGTCCCCGTGAGCGGTGAGCATGACCGCCACGAGCTGGTCGTCCACCTCCAGGAACTCTCCCAGCAGGCCCATGCCTTCGCCGTCCGGCAACTTGCGGTCCAACGGGGCGGCGTCGGGAGGCGACCGCTCGAACGACTCGCGCGCTGCCGTCGCGCTCTCGGCAAGCTTTACCTCGTAGCCCGCGCCGCCGAGGTGGGCTTGCAACCACACGCGAATGAGCTTCTCGTCATCGACCACGAGAACAACTGGCTTCGTCACGATTGCGGCCCCCCGTGTTCTACTTCTGTCAACGGCAACACCACGATGAATGTCGCTCCCCCACCGGGCGTGTCCTCCAGCGTGAGATGTCCCCCGTGGCGCTCGACGATCTGACGGGAAATCGACAGACCTAGCCCCGTCCCTTGGTGCTTCGTCGTGAAGAACGGCCGGAAGATCTTGGCGCGGACCCCCTCCGGCACCCCGGGCCACGCCCGATCATCTCCCGGATCC
>CAYGCN010000127.1:531-2829 GCA_964348385.1 uncultured Gemmatimonadaceae bacterium
GCACCCCGGGCCCGCTATCCCGAACCCCGATCCACACATCCGGCGCATGGACGGTAAGCCACACGACCAGCCGGCCGCCAGCCGAAATCCCCTCGATCCCGTTAAGCATCAGGTTGACCAGCACCTGAACCATCAACTCCGGATCCACTCGCACCAGGACCGGAGCCGATGCCGGCTCGACGTCAACCGCAACCATAGCTGCCTTGCACGGCGGCTCGACCACGCGCACCGCACGCTCGACCAAGTGATGTGGGTCAACCGTGACCTCCCGCAGTTCCGGCGGTCTCGCATACCGCAGCAGCTGTGTGGTCGTCGTTTCGATGCGGCGAAGCTGCTGACGCGCTTCCTCAAGCAGTGGACGCGCAGCGTCCTCCGCTGGCAGCCGGTTGACCGCCAGCTCGAGGGCTCCCAGAACGCCCATGAGCGGATTCCGCACCTCATGTGCGATGCCGGTCGCCATCTCCCCCACCGTTGCGAGTTGTTGGGCTCGCTCCATGTCCTGCTGATGGAGCTGTATGATCTCGGCACGAGAGCGCTGCAGGTCGTCTGCCATCTGATTGAAGGCCCTCACCAGGAGGTGCACCTCTGCGGATCCCGAGCCCCCGACAGGCAACGCGCCCTCCCCACGCCCAAACCTGCGGGCCGCCGCTGCCAGTCCTCTTAGCGGCGTGCTGATAGAGCGAGTCGCCACGATCGCCGTCGCGGCGATCAGTACCACGAGCACGGTCGCGGCGAGCAGCGCGGCGTTTCGAAAGCCCGCAAGGGGAGCGAGCGCGATCTCGAGGGGAAGTGCCGCGCCGAACACCCAGTCAGTACCCGCGATGCCGGACGACAAGACGAGCGCCTCCCCCTGCCCAAGACGCGCGCGGCGCACCCCGAGACTATCACTGTCTACCGCGCCGAGCGCGGACGCGATCGTGCGAGCCGCATGATCGTGCGCGGCGAGGACTGCACGGCCCTCCGTAGTGAGAACCGCCGATTCCACCTCGCCCATCAAGTGCGTCGGCATTGCAAAGAGCCGGCTGAAGTCGTCGGCCCGAACGTGCCCTTCGAGCCACACCAACCGGTCACGCCCCCCCAGAGGCACAGCCAGCAGGTATGCCACAGCACGCCCGTCACGCCAGTGGACCGCGACGCCCCGCACTGCCCAGTCGGCCGCCGGGGCGCGATCCGGCCACTGAGGTGCTCGCAGCCGGAGGGCCACGTTCGCTAGCACCTCTCCCCGGCCGGTCACCAGCCGGAGGCCGTCGAACACACCGTCCTCAGGAAGGCTCTGCTCCAACAGCAGGGATACCCGATCAGTCGGAAGCCGACGCAGCGTCTCCGCGTCGCCAAGCTGCCCTGTGATCGTCCGGAGCAAGAGCCGCTGCCGCGTGAGCTCGGTGGCGAGATGAACGGCCTGTTGCCGACCGAGCTCGCGCAGCGCCCCAACGGCCTGCTCGGTGATGATCCTCCGGCTCACCGCATACCCGATGGCGATGGCCGCCGCCAGCGGGATGGCGCCAAACGCGAGCAATAGAATCAGCACCTGGGTCCCGAGCGTGAACCGACCCGGATGCCACTTCATGCCGTCGCTCCTGAGGACATCATGGGTGGTTTGCCCCAAGGATCGGGCGAGGCGGCGCGGGGGGGAACCGACACCCCCTCCCATCCAGACTCCGTAACTCGTTGTGGCACTGTTAGCTGGATCCCTTTAGCGGGTGGCTCTAAAGTTGCGATTCTCGCTGGAGGAGGTGCAAGCACCGGACCCGACCGTCGCGACGGCCTTCCGGCCCGTGGGCTTCTGCACTCAGAGGACGAAAGGCCCAACCACAACAGACCAAGGAGAAACAGATGCTGTACGATCGTGCCACGAGAATCGTTTACCAGACTGCGGCCGCGGCGGCCCTGCTCTTCGTTCCGGCCGGACTTGCCGCGCAGCACACCCAACGGGCCGACAGTGCGCGCGCGTCGATGTCGGCTCCGTGCCCCATGAGCGGCATGATGCAGGGCGGCGGCATGATGCAGGGTGGCGGGATGATGGGAATGGAAATGATGGGTGGCATGGGAGGGATGGTCGGCCCTGACATCATGCAGGATCTCATGCGCTATCAACCCGAACGCGTGCTTCGGCTGCGCGACACGCTGCAGCTGGCACCTGCGCAGGTGGAGCAGCTTGAGACACTGGCAGCAGCTGCAGGTCGTCCGGCCAGCGGACGAAGCCGGCAGCGGCCGCCACTTCCCCCAGCAGCCTCATGAGTGGCAGCGGATCGGGCTCCCGACTCGCCATCGCCCGGCGCAGCGACGCCACCACCGCGG
>CAYGCN010000127.1:2839-7260 GCA_964348385.1 uncultured Gemmatimonadaceae bacterium
CCGGTAGAGGCAGGCGTCCCAGCAGCGCACGCGGCAGCTTCGGCCGCCGGGCTCGATCTCGTCGTAGACGTTGAAGCAGCTGCAGGTCGGGCAGACAAGGATGCCCGGAGGCAGGGTCTCGAGGAGCTCGAGGCAGCATTCACGGCCGCGCGCCCCAACACGGCGCGCATCAGAGCCGCAGCCGAACGGGTACTCGGAGAGCGGTCCGGCAGACAGGTTGACCACATCACTCGTGCAGCCACCGTGCGCGGGATTCTCTCGGAAGCACAGCGCGGGCAGCTCGCTGAATTGTCAGGCCGGATGTGTCCAATGGGCGGGGCGATGCACCCCCGGGGCAGCAAGCACGGCCAGTCCGAGGAATCCCACCGATGATCAACGAGCGGGACCCCCTCGCCTGGCGAAGTTCGTCGGCAACCTAGCCGGTACCCCGCGGTCGGAAGCATGCGCCGACGTTCAACCGCTCATGGGTCGACACGGGCCCACCCGTTGGGTGAGGGACCGGCGGTACCAGCCCAGCGACTCAAGCTCGAGCGCGTCGAACTCCCCATCGGAAACTTGGGCTGTCCCGGCGCTGCCGCACCGCTGGCTAGGTGGCTCGAGCGGCTCGACGGCGTGCGGGAGGCAACAGTGAATCCTGTCTCGGAGCGCGCGGTGGTAGTGTTCGACCCAGGGCGCGTGTCCATCGAGCAGCTCGTCCGCACCCTTGAGGACCGGCAGCTCGAGGTCGGACGGAGCGTCGCCCGGTGGAGGCTGCCCCTGGCTGGACTCGACGGCGCGAACAGCGCACACCGTCTGGAACGTGCCGTGCAGGGGGTGGCAGGGGTCCACGCCGGAAACGTCGACCTGGTCGGCCGGACGCTCACAGTCGAATACAGCCCGCGACGGACCGATCTGGCGGTGGTACGGGACGCCATCGCGCGCCAGGGGTTCGACGTCTTACTGCCACCTGCGGTCGCCGGACTCGACGCAGGCCCCGACGTGCTGACGCAGCAAGAGGCTGAATACCGCGATCTCATGCGTCGGTTTTGGTTTTCCACCGCGATCGCAGCCCCCACCCTGCTTCTCTCCCACCCGACGTGGTTCGGCTGGGAATCGAGCCTCTTGTTCACGACACTCGGCAGCCGGACCGTGTGGGCGACGCTAGCCACGCTCGCGCTTATCGGACTCCTCTATAGCGGACGCCATTTCTTCCGCGCGCTCCGCATCGCGCTCAGCCACGGAACAGCCGATGCGAGCATGCTGGTTGCCCTCGCCGTTGCCGTGGCGTGGGCATACTCGGCCCTGTGGGTAGTGCTGCCAGAGCCTGCACTCCCGGCATCGCCGGCGTGGCCTCTGTACGACTTGGCGATTGGCGTGGTCGCGCTCGCACTCCTTGGCCGAGCGCTCGAAGTGCGCGCCCAGGCGCAGGCCGCCCGCCCGATAGCCCGCCTCCGGGCGTTGCTGCCCCCAGTGGGGCGTGTGCGCCGCCGAGGGCGGGAGGTCGGTGTCCCGCGGGAGGAGATCGTGACGGGCGACGTGGTCGTCGTTGCTCCCGGCGAACGGATCCCCGCCGACGGACAGGTCATCGAGGGCAGCGCGCGGACAGACCTGTCGGACGTTACGGGAGAGCGGCGCACGCTCGATCGCGGTGTTGGGGATCGCGTACTCGCGGGTTCGCGAAACCTCGGCCGTCGCTTCACGATGCAGGCGACTCGGGTCGGCAAAGACACACTCATTAGATGGGGCGTCGATCTCGCAAGTGAGGCGCAAGGGACCAAGGCACCTATCCAGCGCCGCCTCGATGCCGTCTCGAAGGCGTTCACGCCCGGCGTCCTTATTGTGGCCATTGTGGGCTTCATGGGGTGGTACACGCTGGGCCCCGAGCCCGCGGTGCACTACGCGGTGAGGGCGTTCCTCGTGGTGCTGATCGCCGCCAGTCCCCGCGCGCTCGCTCTAGGTACTCCGTCGGCGGTGGCAGCCGGCATCGGGCGCGCCGTCCGGGACGGCGTGCTGGTGCGTTCCGCCAAGGCTCTCGACGCGGCGCGCCGTGTCGACACCGTCGTCGTGGGCCCTTCTCCAACCCAGGAGGAACCCGATCTGACGCGCGCGCCCGCATTCGCTGCGCTTCGCCGCATGGGGTTGGACGTGATCCACAGTCACCCAGCACCCGGGCGTGGACGGGCTCCCCAGCCGGCCGCCGAGCTGGTGACACGGCTTCGGGCAGCAGGTAGGCAGGTGGCGATGGTCGGAAACGTCCGTACCGATGCGGCAGCGATGTCTCTCGCAGACGTCGGGATCGGGCTCGGAACCGGGGTCGATGTCGCGACCGAGGCTGCGGACATAACCCTGTTGACCGGGCGGATGGACGGTGCGGTCACTGCGATCGCGCTCAGCCGGCGGACGATGCGCGCGATCCGGCAGAACGTCATTGGCGCGCTCGGTTACAACGCCGTAGCCGTCCCGGTGGCACTCGGACTCCTCTACCCAGTAACCGGGGTGCTGCTCCCACCGATCGTCGCCACGGCAGCCATGGTCCTCAGCTCGCTTACGGTCGCGGCAAACGCAGCCCGACCGTGGTGCGGCCGCGGACGAGAGGCGTGAGCGATGGCGAGCGATGTCATTCTGGTGAATCTGATAGGGCTCACCCTCATCGCCGCGGTAGTCGGGCGGTTTTGGCTGCCACCGCGAGGGGCCGAGCGGGCCACCCGGACAAACGGGACGCAGAGTGCACTCGTTGTGGTGAAGGGCGGATACACTCCAGACACGATCGTGCTTGAGCGCAATCGCCCGACTCGCCTGGTGTTTCGCCGAGAGGAGCACGCGCGTTGTTCCGAGCACGTCATTCTGCCGGCCTTTGATCGGCAGGCGGCGCTACCACCGGGCGTCGAGGTGAGCGTCGAGTTCGTGCCACGAGAGCCTGGCGAGTTCCCGTTCATGTGTGCCATGGGAATGCTGCGCGGGCGAATCGTCGTCGAGTGACGGGGCCGCCGATGGGGTCACCTGGAATGGAGCTAGACAGTGAGCGACACGCGTACACCGCCTTGGCGGCGCGACCGCAGACGGTGAGCCGACCCTGTTCGCGCAGCACCGAAGTGGGCCCGGTGTCCCGGCTGTCCTCGGGGCTGACCGTGGTAGTCGCAGTCCTCGTATTCGTGGCGGCGTGTACCGATGACGCGGAGCGCCCTCACAGCGATGCCGCGGCGGGTGGCACCTCCAAGCTGGAGGTGAGCCCGGTCACGATCGACCTGGGTACGGTGCCGGTCGGACAATGGGCCAACGCGACTTTTCTCCTGCGGAATGCTGGAGACGCGCCCCTGAGGTTCACCGACGCCCCGTGGGTCAAAGCCGTCGCGGGGTGCTGACCACCGGTCCCGACCATCGGTTCGATGGTACTGGAACCCGGAGAGGAGACAAACCTATCCATGCGATTCATGATGACGGCCAACATGGGCGGTCCACACGACTTCAGGGTGCAACTGCGCACGAACGACCCGAGGTGGGGCGACCGCCCGTTGCGAGTGCTGTCGGACTGGGTGGTGCAGTAGCGATCACGCGCGTCTTGCTGAACCGGCGCGCGCCATATCACCCATGTCATGGGGGCTCTCGCAGCGGCAGCGCGTGACCCCAATCCAACCCGAGCGACACAACCCCTTACCCCATACGAGATTGCGTCATGCCGACCGAGCGGCATGTATGCTGCGGAGTCGAGCCTGTGGACCGGTTGGAGGTGCACGATGCAGGTAACCGACCCAGTGTGTGGAATGAGGATCGACGCGGAGCGTGCCGTCGGTCAGGCCGAATGGAACGGGACGACGTACTACTTCTGCGGCACGGGATGCCATGCGGCGTTCGAGCGCGAGCCAGCCCGGTTTGCGGAGTCCGAGGACGGAGCGCGCACGCGGGGGGCCTGGCCCGACGCCGGAGGCGCACGAACGTGAGCGCGACGACGTGTCCCTACTGCGCCACGCGAACGCCGTTCCCGCGAGAGCCAGATCGGGAACTCGGCGGCGTCTCGTTCGACGAGTTCGAGGTGTTGGTGCGCAACGAGTGGCGCCAGCGGCTGGGATGGAAGGCGTACGGAGCACACTCGCGAGGCGACGGCGCGGGTGGAGACGCTGCTCGAAGCCATGGTATCGCCAGCGGAGCCTTCGATCCAGAACGATCGAGCCGGGTCGAGGCCTTTGGGCGGCGGTCTCCGGCGAGCGTGTGTAAAGCCACGAACACCGTGAACACGAGTGGTAAAGCCATGTTGGCGCGCGACGAGGTCTGCGGGATGCAGTTTGCCGAAGAAGAGGCCGCCGCCACGGCTCGCATCGCGGGCAAGACCTACTACTTCTGCTCCGAGCGCTGCAAGCGCCTCTTCACGAGGCATCCCGAGCGCTTTGTCCCAGCGGAGCCGAAGCACACCGAAGATAGCGGCTGATTCCCACCCCAGCCGACCA
>CAYGCN010000127.1:7270-9290 GCA_964348385.1 uncultured Gemmatimonadaceae bacterium
CTCCTCCCCGGCTCACCGTTGCCCCGGGCCCCGTCGCCGCCCCGACGTGTGGAGATGCACGATCACCCACCGGCCGCTACGCTCCTCGAGAATGGCCGTACCTCGGCCCTCGACGTCGACATGCCCAGTGGGTAAATCGGCGCTGAGCTCGTATCGGAACGGCGCCCACGCAACGGCACCCCGGACCTATGGCTCTATTGCGAAGTATCGGTACCAGAAGTTCTCGAGGTGCTCGAGCTCCGGTCCGATGTGGTGATCGCGATAGTCCGCCCAGCCGGAATCGACGCCTGCACCCTCGATGATGCGCACCCAGTCATCCGGCGCAAACAGCGTGTCCATCCCCGACAGGTCCTTGGCCTCCGAGAACTCGGCGAAGGCGACCAGCACCTGTCGCACCGCCTCGGCCGGGACATGGCCTTCCACTACGTAGCCGTTGACGATCGCTGTGTGACACGTTTGGAGCACTCCCCGAACGCCCTACTGTGCTTTGACCGGCGTGAGCTTCTCGCGGTACTCGACGTTGACGTGGAAGCCGGCCTCCCTCATGTGCTCCGCCCACGCGGTGCAACAGCCGCACGTGGGAGTGGTGTAAACGGTCACTTCCGCGCCTCGTGCGTCACGCGGCGCCAGCATACGTGTGCCCAGTATTGCCGCGAGAGCGAGCGACACGGCGCCGACGATCACGTAATTCGATCTCCTACTCCCCCTGCTTCTTCGTGTTGTCACGTTGTACTCCCTGAATGCAGTTCCGTCTGCGCTCGCCGGAGTCCGGGCCGATGCTCAGCCGCCCGACGAGTCGTGCCAGCATCGACACCAGGTGCAGTCGCACCCCTCCCGACACTGCGCAGTCAGCTTCCGCCGCCCGGCGGCGATCCTCCAACTCGCATATCGGTGCAGCCACCGCCGGACGGTCCCTGACGCGTACCAGCGACGCAGAAAGTCTCTGGCGTCCTGTGCGCGGTTGATGCGCCGCAGCAATCGCACGTAACCAGCGTTCCCCAGGCGCTCGTAGAGGTAGCGGTTGACGACGGCGAGCTGCAGCAACCCTGCGAGCCGGCCGCGCCACAACCAGTCGTAGCGTTCCGGTCGCCCGTCCATCCACGCACGAGCGGCAAGGTGGCCGGAGAGCAGGGCGTAACGCATCCCGAATCCGAAGAGCGCGTCTTGAAATCCCGCCGCCTCCCCTGCATACAAGAGGTTCGCCCTCCGCGCACCACCCTCGATGTAGAGATTGCCGAATCCCCCGAACCGCCGCGGTTCGATCATTTCGAGGCCGACCTGGTCGCGGAAGAAGGCGACGGTTCGTTCCAAGTACGCCTTGTCGTTGTGGAAGTCCGCGAACATGCAGCTCGCGACAGTGCCTCGCCCTCGGGAAATGAGCAGGTAGGAGTAGCCCTTGGGTGCCAGGTCGTCGGACACCACCGCGTACGCCGCGTCGGCGCGCTTCGTCCGAAAGACATACCCCAGCGCAATCGCGTCCGGGCGCCGCGGTCCGTGCGCCACGATTCCACCCTCTGGGAGGCGCTCCACCGTCCGACCGAAATCGAACTCCACCCCCGCGGCCGCCGCCTGTGCCTTCAGGGCCCGGTCAACCGTACCATCCTCCGCACCACGGCGCACCAGATACCACATCGGCGCGACGGAACGGTAGACGTACCCATGACCCTGAGGGTCGAACACGACCAGTTCACGGAACGCCGCCGTCTCGAACGTCGGCTCGACGCCCAACGACGAGAGTTCATCCAACACGTCGCTGGCTGTGGTCCAGTTCTCCAGACCCTGGAAGTCGCCATGGAACCGCCGGCCGACACCGGCGCGGCGCTCCATGACAACCGCGCGTCCGCCACCCCGAGCCACGGTCAGCCCCGCGGCGAGCCCAGCGGGACCCGCGCCGGCGATCCGAACGGTGCGGGAGGACGGGGTGGGGGCCGTCACACCGGCGCTCCCCGGAGCCGCAGCGCGTTCCCGACCACGGAGACGGAGCTGAAGCTCATGGCCGCCGCCGCGAAGATCGGGCTCA
>CAYGCN010000128.1:0-1926 GCA_964348385.1 uncultured Gemmatimonadaceae bacterium
GCTCGAACTCAAGGCGCGCAGCCGCACGGGTGCGGCGATCAAGGCGCTACTCGGGCTCGCCCCCAAGACGGCGCGGCGGATCGAAAACGACGGTTCCGAGGTCGATGTCCGCTTGGAGCAGGTGCACCCTGGTGACCGGCTGCGCGTCCGCCCCGGAGAGAAGGTGCCGGTCGATGGCGTCGTCATGGAGGGCACGAGCGCGGTGGACGAATCAATGATCTCCGGCGAACCGGTGCCGGTGGAAAAGGCGGCGGGAGACCGGCTGATCGGAGCTACCGTGAACGGGACAGGCTCCTTGGTGATGCGTGCCGAGCGCGTGGGTAGCGACACACTGTTGGCGCAGATCGTTCGGATGGTGGCGGAGGCACAGCGCAGTCGGGCGCCGATCCAGAAGCTCGCCGACGTCGTCGCCTCGTACTTCGTGCCCGCGGTGGTGCTGATCGCCGTGATCACCTTCATCGTCTGGGGCGTCTGGGGACCGGAGCCGGCGATGGCGTACGCCCTGATCAACGCGATCGCCGTGCTCATCGTCGCCTGTCCCTGCGCGCTCGGACTCGCGACGCCCATGTCCATCATGGTGGCGACCGGCAAAGGCGCCACACTCGGTGTCCTCTTCAAGAATGCCGAGGCGATCGAGGTCCTGCGCAAGGTCAACACGCTGGTGGTCGACAAGACGGGGACCCTCACGCTCGGCAAGCCGAAGTTGGCAACCGTCGCGCCGGTGGACGGATGGAGCGACGAGGAACTGTTGCGCTTGGCGGCGAGCGTCGAGCGGGGCAGTGAGCATCCGTTGGCCGCGGCGATCGTCCAGGGTGCGGAGGAGCGCCGCATCCGGCTCGAGAGCGCAGTGGACGTCGAGTCGCTCACGGGTCGAGGCATCAGGGGCCGCGTGAGTGGGCGCACCGTAGCGCTCGGCAACCTGAAGCTTCTCGACGAGCTCAGGGTCGACCCCGGCCCCTCGGTCACGTATGCGGAGGGCCTGCGACAGGAGGGTCAGACGGTGATGTTCGTGACGGTGGAGGGTGCGCTCGCGGGAATGCTGGGCGTCGCGGATCCGGTGAAGGACACGACGCTCGAGGCGGTCGAGCGTCTCCATGAGCAAGGCATCCGGATCGTCATGCTTACGGGAGACAGCCGCACCACCGCGATGGCGGTGGCCCGCTCGCTTGGAATCGACGACGTGGTTGCCGAGGTGCTGCCCGACCAGAAGGTCGATGCGGTGAAACGACTACAGGCCGAGGGTCGCATCGTAGCCATGGCTGGCGATGGGATCAACGATGCGCCGGCGCTGGCGCAGGCACACGTGGGGATTGCCATGGGCACCGGCACGGATGTCGCCATGGAGAGTGCCGGCGTCACGCTCGTACGTGGCGACCTGCGCGGCATCGTGCGGGCGCGCCGGTTGAGCCGCGCCACGATGCGCAACATCCGCCAGAACCTGTTCTTTGCGTTCGTCTACAACAGTCTCGGCGTCCCGGTGGCGGCGGGCGTCCTCTATCCTTTCTTCGGCATTCTGCTGAGCCCGATGATCGCGGCAGCCGCAATGAGCTTCAGTTCGGTGTCGGTGATCGGCAACGCGCTGCGATTGCGGGCCGCACCGGTCTGACGCAGGACGAGCGGCCGATGGGGTTGACGCCCCCATTGCATCCCAACCCGGCCCGCGTCCGCGAACGCGTCACGCCCCCGCCGCCACACCCGACCGCCCGCGTGCGCTTCGCGTCAGGGGGTCCCGG
This sequence comes from uncultured Gemmatimonadaceae bacterium, assembly GCA_964348385.1. GTDB lineage: Bacteria > Gemmatimonadota > Gemmatimonadetes > Gemmatimonadales > GWC2-71-9 > JAOTVV01. The sequence goes on from CAYGCN010000128.1 coordinate 1,734, forward strand.
GTTGATCTACGCGTCGGCAGTGGCCGGCGCTCGATCTTCTGCTACATCCAGTGATGGATCGGACCCAAAAACCTGTAGGGAGGGCCTTTAGGCCCGACGAGGCACGCGATGATCGGTTCGACGCCGTCAAGCTCTCCCTGGATGTCGACGCCAGCCGCCTGACGCTGACCGACCTCTAAGCGTCCGGAGAAGA
>CAYGCN010000128.1:1936-6551 GCA_964348385.1 uncultured Gemmatimonadaceae bacterium
ATCCGCTCGCTCCCCGTCGGTGCCGACGGCGCCTCAGGGTCGCAGGGTCACGGTGTGGCCGCCCGTGTCGAAATCGGGGAGCCACTGGGTCAATGCGAGCAAGTGCGGACTGTCAGCCGCTTCACCTGAAGGTCACGGAGAGCCTTCGACCGGCGCCACGCCAGGCTCTATCGGCCACGGGAATGGCCCTGGAGGCCAGTCACGGCCCGGGATCCGCCCGATGATCTCCTTCATCTCTTCGATCTTGCGCATCTCACATATTACCGTCGCGGACATCTCCCCCGCTGTCTCCCGGTCGCACTGATCCTCCGTCTTCCCCTCGTCCAGACATCTCGCCATGGCGCTGGCGTAGGCGATATGCGCATCCAAACAGTCGCCTAGCTGGAGGTCCACCTGCGGCAACGGTGGGCAAATCTCCGGCACTTCGGCCCAAAAGGACTCAGCGAGAGCGCCACCCGCAAGGCGCTCGGTCTGCGCTGCCACCCGTGTCATGACGAGCAGTGCGGCCACCGATGCCATCTGTTCGTCGTTGAGGTCTCGCAGCGGTTGGCCCACGAAGGCCAGCGACCGCGCCACCTGCTGAGCTAGCGAGTCGTACTGTAGTCTGGCAGTCTGTGCCGCCTCGAGCGTCTCTGCAGGAACCCGCTGCTCGCCACACGAGAGCAGCAATAGGCTGGAGGCGCAACACGTCAATACGGTCAAACGCTTCATCATGCTCCTCCTCTGGGTCGGCGTTGCGGCTAGTCCGGCGTCCCCCATTCGAGGAGCCGGACCAGCCACTCTTCGGTCAGCTTCTGAAGTCCTGCTCCGCGGCAGGCTGATCTCCACTCACCACGCCTCCACCGCCTGCCCATTCGCATCCACGAGCCTGCACGCTGCTTCACGGAAGACCATCTCTTCCGGCCAGAGGTCGGAGAGGCCGTTCGCGTGCAGGAACTCGCCCAGCGTCCGCACGACCGCAGCCGGTCCCTGTTCCACAAAATCCTCCGTCAGGAGCATCTGGTCGTTCTCACTTCGGAGGTATTGCAGGAATGTGTCGGTCACCATCTTTGAGCGCCGATGGACTGCCCAGGTCCGGCGGAGCAGCTTCGGCAGGACTACTGGGCCCACGTCGGCCGCTGCGTCGAATTGCGGGTTCTTCGACGGCCGCCGGATGGGCCCGAAACTGGAAGGCGTCAGGGCCCACATCGACAAGGATCTTCGTGGTATCGGTGTCCGAGGATCCCGTCGGCCAGAACTGATCGAGCCTCATCGTGCCGCGTACTTCAAGTCGCCCGCTGGCCATCGCTCACCTCCTGAAGCCGCGAACGCGCGAGTCGCCAATCTGCCGTCGCCACCGGACAGCCGCTAGGCCCGTTTTGGGACATGAGGTGCTAGTCTCGGGACATTTGCTCCGCCAATCGGGGTGCACCCCGTTCGTCGGACCGCTCAAGCTGACACAGATTGGAGTTTTGACCGCCGTTGCTGGGGAAAGTCACTGTCAACATCGGTGTCGTAATCGGCCAGAACCGCCCTGGGATTGCTGGAGGCTCCGCTACTTGAGACGACTGGTCGGGTTATGCGCATCTTGCCCCCCCGGGTCGGGACAGTGCGTGCAACACGGTTGGATATCTTGGCGTGACGTCCCTCGGCCCCGGTGAGAGACGGTGAACGCACTCCTCCTGCGACTGCCCGAGGCGGCGCGGTTCCGAACCGCGGTTTCATTTGCCACACACGACACCAGCGAGAACGTGGCTCAACGCCCCGCTGCGCTTGACGGGCATTCGCACGCGCGGTGAGTTTGCACGCCCTTGGTTGAGCCAGGAGTCCGCAGGGCGATCCGTGCATGCCCAGCGCCGAGATCGGCACTGACAGCAACACGCACGCTTCTCCGTCAGAACAAACCCTGGATGCACGTGGTACTAGTGTGAGAGCATCCGCCATGATCCGACCCCTGCTGGTACCTGTGGTCGCAGCCGTCTTCGGTGTGTTACCCAGCGCGCTCGGTGGGCAGACTGTTTCCCCCGATACCGCGCGCGGCGGCACCATCACCGGAGTGGTGCTGGATGCGGAGACGGGCGCACCGCTGGCCGGGGCGACGGTCAGGCTAGTGCCCGACAACGACGGTGTCGTTGTCGGCCGGGATGACGACGTCCTCTGGTCCGCTGGGGTAGCGAGTGTGACGGATGCTGAGGGGCGCTACCGATTCGGTCGGCTCCCACTCGGCCGGTACGTCCTCCGCGTTCGCCGACTCGGGTATCGGCCGGCGCGCGTGGTGGTCAATCTGGGGCGCGCCGAACCGTTCCGAGTGTCGGTGGGTCTCGAAGTCGCTCCGATACGGTTGGCACCCGAGGAGGTCACCGTCTGGGCGGTTCCTTTCGGCATCGATCTGACGGCGCGAGAACTGCCCCCGACGAGGTTGGCCGCAGCCGACTTCAAACACCGCCGACTTCTCACCAGCGACGCGCGCGTAATCACGCGCGGCGAAGTGATCGAAGCCGTGACGCTCGGCGAGGTTGACCTGTTCCGCGCGCTGCATCGGCTGCCCGGTGTCTCGACGCGAGACGACTTCACGGCGGGACTGTGGACTCGCGGCGCACCGTGGTCGCACACCCGCGTCTACTTCGACGGCATGCCGCTCTACAATCCGGTGCACATGTCAGGGATCTTCTCAGGAGTCAATCCCGACGCACTCGGCACGGTGCTGTTCCTTCCGGGCGTGCGGTCTCCGGCGCGTGGGGAAGGGGCGGCAGGCGTGATCGACCTCCAGTCGCGCCCGGCGACGGCGGAGCGATGGTCTGGTGCGGCTGACCTATCGGCAGTGAGCGCACGCGCAACCCTCGATCGACGGTTTGCGAGCGGGCGTGGCGGGATAATGCTGGCGGCGCAACGCTCGCACGTCGATCTCGTGATGGGGGCCGTGGCCGGCGTCACGGGAGATCAGGAGTTGCGGGTGCCCTACTCCTTCGTGGATGGGGTCGGCAGAGTGTCGTTTCCTCTTGGAAGTGTCGCGGTGGTCGAGGCGAGCGGCCTCGTGGAGTGGGACTACCTGCGTGGGGATGTGCGGAATCTGATTCGCGGGTCCACCGGGTCGTGGGGAAATTTGATGGGCCGCGTCAGCGTCCTCGCCCCAGTGGGAGGCCTGCTCACGAGAAGCACCGTTGGGGCCACCCGGTTCAGGGGACGTCTCAATCGGTCGGGCACTTCGAGTCTGCCGGCGTCCAGCTGGTGAGCCAACGGCAGTACTACGATGGCCCGTACCCGCGGCCGTATCCGTCCGACGTCGTGTACGATTCTCTTCAGCTCAACGAGCGCCGATCGTCAGTCGCGCTGTGGGGCGACTCGAGGTGGTCCATTGGCGACGCCTTCACCTTCGACATCGGGATACGTGCCGAACTCGGTGACTCGGCTCCCAATGCCCCAACGGTGGCGCTCTCGCCCAGAGTGGCGGCTCGGTACGCGATCGGCGACGGACGCGCGACCATCTCCGCCGGATATGCACGGTCGTTCCAATACACGCAGGCGGTCGCACCCGCGGGACCGGGCATCGGTCCGGATCTACACCTCACGGACGTATGGCTGTTGGCTGGAGACAGCGTTCCCGCTGTGCGGTCCGATGTCTTGACGCTCGGTCTCGAGGGATGGCTCTCCGATCAGTGGATGGGGAGTGGCAATCTGTACCGACGGTACTCGGTCGGCATGACGCTGCCCGATCCGACGCCCGGCCAGTTCACCAACCTGCGACCGGTCTTCGTCTCCGCTCGAAACCTGGCCTGGGGTGCCGAGTTCTCCGCGCGAAAGTTGGTGGGGAGATGGACGGCGTCGGCTGCCTATACCTACGGGATCTCGAACGTCGCCGCCAAGGGGATGGTGTACCCGTCGCCTGCCGACCGGCGGAGTGCGCTGGACGCTACGGCACTCCTGAGCGTGGGCCGGTCTCTGCGCGTCGGGGCGGCCGCGTCGCTGGCCAGCGGCGCGCCGTACACGCGGTTCGTCCTCCAGACCCTTCCGTGCGACAGCCTGACGGGGAGCTGCCCGCCTCCGGCGGGGTACCTGGCGATCGAGGAGCCCAACGCACAGCGAGCGCCCCCGTTCGCCACAGCCAGTATCCTGACCGACTGGCACAAGGAGTTTCGCGGGTGGGAGCTGCGAGTGTACGTCCAAGTGCTGAACGTGCTCAATCGGCGAAGCGCGGTCACGTACGTGGGGTCGTTGGGAGCCTGTGACGAGCCTCCGTCCGGTCTCGTCGCGATTGCCCGCGAAGACGGGATCTGCGATCTGTTCGACCGTGGGTTGCCGTTGCTGCCGTTCGCGGGGGTTACCGTCGCCTTCTGACCATGCTCTCGTCCATGCCGCGTTCTGCGAGCACCGGGCACCGCTCTATCTCTATGTCGCGAGGCTCACGGGTGACTCGGACGTCGCGGAAGATGTCGTGCAGGAGACGTTTGCGCGCCTGGTCACGCGGCCGCCTCGGCGCCTGGACGATCTGCGACCCTGGCTCTTCACCGTGGCGACCCGGCTGGCCAGAGACGAGGGCCGACGCGTTCGTCGGCGCGTTCGGGACGTCAGCCGATGTCGGGGTCCTCGGGGAGTACCTCTACGACGACCGCCTCGATCGCGCGACGACACCGTTCGA
>CAYGCN010000128.1:6561-8064 GCA_964348385.1 uncultured Gemmatimonadaceae bacterium
CGTCGATGAACTGGTCGTTCACCGGGCAGCCGCCGTAGAAGTCGCCGTGGTTGTTGAGGTGGGCCATCGCCGCCGGGTAGCCGATGGTGATGGTGGCCTGATCCGGCGGAGCCGATGTCCGCTCGTCAACAAGCTGCCGCGACTCCTCCGGGCGACCCGCCGACCGATCCGGCGACTGCTGCGACGCAGGCCGACCTACGCGCCAGGGTTCGAGCCGCGCTGGCCGGACTACCCGAGCGAGATCGCACCGTGCTGTTGTTGAGAGAATCGGGGTTGTCCCACCGTGTGATCGCGGAGGCGGTCGGTACGACGGCGAAGTCGGTTGGGACGATGATTGCGCGAGCGTTGAACCGGCTCGCCGGCGAACTCGGGCTCGACGCGGAGGACGTATGAGGGCTCACCTCGAAGACGCTACACTCGTGCGGTACCTCGACGCGGCGATCGAGGACGACGAACGCGAGGCCGTTGCACGGCACCTCGCGACCTGCGACGCGTGCGCCGACAGGCTCGCCACCTTCCGACGGCGATCGGCGCGACTCGGCGAGTTGCTCCAGGCCACGGACGTCCCCGTGTCCGACACCGCCCTTCGTGCGCCGCGCCGGTTCGCGGCGTCACCCGCGCTCGCGGCTGCGGCCGTCGTGCTAATGGTTGCGAGTGTGGCCGTCGCCGTGCAGCCCGTTCGTGCATGGATCGTCGAACGATCCCTCCAGGTGTGGACGCTCGTGACCGGTGATTCCGAGGAGATTGTTGCTGCGGACGAGACGCCGACCGCCGAACCGGCAACGACCGCCTCCGTGTCCTTCGCACCATCGGGTCCGAGGTTCTTCATTCGTGTTGCAGGCAATCAGCGGACCGGAACGGTCACGGTAGGGGCAGGAGGAGCGTCCGCAGTGACTGCCGCGGTGCGAGGTGGCAGCGCAATGGAACAGCTCGTGGTTCTGCCGGACGGACTTCGGATCGTCAATACCGACGAGTCGACCGCGGACTACGAGGTGATCGTGCCGGCGACCCTCAGCGTAATCACCGTGGAGGTTGCGGGACGCGTGGTCGCTCGATTCACGCCAGGTGGAAGGGCGTCCACCTGGACGGTTCCCCTGGGAGCGGACGTCGGGCGCCGATGATGTCAGAACTCTGACGTCTGGCGCGTGGTATGGAAGAGAACGCCATACCTGGGTGCGCTGCGACGGAGGGCAGATGCGGATCACGACACAGGCCGGACGGAAGCTTGCCGGGTTCGTCATGTTGACGTTGGCCGTTGGGTGTGACTCCACCACCGATGGCATTGGCGGGCCGGAGCCACAACCAACCCGTGTGCTCCTCACGGACGCGCCCTTTCCATTCGATGCGGTAGATCGAGTGGATGTGTACATCGTGAGTGTGGACGCGTCGGCAACGGCCGACAGCACCGACCCAAGTTGGCAGTGGGCCACCATCGTTACACCGCGTCAGCGGTTCAATCTGCTGGAGCTTCAAGCGCAGGGGACGGAATCCGTGGACTGGGAA
>CAYGCN010000128.1:8074-9186 GCA_964348385.1 uncultured Gemmatimonadaceae bacterium
TGCTGGAGCTTCAGCAGGGTGCAACCGCGATCGTGGGTGAAGGCGAGTTGCCGGCGGGGCAGTACCTCGCTGTGCGGGTCGTGATCGACACCGATTCGTCATCAGTCACGTATCACGACGGCGCGCTGGCCACGGTTCAGTGGCCCATCGCTGGCGAACTGGCGCTTCACGCCTTGGTTGAGGAGCCGCTCGCGGTGCCTGAAGAGGGAAGCGAGATCGTGATCGACTTCGACGTTGGCAGGAGCTTCTGGCTGAACGAACGGCAGGCCGACACGCTCTCGGGCGCCGGCGCAGGACCGGATTTCGTCTTCATTCCATGGATCCGCGCGGTCAACGAGGCGGCGACCGGCGGCATCGTCGGAAGCCTCCTTGGCGACGCGGATGGGGACGGCACGGCCGAGCCGATCGAGAACGCTACCGTGAGCGTGTTGCGTGGCGATGTGGCAGCCGGCTCCCAGACGTGGTGGACGGTCGCGACCGGGCCCACGAACGCCAGTGGCGAGTTCAAGATCGACTTCCTGCTTCCAGGGAGCTACATCGTGCGCGCCACACCGCCGGGCACGGTCTCGCTGGGTGCCGTTACCGTGACTGGTGTGACAGTAACTCTCGGCATGGCTGCGTCGATCGAGATCGTAGGGCCGAGTGAGGTCGAGGTCGATCAGGAGATCATGCTGCGTGCGGTGGTCCTCGACGCGACCGGTGATACCCTGGCGGGGCAGCCGATCTCCTGGCTCCATAGCCCGCAGGATGCCGCCGACCTTCGCGATCAGAGCGGAGGGATTCCCACGGGCGAGTTCGCCTTCGTCCGAGGTCTGCAGGCCGGCATCGTTTCGATCTCCGCGTCGAGCTTCGATCTGTCCGACTCCACGTCGGTCAGGGTGGTCGATCCCAATGCACCGCCCGTTCACACGGTGGAACTCAGCCCACCGTCCGCGGCGATCAACGTCTACGACAGCCTGACGATTGCCGTCACGCTCAGGGATGAGCTGGGAAATATCCTGAGGCAACGCGCGGTGAACTGGGCGGCGAGTGACAGCTCGGTCGTTCAGTTCATCTTCACCTCGCCGGACTCTGCCGTTGTCGCCGGTGTGGTGCCGGGGACCGCAACGGTC
>CAYGCN010000129.1:0-9103 GCA_964348385.1 uncultured Gemmatimonadaceae bacterium
GGTTGGTGGAAATGCACGAGGCATTTGCCGCTCAGGTGCTGTCCAACATCCAGGCCGTGGAGTCGAAGCGTTGGGCGGCCGAACACCTCGGCAGATCCGGGGCCGTGGGCGCAGTGAACTGGGACACCCTCAATGTGATGGGCGGGTCCATCGCGCTCGGGCACCCCTTCGGGGCGACGGGTGCACGGATCACGCTCACCCTCGCGAACGAGATGAAACGCCGGGATGTCCAGTTCGGACTCCTCTCCGTGTGTGCGCAGGGCGGGATGGGCTTCGCGATGGTGTTGGAGCGTCGATGACCGCCGCGTTCACGGCTCGCGTCGAGCGTGGTATCGCGTGGCTGGAGCTGGATCTCCCCGCCGAGCCGGTGAACAAGATTACTCGCGCGGTGCGACAGGAATTCGAGCGCGTGCTCGACAAGCTCGCCTCGGATCCGGACGTTCGGGCCGGGGTCCTGATCTCCCGGAAGACGGGGTCGTTCATCGCCGGCGCGGACATCGATGAATTCGGAGCGCTCGAATCTCGCGAGGAGGCGCACGCGCTGGTGCGATCCGGGCAGGCGCTCGTCACACGGCTCGCTACGCTCGGCAAGCCGATGGTAGCGGCCATCAGCGGCGCGTGTTTGGGGGGCGGGCTGGAAACGGCGCTCGCCTGCACGTATCGCATCGCTGCCGACCATCCCAAGACGGTCATCGGGCTGCCGGAGGTGCAGCTCGGCATCCTGCCGGCGGCGGGGGGCTGCCAACGCCTCCCACGGCTGATCGGCGCCCGCGCAGCGCTCGACATGATCCTGGCCGGGAAACCGGTATCGGCGAGGCGCGCGCGCCGACTGGGGATCGTCGATGAGCTCGTGCACCCCGCAATTCTCGACCGGGTTGCCGAGGAAGCGGCGGCCAGATTGGCGTCGGGGTGGGAGCCGAAGCGACGCCGTGGCGGACTGGGCGATGTCGCGCTCGACGACAACCCTTTGGGCCGCCGATTGGTGTTTTCCTCCGCCCGAAAGCAAGTCCTCAAGAAGACGGGCGGGCACTATCCCGCCCCACTCGCCGCGTTGCAGGCGGTGGAACACGGAATGAAGCACGGCCTGGAGGCCGGACTCGACCTCGAGGCCTCGCTGTTTGCGGAACTGGCGGTGAGTCCGGTGTCCCGCAACCTGGTGAGGATCTTCTTCGCGACGACCGCGCTGAAGAAGGATTGGGGGCTGCCGCACGAGCCACCGGAGCCCCGTACCGTCGACAGTCTGGGGATCGTCGGCGCCGGCTTCATGGGTGCCTCGATCGGTGCGGTGGCGGTGATGAAGGCGGGGGCCAGCGTGCGATTCAAAGATCGCGATCTGCCCAGCGTGGGTCGGGGACTCCTTGTCGCCCGCCGGGAGCTGGCCGAGCAACGGGAGCGCGGCCGCCTCACCCGATTCGAGCACCGCCGTCTCAGTCCGCTCCTCTCCGGCGGCGTGGGATGGGACGGCTTCGGTCGCGCCGATCTCGTGATCGAAGCGGTGTTCGAGGATCTTGGTCTCAAGCGACAGATCTTCGCCGATCTCGAGGGACAAGTCGACGACGAGTGCGTGTTGGCGTCGAACACGAGCACGATCCCGATCGCTCGGATCGCCGAGGGCTTGCGGCGGCCGGATCGCGTGCTCGGTATGCATTTCTTCTCACCAGTCGGCAAGATGCCCCTCCTCGAGGTGATCGTCACCGAACGCACTGCCCCGGCGGCGACGGTCACGGCGGTGGCGTTTGGCCGCCGGATGGGCAAGACCGTGATCGTGGTGAGAGACAGCCCCGGATTCTGGGTCAATCGCCTCCTTGCGCCCTACCTCAACGAGGCCGGGCGGTTGCTGCAGGAAGGGGTTGCCGTTGAGACGATCGACCGGACGATGACGAAGTACGGATTCCCGGTCGGTCCGATCACGCTCCTCGACGAGGTGGGGCTCGATGTCGCGCTCAAGGCCTCGACGGTCATGCACGCGGCCTACGGAGATCGGATGACGCCGCCGGGGGGGCTGCAGCGCCTCACCGAGGACGGCCGGTTGGGTCGCAAGAGCCAGCGGGGGTTCTTCCGTTACGAGGGCGGGAAGCGCCGCGAGGTGGACATGGCGGCGTACGAGATCGTGGGAGCGCATCCGGATCCCCAGGTGCCGCGGGACGACGTGCAGCCACGGCTCGTCTACATCATGCTGAACGAGGCGGTGCGGGCACTCGACGAAGGTGTGGTTCGCAATGCGCGTGACGGTGACATCGGTGCCGTCTTCGGCATCGGGTTCCCGGCCTTTCGCGGTGGCCCGCTGCGATATCTCAAGGAAGTCGGCCTCGCCCAGGCGGTGGCGACGCTGGAGACGCTGGCGCAGCAATACGGGGAGCGCTTTGTTCCGTGCGAGCGACTGGTTTCGATGGCGCGCACGGGTGAAGGTTTCTATCCGCAATGATCCCCACGGCACCCAATGCTTCGTAGCACGTTTCTCTGGCTGAGTGAACGCCGAGGCATCTTCGACTTCGTGAAGCGTAACGGGCTCGCCCGTCGTATCGCGTCACGGTTCGTGGCCGGCGAGACCCTCGAGAGCGCCGTCGACGTGGGTCGCACCCTCAACGCGCGGAACATCACGGTGAGTCTCGATCTGCTCGGTGAGAGCGTGTCGTCGCCCGAGGAGACCCACCTAGCGCGGGACGCCATCATTCGGACCATCGGCGCGGTGGCCGAGTCGCAACTCGACGGCAACGTATCGGTGAAGCTGACGCAGCTCGGCCTCGGGATCGACGCCGAGCTGTGCGCGAACAACATGCGAGCCATTCTGAATCGGGCCCGCCAATCGAACACGTTCGTGCGCATGGACATGGAAGGATCGGCGTACACGGAGGCGACGCTACGGCTGTTTCACGACGTTCTATATCCCGAATACGACGACCTCACGGGCGTGGTGATCCAGAGCTACCTCCGTCGGTCGGACAAGGATGTCGACCGGTTGATCGCCGCGAAGGCGAGGGTGCGCTTGTGCAAGGGTGCATACGCGGAGCCGCCGGCGATCGCCTTCGAGGGCCGGACAGAGGTCCGAGCTGCGTTTTCGCGGCTGATGCGCAAGCTGCTCGAACATGGGAACTACCCGGGCATTGCGACGCACGACGAAGTGCTCATCGACGAAACGGTGGCGTTCGCCAAGTCACGCGGCATCGATGCCGAGCGGTTCGAATTCCAGATGCTCTACGGTGTGCGGCGCGATCTCCAGGAGTCACTCCGCGGACAGGGGTTCAACATGCGGGTGTACGTTCCCTTTGGGACGCATTGGTACCCGTATCTCATGCGGCGTCTCGCCGAGCGACCCGCGAACATCGGCTTCATGGTGGGGAGCCTCGCCAAGGAGACCTTCCGCCGTCGGTGAGCGACGACACGACCCTTGGTGGCTACCAGGACGTGCACGATCGTCCGCCGGCCTTCGAGGGGCCTGACGGTCGGGCGTATTCGGTGGCGATCTACGTCGATGAGTCACCCGATGCCGACGGACGGTTCGGGGCCGCGTTGCTGTTCGTGCAGTGGTCGGTCGAGGGTGACCGGGTCGTGAGCCATCTGGAAAGTCCCTACTTGGCCGTGGCCGAGACCCCTGGGCGTGCCGAAGCCGACCTGCGGCAACTCTCGCTGGCGGAGGTGAAACGCCATCTCGATGCCGCGGTCGCCGCAGACGCGGAGCGCCCGAGCTGGTAGTGCGCGCCGAAGCGATCGTGCTCTCCAAAACCGGCGGCCGATATGCGGTCCGCCTCGGTGAGCGCACCGTCGATGCCACGCTTCGCGGTCGGCTCAAGCAGGGGAAACGGGACCGGGTGTTGGTGGGCGACACCGTGACCGTTCGATCGCACGACGACGGCGCGGTCACCATCGAAGATCGGCTTCCACGGCGCTCCGTGCTCAAGCGGCGCTCACCCGGCCGATCGCGCGGGGTGCGTGCGGTCGCTGCCAACATCGATCGTGTCGTCGTGGTGGGGGCTGCCGACCGTCCGGCATGGGACCCGCACCTGATCGATCGATTCGTGGCGGTGGCGGCGGCGAACCAACTGCCCGTGCTGTTGGTCGTGAACAAATGTGATTTGGTCGAAAACGGCTCCGGGATCGCTGCCCCGTATCTGCAAGCGGGATATGCCGTCGTCCTGACGAGTGTGCCACACCGGCGAGGGCTGTCGGAGCTGCACGACAAGGTGGATGACCTGGTATCACTGTTCACCGGCCCCACGGGGGTGGGGAAGTCGAGTTTGTTGAACGCGCTTCAGCCGGGACTCCGGCTGCGGATCGGGTCCGTGAGCCCTCGCTCGCAGGGGGGGCGGCACACAACCGTCGCGGCCGAGATGCACCCCTTCGGAAAGAAGGGCTTCGTGGTGGACACGCCGGGACTTCGTGACATCGGTCTCTGGGGCCTGGACCCCGCGGACGTCGAAGCGGCCTTTCCCGAAATCAGCCGTGTCGCGACGGGCTGCCGCTTCGACGACTGCCGCCACATGCGCGAGCCCGGGTGTGCCGTCGTTGCCGCCGTGACCGACGGTGTCATCGCCGAGAGTCGTCTCACGTCCTATCGGCGCCTTCTGGACGAAGTGATGCTGGCTGCCCGTCCCTGGTCGCAGGGGCGACCACGGTGATGGCGAGCCCGGATAGCGCCCCTGGCATGAACGATCCTCGGCACAGTGATCGGTCGGGGGCCCTCGTACAGCCGTTCGTGGGCTACCGCTTCGTGGACCGCGATCGACTCGGCGATCTCCTCGCTCCGCCGTACGACATCCTCACGCCGACCGACCGCGAGCGCTTTGCGTCGCGCCACGCAGACAACATCGTCCACTACATTCTCCCGCAGGGCGGTGACGATCGGTATCGCCATGCGGCCAGCATGCTCCGCGGTTGGATCGCAAACCGTGTTCTCGAGCGTGATCCGGAACCGGCGGTCACGGTACTGAGCGAGACGTTCGCGCTCCCCGACGGCCGGACGGTGAGCCGTCATGGCATCATCGCCGGGGTCGCGGTGGAACCGTTCTCGACAGGACGGGTGAAGCCGCACGAGCGGACCTACGGGGCGCCGAAGGCAGACCGCCTCGCGCTGCTGCGTGCCACAGGAGCGATGTTCGAGGCACTGCTGATGCTGTCGCGCGACGCCGCAGGGGATTTGCGCTCGCGGCTGGAGGACGTGATGGTGAAACCGTCATGGGGCACCGCTCGGGTGGAGGACGCCGAAGTATCTGTCTGGCGGGTGACCGGTGTGGAGGCCCACGCCCTGGCGAGGGCCGCCGGGTCGGGGGCGTTGTACCTCGCCGACGGACACCACCGCTACGAGACCGCCGTGACCTATCTCGGGGAGAATCCGGTTGCCGATCGGGTCCCGGGCTACATCGTTCCGGTGGACGATCCGGGACTCCTCGTGCGACCCACGCATCGCATTGTCCGTGGGACTAGGGTCGACGCGCGTGTCCTGGTTGTGCACTTCCGGGAGCGATTTCAGCTCAGGGAACTCCCACCGGAGGCGCACTATGAAGAGGAACTCACGGAACTCGGCTCGCGCGGAACGGCGTGTGTGCTCGTACTCCCCGGTGGCAAGGCGCTTGCTCTGCTGCTCAAGAGCGGCGCGCGCCTCGGGGATCTGTCCTTTGTCGGCGAGCCATCAGTTGCCGCCCTCGATGTCGCGCGTATCGACGAATTGATCGTGAAGCGCGTGGCGACGGCCGCCGGTGAAGACACTCAGGTCGACTACTCGCCGGATGCCTCCCTTGTGATCGACGAGGTGCGTACCGGGCGTGCCGCCTGTGGCGTGCTGGTCAACGCGACTCCGGTCCACGCCGTGCTCGCAGTCGCCGACGCGGGAGCGGTCATGCCCCAGAAATCGACGTTCTTCACCCCGAAGGTGCCCAGCGGGGTGGTCGGCATTCAATACACCGCATGACTGCGTGCGGTTGTCCCCCCGTCTCTTTGTGCCGGAGTTGAAACTGCCATGAGCGTGCGTCCTCGGGAGCGGATCCTGGCGAATCTCGAGTCCATCTACCGTGAGGCATACAGTGCGGCCTCCGCCCGGGAAGACCAAGAGCGGATGCAGCAGCTCGATGCATCATTCCAGCGGGAACAGTTGATTCTGGAGGTGCTGCTCGACATCCGTGACGCGATCACCACCATTGGAGAGGGCTCGGCCTCCAAGTCGACCCTGGAGCGGCTGGACGCGCTGCGCAAGCTGACGAAGCTTCGCTGACCGAGTAATATTACCGGCCATGACCTCCCGAGCGAATGCGAAGACCGATGCGAGCGCACAGCCGAAGCGGCGGCGTACGGCGCGCTTCGACAAGGCCGAGTTGCTCGACATCTACCGCGTCATGGTCCTCTCCCGCCGGCTGGACGACAAAGAGATCCAGCTCAAGCGCCAGAACCGGATCTTCTTCCAAATCTCCGGAGCCGGTCACGAGGCCATCCTCATCGCGGCCGCGAAACTCCTCAAGCCGGGCTACGACTGGTTCTACCCGTACTACCGCGATCGGGCGCTCTGCCTGGGTCTGGGGATGACCCCGACCGAAATGCTGCTGTCGGCCGTCGCGGCTGCCGACGATCCGAACTCCGGCGGCCGGCAGATGCCGTCGCACTGGGGCCGACAGGACCTCAACATCGTCAGCTCGTCGAGCCCGACGGGGACGCAATACCTGAACGCGGTCGGGTGTGCCGAGGCCTGGTTGCGCTACGATCGCATCACCGCCATTCCCGACCGCGAGACACGGAGCCAGCGCGACGAGGTGGTGTTCTGCTCCTCGGGCGACGGGACCACGAGTGAGGGCGAGTTCTGGGAAGCGCTCAATACGGCCAGTAATCTGCAGCTACCGGTGCTGTTCGTCGTGGAAGACAACGGGTATGCCATATCGGTGCCGGTGGAAGTGCAGACGGCGGGCGGATCGATTTCCAGTCTGGTCGGGTGCTTCCCGAATCTCTACGTCGATGACGTGGACGGGTGCGACCCGATTCTCTCATACGAGGTCTTGGCGGGGGCGATTGCCCATTGCCGTGCCCGCAAGGGGCCGGCGCTGGTGCACGCCGACGTGATCCGGCCGTACTCGCACTCCCTGTCGGACGATGAAGTGCACTACAAACCCTCGGAAGAACGTGACGCCGAGGCGCAGCGCGACCCCCTGGTGACGTTCCCGGCGCGGTTGGTGCGCGAGGGGGTGGCGACCGAGGTCGAACTGGAGGAAATCCGGGCGCGAATCGAGGAGGAGGTCGAGCTCGCGACCGAGGTCGCCCTGGCGTCGCCACAGCCGGGGCCCGACACGGTGGAGCGCTATGTGTACTCCCCGGACGTGGATCCCACTTCCGAGGACTTCGACACGGAGGATGATCCGCAGTTCGAGGGTGAGCCCACCACCATGGTGGATCTCCTCAACAAGTGCCTGATCGACGAGATGAACCGAGATCCGCGCATCGTGGTGTTCGGCGAGGACATTGCCGACGTGTCGCGGGACCGACACCTCGAGCAGGTCAAGGGGAAAGGCGGCGTGTTCAAGGTGACGTGGGGGCTCCAGCGCAGGTTCGGGAGCGATCGCGTCTACAACTCGCCCCTGGCCGAGGCGAACATCGTGGGCCGGGCTGTCGGTCTCGCTACCCGCGGCATCAAGCCGGTGGTGGAGATCCAGTTCTTCGACTACATCTGGCCGGCGTATCACCAGATACGCAGCGAGCTCGCCCTCCTGAGATGGCGCAGCAACAACGCGTTCTCGGCGCCAGTGGTGATCCGGACCACCTACGGTGGCTACCTGAAGGGTGGTGCCATCTACCATTCGCAGACGGGTGCGGTGGTGTTCACGAGCGTGCCCGGGCTCCGTGTGGTGTGTCCGTCGACGGCGCTCGACGCCAACGGGCTGCTTCGAACGGCCATTCGCTGTGACGACCCCGTGCTGTTCCTGGAACACAAGCACCTGTACCGGCAGACGTACAACAAGGCCTCGTATCCCGGACCGAGTTTCATGATTCCCTTCGGGAAAGCGAACGTGGTGCGGGAGGGCAGCGACGTGACCGTGGTAGCGTACGGTGCCGTGGTGCAACGCTCGATCGTGGCGGCAAAGGAGCTCCAGGAAACGGACGGGATCAGTGTCGAGGTGATCGACCTGCGGACCTTGAGTCCCGTCGACTGGACCACCATTGGTTCGTCGGTCCGCAAGACCAACCGCGTGATCGTCGCGTACGAGGATTGCGTATCGTGGGGGTACGGGGCGGAGATCGCGGCACGCCTTGCGGACGAGATGTTCCCGTGGTTGGATGCACCCGTTCGGCGCGTCGCGGCACGCGATACGTTCGTGGCCTACGCGCCGGAGTTGGAGGACGTCATCCTTCCACAGGTCGACGACGTCCGGCAGGCCATACGGGACATCGTCTCCTTCTGAGCCTCGCGGCACGCGGCCGACGGCCCGGGTGGTCCCGGCCGTGCGACGCCCGATGCGGTCGCTCAGCGGGGCCGGTATCCCCCCAGCGCTTCCTTGATCTCTCCCGCCGCGTCGATCGCGGCTTCCACGTCGATTTTCAGCGCCCGCGCCGCTTGCGTGGCCGACGTGAGGTCGCTCAAGACCTCGGCGACCCCGGCGGACCGGAGCCGCAACAGGTCGAAGCGCACGTTCTGAATGGCGAGGACGCAGGACTCGAACTGGCTTTCGATCTTCTCTCGCCGCGCGGCAAGCTCGGCCAAGGTGGCCCGCTGACGTCGGAGAAGGTCGAGGCGGCGGTCCGTCTCCGAGTTCGTCGTCCCCACCTCGAGTTCGGCAATTCGCTCGTCGAGCTGGCTCACGGCGCTCTGATCGACCTGACCCTCCATTTGCTGCAGCGTCCGGGCAAGATCGGTGGCGCGCTGAAACAGCGACTCGACCGTGGGAACGACGTCGGGCAGCATGGCCCGCTCCGACTCGGGCAAACGATCGATCAGCTTGACGATCGCCGAGTGGTCCTTGCGCATCTGCTGAATCTGGCCCGCGAGTTGACCGAAATCGCCGGTCGTCTGCTCAGGCAGCTGGCGTCGTGCGGGAGCGGGCCCATCTGATGGAGAAGGCAACGCATCGGCCGCGGGCGGGCGGTTGCGGACGTCACGCATGCTGTGACCCGCCGACCCCCGCTTGCCATC
>CAYGCN010000130.1:0-8941 GCA_964348385.1 uncultured Gemmatimonadaceae bacterium
ATACCGAGTGAACCCGGTGATACGCTTCGGACAGCGGATTCCACTTGGCGGCAAACGTGATGATGTGTGGGTATCCCTCGGGCAACTCGGAGAAGTCCCAAGCGATCGGCGGGAGAATCTGCGGCGGGTCGTTGCCCAGGATGGGAACGTGCAGCTCCTCTCCCTCGATGAACTCCTCCACGAGGATCGGGATGCCGTATTCGTCGTACACATACTGCAGCCGGTCCTGCAGTTGCTTCTCGTCATGGACCACGGACTCACGCTCCACTCCCGAGCTCGCGTCCTCGCGGGCAGGCTTGACGATGAGCGGGAACTTGAGCTTGGGTCGCCTGGGCAATCGGGGCTCGTCTACCGAAACGAACCGCGGTGTCGGGACGCCGTTCTGTACCAGGACCTGCTTGGTCAGTCCCTTCTTGTGGCACAACGACAGGGCGAAGGGCGTGGCGCCGGTGTAGGCCACCTCGTGGAGGTCGAACAGTGCCGCCACGGCCGGCTCGAGCTCGGCGTCGTCATGAAAGTGCTCGACGAGGTTGAAGATCACGTCTGGAGGGTTGCGCCGCAGTAGGCGCTCGAGCCTCCCGAGGTCTTCGCGGACGTTGTAGAGACGGGCGCGGTACCCCTCTCGTCGCAAAGCGCTGGCGACCGCCCTGTATTCGTCGAGGACGGTCGTGACCCGAATGTCGTACTCCGGCTCGAAGTCGAGCGCGTTCGGGTCCACGTGCTCGAGTCGCTCGTATTCGTCGTCGCCTGTGTGATTGTAGAGAACGACGACCGACGGTTGTGGTTCGCTCATGAATCCAAAGTAGCGAGGGACAGGGTCGTTACGCGAGCGTCCGGGCCGGCAACGTCGGTCGGCGAACCGCCGCCGTTCCGGGTCGGCGAGGCTACGGATGGCGCAGCGCGGATTGCCGGGACCGGTGCAGCCGAACAAATTGAGCACATGACCCGGAACACCTGCTCGGGGATATCGACGGGAGAGGAGCAATGGCGTACAAGATCGAAGACATCGAGGGCATCGGGCCCTCGTATGCACAGAAGCTGGCGGTGGTAGGAATTCAGACCACAGCGGATCTGCTGAAGCAGTGTGCCAGTGGCCCGGGACGGCAGAGCGTGGCGGCCAAGACAGGCGTGAGCGACGCCCTCCTGCTCAAGTGGGTGAACCTTGCAGACCTCATGCGGATTCCCGGAATTGGGTCCGAATTCTCGGAGCTCTTGGAGGGTTCGGGGGTGGACACGGTTCGGGAGCTGCGAAACCGCAACGCCGACAACCTGGCAGCCAAGCTCAAGGAGGTGAATCGCGCTCGGCGGCTCACCCGCATGACGCCGGGTCCGAAGTCGGTCGCCAAGTGGATTCAACACGCCCGGCAGCTGCCGCCGATCATCACCTACTGATTCGCAGGCTCGCTTCCGAACCCTGACTCGCACGGGCGGCACGGCGCCGCCCATTTTGGCTTCAGCGGAATGCCGGAGTCGCCACCCCGTTCTGGTCGATCCACCACGGAAGCCACGTCAGGGCGACACGCCCGACGGTGATGTCGCTCTTCCGCGGTCGGATGAGCTGCTCCGTGACGTCGTGGGCATCGGTGTCGCTCGGATCGTCCAGCGCGTCCGTCTCGCCTCTGAACTCCTCCTCGAGCGCCGCGAGCTGTTCGTGTAGGGCCTCGAGGTCCCGTTTGGCGCGTGCGATGTCGTCCTTCTCGCGCGCTGCCCGCCCTACGCCTCGCATGGCGGTCGTCGCTCGGCCCACGGTCCCTACGCTCGCGACCCGGCGGCCGAACAGGGCGCCGAGCACCGTGGCACCCATCGAGATGGCAGTCTGCATCTTCTGCTGGTCGTACTGTGACTCCTCTCGTCCCACGCGCTCCTCCGCCTTGCGGATGCGTTCCTGCAGTTGTGCGAGTTTGGGCGTGTACCGTTTGCGGAGCTTCTCGACCTGCTCGTCGCGCTTCTCCCGTGCCGCCTGCCGGATGCGGACGCGGAAGTCGGCCTCGGACTCGCCAGGTTCGCTCGTCAGTTTGAGGTCGGAACACTTGTAGAGCGTGAGGGTGCCGTCGCGATAGAGGTGAGTCTTGAACGCCTTCTCCCACGACCCATAGCTCTTGGCGTTGGTGGCGCGTGCGGGAACCTCGGCAAAGGCTGCATCGCTGGCGGGCTCGCTCTCCGTCTCCACCTCGCCGTGCGGGACGCGCTCGGATTCCTTCCAGATGTCGGCGGGCGGGTCGTCTCCAAGGAGCGCCAGGTAGGATACCGTCTCCCACCGGTCGATGCCGGCCTTGGCGTTGGCAAAGTGGAGGTCGCCGGTTCCGAGTACGGCGGGTCGATAGAGCAACCGGGCGCCGGACGGATCACTCCCCGCGACCGCGGCGAACGACTCCTTGGCCTCCACCGGCAGCGCGGGGCGGGCGGTGGCTGGCTTCGGGCGCGCCGCAGTCGTCGGCAGAGGCTCCGCGACGGGCGGGGCGGTGGCGGCTTCCGCACGGCGGTCCGCCATGAGCGTCTGAATCTGCTTCCGCGTCAGCGGGCCCCGAAGGTAGGACAGTGCCCAGCGCGTGTGAAACAGCATCGGCGCGTCGTCGTGCACGTTGTGCATGAGGAACACGCGACCCTTCAGTCCTGCCAGTGTGCGGTCCATCTCCTGCCGGTCGAACGCCGCGCCGGAGGTCGTGGACGCGCCTTCCAGGCCCTCGATGACGCGCAGCTTGTCACGCTCCGTCTGGAGCCGTCCCAGAAACCACGTCCCGGTGTTCGAGAGTCCTTTGTAGTCCAGATCGACCGGGTTCTGCGTCGCCAGCACGACACCCAGGCCGTAGGCCCGCGCCTGCTTGAGCAGGGTCAGCATGGGGGTTTTGGACGGCGGGTTGGCCGTCGGCGGGAAGTAGCCGAACACCTCGTCCATGTACAGCAGCGCTCGCAGGCTCGGGGTCCCCGCCTGTGTACGCATCCAGGCGACCACCTCATTCAGCAGCACCGTCACGAAGAACATGCGCTCCGCGTCGGAGAGATGCGCCAGCGAGACCACCGCGATTCGCGGTCGTCCATCCGCCGTCCACAGCAAACGCGGGATCTCGAGCGGCTCTCCTTCCAGCCACGCGGCGAACCCCGGGGAGGCGACGAGGCCGTTCAGGCGCATGGAGAGCTCCGTTCGATCCTCCTTGGGATAGAAGGCCTCGACGTCCATGACACCGATGCGGTCCACGGGTGGCGCTTGGACCTGTGCAATGAGCGTGGGCAGGTCGAGATCACGGCCCCCGGCCCATGCCGTCTGCAGCAGGGTCGAGAGCAAGATGTGCTCGCGGCTCTTGACCGGATCGGCCGTGATACCCATGAGGGCCAGGAGCCCCGATACCGAGGCCAGGACCCGCTCCCGCAGCGCGTCGCCATCGTGGAGCAAGGCGGCCGGCGGCGCGGCGAAGGACTTGAGCACCGTCAGCTGGAGGCCCGCGGTGCTGCCCGGAGTGTAGATCGCGAAGTCGGCCGCTTCGCGCAGGCGTCGGATACGTGCGCCGTCTTCACCCCACTTCGCGAGACCCTCCGTCCATACTTGTGCGGTGGCGGCGGCGTACTCGTCCGGCGTCGACCCCTTCCGTTCCGCCTCCGCCTCGTCGATCCACGGCCGGAAGTCGGCCGGTCGCAACTCCGGGAAGGTGAGCAGGAGGTTCCCGAGATCACCCTTGGGATCGATGGCGATGGCCGGAATGCCGTCGATGGCGGCTTCCTCCAGGAGCGAGATACAGAGGCCGGTCTTGCCGCTGCCAGTCATCCCGACGCACACGGCGTGGGTGGTCAGGTCCTTGGCGTCGTAGAGCAGCAGCTCGTCGGTCGTACTGTCCGACGCAGTGTCGTATCCGCGTCCCAGATAGAAGGCGCCCAGCTTCTCGAAGGATGTCGCGTTCGGGATACTCGCCTTGCCCATGGATTCCCCCATCGGTTGCTGACACTGAGTGGGTTGAGTGGGAAACTAGGCCCGGGTCCGCAGTCTCGGCAGGGTCGGAACCCCGCGCGAGGTGGGAACGTGGCGCAGCACGGTTACGGCTGAAGCCGCCGGGGAGCGTCGCCGCTCTTCAGGCGCTCCCTGCTGCTGTGGGAAATGTGGTCCGCCAACCGATCGGCGAGGGCGTGCAACTCGCGTTTGCGCTTCCCGAAGATCTGCGTGAAGATCCCACGCGCCAGCCCGTAGAAGCCTCCCAACCCGACCACGGCGCCTGTGACCGCGACGATCGGCATGTGGAGCGATTCCATACCGACGGCCATCGCCACCGCGGCGATGGCACCGCCACCACCGCCGAACAGCCCACCGTAGAGGCCCCCGAGCATGTTCGCGAAGTGTTCCTCGATGTGAATGCGGGTTTCGCCGTCCCTTGGTGCGATGGTGATCTGCACGTTGCGACCCGTGCCCTGACCAGGCGGCGCCGTGCTCCAGGCGACCGACCGTACAAAGGTGCTCGCAATGCCAACGGTGCCGATGGCTCGACGGATCTCGTCGACGAGGAACGGGAACTCCTCCTCCCGAACCTCTCCGTCGACCACTCGCTCGATCACGAGCTTGTGCGGCCGTCCCAGGAACCACGACCAACCGCTGGACGGCTGGCGGGTCGTCGGTAGGGGCGCGGGTCGTCGCAGCTCGAGCGCGGCGTCGCGGACGCGGGCCGGCGAAATGCCGACTTCGGCGGCCACCTGTTCCATGGCGCCGACCGACAGCGCCCCCTCCTCCGTCGGCCGCTCGGCCTGCCTCTCGGCGGCACGCCCGATGATACGCCGCACCTCGGATTCCTCGTAGCGCTCCGTCCTCCCCGTCGCTTCGACGAGGGCCGCGGCGAACTCGGCCGGCGTGGGGTATCGGCGATCGGGCTGGAGGGCGAGGGCTTTCACCAGGACCTGCTCCACCGATCCGGAGATCCGCTCCAACCGGTCGCGATGCTCGCGCGAGGCGTCGATGAACCGTCCCAGCTTCACGGCCTCGTCGGTGAGCCACATCCCCGGCGTCTCGCCGATCAGCATCTCGTAGACCACGCACGCCAGACTGAAGACATCGGTACGCGCATCGAGCTCCCGTACGCCCGCGGCCTGCTCCGGGCTCATGTAGCCGGGCGTGCCGAGTGCGAACCCGGTTCGCGTGAGCAGGGCGCCACCGGCCGTGCTGACCGCCTTGGCGATGCCGAAGTCGGCGACGATAGGGTGGCCCTCCGCGAACAGGATGTTTTCGGGCTTGATGTCCCGATGGATGATCCCTCGGCGATGCGCGTAGGTGAGCGCCCCGGCAACCCGTCGCGAGACGGAGAGTGCCGCTTCGATGTCGACGGGGTGCTCCTGGTCCAAACGCGTTCGGAGCGAGCCTCCCTCGATGTACGGCATGACGTAATAGAGGAACGAGTCGGCCTCGCCCGAGTCGTACAGCGGGACGATGTGCGGATGGGTGAGACCGGCCGCGATCTCGATCTCCTTGAGAAACCGGTCGGTGCCGAGCGAGGCGGCCAGCTCCGGCTTGAGCACCTTGACGGCCACCGTGCGTCGGTGACGCACATCGGTGGCTAGGTACACGGTCGCCATGCCGCCACGGCCGATCACGCGCCGGAGTTCGTAGCGGTCGGCCAGCGCCGTGCGCAGGTCCTGGGGGATGTCGCTCATCCGCTGATCGCGCAGGAGCCACCGCCTGCGGCCTCAGCGGTGGGCCCCGCCGGGACGCTGTTCGCCGCCGACAGCCCGAGTGCGGTGGTCATAGCCGGCGGGCAGTCAGTTCTGCTTCTTGGCGACCCGTTCCTGGGTGACGATGTCGACGATGGTCTCGATCAGCTTGTGGCGGGCGTGATCGACTTCCTGCTGCCGGGTGACCTTGCTCTCGAGCGGCTTGAACTTCTCCCGATCGCAGACCGCGCTCTCGAACTCCCTGAGCGCTTCATGGATCCGGGACAGATAGTCATGCCCAACTCCCATGGGTATGCCCCCTCGATGGATGCTCCCTGATCAGATACAACGCCGGCCCTGGATCGGCAAGGCGAGTCTCGTCGGCCGCGTGTTCGGTCCGGCTGCATCATTTCGACCTCCCGCGACCCCGGCGTCCACCGCGCCGGTGTTCGGCCAGCCGCTCGAGAAGGAACGCCATCCAGTTCATGGGGAGGGAAACGACGAGGAACAGCATCACGACGGGTACGACAACGACCATTCCTGCCTTGATCAGCCACGGCAGGTCGGGGTTGGTCACCGTGCCCAGCATGAATCGCGCGGTGCCAACGCACACGATGATCGCCGAGACCGCCGTGACCACCAGCCCGAACACGACCAGAAGGCGGGAGCCGACGCCGGCGCGCCACGCATCCGTGATCAGACTGCCCGTTCCAGGTGACGGTGCGGGATGCGTGGTGCTCGACACGAGCGACGCCCGTGGTTCCTCTCGCGACGCCCCTGGCACCAGAGGCCGATTCGGGTCTGACGTTGGCACAGGCAGCGATCACCTCCATGGCGCTGCGTGAAGCTGGCCGACGGCACCGGCTGTCGCAAGTTGCTGGGAACCATGGGCTTGGAGGACGAGGCCGGCAGATCGGGCTGACGAGGTGGTGGGGCAGGTCGAGAGCTTCATGCCAGTTTCATGCGTTCTTTAGGGCCACGGTATACACGTCGATGGGAGTTTTCCGGTTTGGTATCTCCGGGCGGGAGGGGCTCCGCTGTACACATCGGCGCACGGTATGGCGTCTTCGCCGTTGCAGGAGCCGCAGCATTCGACGCGGCTCATGAGCGGGTACGCAGCGTCAGACCCCGACTCCACCTCACTCTCACTACCACGAGCGTTTCTCCCTCGCGCCACGCTCGGCGTCGTAGGGTGGTTATAGCTGCGCACGTCCCTCCTGGGATGCACGCAGCGTCTTCGATTTGACGCTGTCTGACAGCTCCGTGGTGATCGGGGCCGTCCTCAATAGAACTGCATCGACCGTGAGAACCTCCCCCCAAGGTTTCCCGCCGGTGCAGTGTTGGTGAGCGACAGCATGGTCTTCGGCTGCAGACCACGGACCCTGCGGTTCTTATCTCCTCGTCGGAGGTGGGCGTATGGCGCACGCGGATAGCTGGTTCGTGAGCGAACTGGAACGACGCGGAGTCTCCCGGCGTGACTTCCTCGGCTTTTGTGGCGTGATGGCTTCGGTGCTGGCGCTCCCGAAGTCCGCTCGGGCGACGATTGCCCAAGCCGTTGCCACGGGGGAGAAACCAGTGCTCGTGTGGCTCGAGTTCCAGGACTGTGCTGGGAACACTGAGTCGTTCCTCCGAGCAGCACGCCCCACGGTGGCAGACATCGTTCTCGATACGCTGTCGGTCGACTATCACGAGACCATCATGGCGGCGGCCGGTCATCGCGCGGAGGAGGCCCTTGGTGGCGTCGTCCAGGCGAAGCGCGGCCAGTATATCGCCGTCGTCGAGGGATCGATCCCCACCGGCGCCAACGGTGCGTACTGCACCATCGGAGGCCGGTCGGCGCTTCAGATCGCGAGAGAAGTCTGTGGTGGCGCGTCCGCCACGATTGCGATCGGGACGTGTGCCGCGTTTGGTGGGCTGCCGGCGGCAGCCCCCAACCCGACGGGCGCGTTGAGCGTGGCGGATGCTGTCCCCGGCCTGAGGACACTGATCAATCTCCCCGCCTGTCCGGCGAACGCCGAAAACCTGGCGGCGCTGATTACCTACCACGTCACATTCAGCCGCTGGCCACCGGTGGATCGCCATCGCCGGCCACTGTTCGCGTACGGCAAGGCGATCCACGACAACTGCGAGCGCCGTGCCCATTACGACGCGGGACAGTACGTCGAGAATTGGGGCGACGAAGGACACCGCCGTGGCTACTGCCTGTACAAGATGGGGTGCAAGGGTCCGGTGACGTTCCAGAATTGTCCCCGCGTTGGATGGAACGAGGGCACCAGTTGGCCGGTTGGCTGTGGTCACCCCTGCCTCGGCTGTGCCGAGCCGGACTTCTGGGACAAGATGACGCCGTTCTACAGTCACGTGGCGGGTGTGCCCGGATTCGGGGTGCACACGACCGCCGACACGGTTGGGATCATCGCCACCGCGGGCGTGGCGGGGGCGTACGTGGCACACGGCCTGGTCCAGATGTCGCGACGTCGGGCGGCCCGGGCCAAGGAGGCAGGTGCTGCGCAGCAGCCGAAAGGAGGTCAGTCATGAGCCGCATCGTCATCGACCCCGTCACGCGCATCGAGGGACACCTGCGCATCGAGGCTGAGGTGGATGGTGGCACGGTGCGGGACGCCTGGTCCTCCGCCACGATGTTCCGCGGTGTCGAATTGATTCTGAGGGGCAGGGATCCACGGGACGCGTGGGCCTTCACGCAACGCATCTGCGGCGTCTGTACCACCGTACACGCGATCACCTCCATCCGCGCGGTCGAGAACGCGATCGGTGCGGAACCGCCGCCGAACGCCCGCCTGCTGCGCAACCTGATCATGGCCTCGCAGATGGTGCAGGATCACGTCGTGCACTTCTACCACCTCCATGCACTGTCGGCCAATCCGGCGGCGACGTCCCGACTCGCCGAGTCGATCTCAGACTGGCCGCTCTCCAGCACCAAGTACTTCAGCGCTGTGAAGGACCGGGTGCAGAAGTTCGTCGACCGAGGCCAGTTGGGTCCGTTCGCCAACGCCTACTGGGGACACCCGGCGTACCGACTGCCGCCCGAGGCGAACCTGCTGGCGGTGGCGCACTACCTCGAGGCGCTCGATTGGCAGCGGGAGGTCATCAAGATCCACGCGGTGCTCGGCGGGAAGAATCCGCACCTGCAGAGCTTCCTAGTCGGTGGAATGGCCACGCCGATCGACCCGGACAAACAGGCGTCCATCAACATGACCTCCATCTCCACGATGCGTGAACTCATTCGCAAAGCGCTGCTGTTTGTGGAGAAGGTCTACATCCCGGATCTGCTGGCCGTGGCGTCGTTCTACAAGGAATGGGC
>CAYGCN010000131.1:0-8811 GCA_964348385.1 uncultured Gemmatimonadaceae bacterium
CGCCCAGTCTCGGATCGACGGCCGCAGCGACATCTACTCGCTCGCCTGCGTGCTGTACGAGATGCTGTCGGGCGAGCCGCCGCACACCGGGCCCACGCCGCAAGCCATCCTTGCCCGGCAGTTGACCGACGAGGTCCGCTCCCTCTCGGCTGTCCGCTCCTCGGTGGAACCGGGACTCGAGTCGGCCATCCGCAAGGCGCTGGCACCCGCGCCGGCCGACCGGTACGCCACCGCCACGGAGTTCCAGGCGGCCGTCTCCGCCGAGGTCTCGCCTGTCAGGCGCTCGATGCAGGCGTTCCGCGCGATCCGCAAGCGGACGACGCGGACGGTGCTCGTCGGGGGAGGCGTGCTTGCGGCGGCACTCGTCGCCGCCATCCTCGTGCGCGGCGTCATCGTCCGGGAGGCACAAGCCGGCGAGCGTCCGGTGACCCTCGCGGTCTTCCCGTTCCGGGCGTCGGGGACCGATGCCGATGCGCTGGGCGAGGGCGCCGCCGACCTGCTGGCCGCCGCGCTCGACGGCACGGTCGGGATGACAGTGGCCGATCCGGTCGGTTTGTGGCGGTCGTTGCGCCAGTCCAGGGACGCGCCGTTGGACGCGCCGGACCTCGATGAGGCGCTCACCTTGGGACGTCGGATCGCCGCACCGTATTTCCTGCTCGGCTCCATCACCTCGCTGGGCGGCCAGGTCAGCACGAGCGTCAGAGTGTACGACACGACCGGGAGCGTCCTGGCAACGATCGATGCATCGGCGCCCGCCGAGAGCCTCTCCCACGCGGTCGATCGGTTAGCCATCGATGTCGTCGCGAGCCTGTGGAAGCGCGACACGCTGCCGACGGTCCCGGTGATCGAGGCCTTCGCCACCACCTCGCTCGACGCGCTGCAGGCGTACCTGAAGGCCAAGAGCCTCAAGCGCCGAGGGCTGTTCCGCGAGGCGGAGCAGTCCGCGCAACGTGCCGTCGAGCTCGACTCCACGTTTGCGCTCGCCCAGATGGAGCTGTTCGAGATTCGGTCCATCGTGTTGTATCTCGATGCGCAGCCGTACGTGGGCCTCACGCCGATTATCGAGGCCGCGATGCGCCATCGGGAGCGCCTGACGCCACGCAACCGCCTCAGAGTCGAAGCGGCACGAGCGATGGATGCGACCAATGGCGTGCATGCCGCGGCGCTGTACGAGCGGATCCTGGAGATCGATTCGCTGGATGTAGATGCCGCGCACGGCCTGGCGTTCGCGTTCCTGCGTGACGGGTGGCAGATGGAGAAGCGATTGGACGACGTGATCGGCGCCTACCGCCGCGCTGCTCGACTCGATTCCTCATCGATCGGCGCCCACAGCCATCTCGCGTGGCTGGGGATGCTCACCAACGACAACCAGACGGTGCAGGCCGCGGTGGAGCGACTCCGGACGCTCGACACCTTGAGCCCCATGGTGCAGGGGCGGCTCGCCGCGATTCGGGCACTCGACGCCCCTGCCGACGAGCGCGACCGCGTCCTCCGAGCGCTGGCGGCCTCCCCGGCGCCAACCGTGTTCACCGGGCTGCGCGATCTCCGCTCGATGCGACCCCAACTGGCGGACCGGTTTGTCGACCTGCTGCTGCACGACACCATGCCGGTGTTTCACCAGCGGATCGGCGAAGGAGCCCAAGCCCAGATGTGGCTTGCCGAAGGTAAGGTGTCGGCGGCCGACTCCGTGATCCGCTCGGGCCAACTCGACCGGATCCGACCGATCGCGAATCGGTTCGTGATCGCGGCCACCCTGCTCGGCGTCGGCGATGCGGCCGCCGCGGGGCGCGCGGCACTCGAGCTTGCGGCCTTCGCTCCACCCGAGTCACTCGCCGCCTACCTCGACACGAAGGCCGACGTGTGGGCCACGGGCTGGGCGGTCGGGGCCTATCACGCCACGCTCGGTGACACCGCCCGCGCGCGGGTGTGGCAGCGCGCCTTGGCCGGCCTGCCACGCGGCGACACCCCGTGGGACTGGACGGGGTCCTTGACGGCCGATCTGGAAGCGCGGATTGCCATGCGCGGCGGCGATTTTCAGCGGGCCCAGGTCGAGGCGGCCCGGGCGTACGATCTCTGGATGATCCACTCGGGCTACGTCGGGGAGGCCGACCCGGAGCCGGCCCTCCGGTTCCACCTCGCCCAGATCCTGCGCCGGGCCGGAGCGTCCGAGCGGGCCGAGGCGTTGTTTCGGTCGTTTGCCCCGCCCCACACCTGGATGGGGTTCTACACGGCGCGTGGCGCGATCGAAGCGGCAGAGATCGCCGAAGCCGACGGGCGTCGAGAGGAAGCGGTGTTCTACTACCGCATGGCGGAACGGCTGTGGGAGGCGGGCGAGCCCGACGTCGCGGGTCCGTGGCTCACTCGGGTCCGGGACGGCCTGGCGCGTCTGGGGGCCGGCTAGACCGCGACCGAGGTCCGCGACGCGCTCACACCGGGCCGAGGCGTGGTCGGCGGCCGTTGCAGCGGCCGTGGATCGGGACGGACACCGGTGGCGCGACGGCGGCAGGCCGGGCACTCGACATCCACTTCGGTCACGCGCCAACCTGCCTTCGGCGGTCGCGACCGGAACTCCCGACCCTCGCTGGCCGCGCCGTTCACCGGCTCCGCACGACACCCCACCACCCGCATCACCACACTGTCGCGTGGACATCGGATCAACGAGAGGTCGTCGGCCGCTTGGCGCGCGATCTTCTCCAGTCCCAACGGCGTATAGTCCGCCATTCACGGCCTTCCGATGTGTGCGATCGCCTTCGTACGGTGGCCGGGGGAGGGAGCCAGGTCACCAGTGGGGTGGCTCAAACTACGGCGACGCCCGTTCGACGCAAGCGCCGTTCTTTCTTCGGACTCTAGCCGCGGTGTGCGACGCGTGTGGACAGTTGATCTCCCCGTGCATCGGCTCCACACACCCATTTCCACGTCGTGTGGAATTGTGGACAGCGAGTTTCCGCATTCCGCCCGGCATCCGATGAACAGGACATTCGCGTGGGTCCGAACGGCATGGTGCCTTGCGTGGCGCACCGGTAATCCACATATGAACTTCAGCGACCTCACCTCCCGGAGCGGCATATGACGAAGCAGGCACTTCGAGCCGGCACGATCGCGTGGACCGACCTCACCGTCCCGGACGCGACGACCCTGCGAGACTTCTACGCCAAGGTCATCGGGTGGCACCACCACGCCGTGGACATGGGAGGATACGACGACTTCAACATGCTGGCCCATCGCGACGGTGACCCCGTCGCGGGGATTTGTCACGCCCGCGCCTCGAACGCCGACCTCCCGCCCCAGTGGCTCAACTACATCGTCGTCGCCGATCTCGACGAGAGCATGCGCCAGTGTGTGGGCCTCGGTGGCTCGGTGATCGCGGGGCCGAAGTCCATGGGGGACGCGAGCCGATATTGCGTGATTCGCGACCCCGCCGACGCCGTGGTGGCCCTGTACGCGACCGCATAATGGCACCGAGTGCGGCCGTGTCGGCCGCAGTGCGACGATGACGCCGGACGCTTTCGCTTACTACCGAGCGCTGAGCGACGGGTACGAAGAGAAGATCCGGCAGCTGGTACCGAAATACGACGAACTGACGGGCGTGGCAATCGACCACGTCGTGCGTCGACAGCCGGAGACCGTGCTCGACATCGGATGCGGGACGGGAGCCCTCACTGAGAAGATCCTGGAGCGACTGGCCGGGGCGATCGTCACCGCCGTCGATGCCTCGCCCGAGATGATCGGCCGCGCGCGGGCGCGACTCGCTAGATTCGGTCGCCGGGCGTGTGTGGTGGAGGGAGACATCGCGTCCTGCGAGTTCGAGCGCCCATTCGCGCTGCTCTTCTCGAGCCTCGTGCTCCACAATCTCGACCCGGCAGCCAAGACCCGCGTGCTGCGGTCGATGGTCCGGGCACTCGAGCCGCATGGCGCGTTCGTCTGGGCCGACCTGATCAGACACCCGGACCCCAACTCCCAGGCGGAGGCAGTGGCGTATCGACGACGGTTCGCCGTCGAAGCGGGTTGCGACCCGGAACTCGTCGCCGTGAACTTCCAGAAGGAGGCATCGGTGGATACCCCGCTCACGGTGGCCGGCATGGTGCAGGTGGCGGCCGAGACCGGGCTCGCTGTCTCACAGGTGCTCTGGACACACGACACCTTCGCTGTGCTCGCGTTCGAGCGCGGACCGGCATGACACACGTCATCGTGCTCACGGGGCCGCCCGGTTCGGGAACGGAGGCCGTCGCCGACCTCGTGGCGCGTCGGGTGCCGCGCGCGGCAGTCATCGACGTGGCCGACCTGCGATCTATCGTGACTGTCGGGCGACGGGAGCCGTGGGAGGGCGACGCCGTGGAGCAGCGGAACGCGAGCCGCAGCCCACCCTTTACCTCCGCGCAACTCCGATCCTTGTACGAGTCCCAACGGCGCCTCTCGGAATTCGACGCGCTGCTCGACACGACCAACCTCAACGCATCCGAGGCCGCGGACCGGGTCTTCAGCGACCTGTTCGAGTAGGCGCACCGGACGCATTCACCGGGCGTTCTTCCAAGCTAGATTCCCCACCGTCACGCGGATGCGGCGAGGACGCTTGACGTTCCGCGTCGAAGCCGCAGACGCCCGGTACATAGGAGGAGCGATTGAACAGGCGACTGACGCTGGCACGGACTGCGGTCGTCACAGCGGTCGCCGCGGTGGGAGCGGCGGCAGCGATGGCGACCGGCTCGAACCTCGATTTCGACCGGTACTTTCTCGCCAAGACGATGCGCGTCGACTACTTCCACACCGGGCACGCGACGGCGGAGATCATCAGTCTCGACAGGGTCGTCGCCGACGGCCCGTGGGCCGGGAGCCGCACGAAGCTGATCGACGGCACTGATCTGGGAAAGTACCTGTTCGAGGTGCACGATGCGGCGACGGAGACGCTCCTCTAATCCCCGGGGCTTCGCGTCGATCTACGGCGAATGGGAAACGACCGCCGAGGCCAAGGAGACAGCGCGTACCTTCCACGAGTCGCTGCGGTTTCCCTGGCCCAAGGCCCCGATACGAATCGTCCTCAAGAAGCGGGACGATCACAACCAGTTCGTTGAGTTCGCCGACCTGGCGGTCGACCCGACATCCAGACGCGTGAACCCCGCCGACCTTCCGTCGATCGGCACGCCATGGGACGTCTTCGTGAGCGGTGACCCGCAGCACAAGGTCGATCTGGTGCTTCTCGGCGACGGCTACACCGCCGACGAGTTGCCCGCGTTTCACGACGACGTCCGGCGCCTGGTCGATCGGCTGTTCGCCTACGAGCCGTTCAAGAGCCGTCGAGCGGCGTTCAATGTTCGGGCGATCGACTTCGCCACGGCAGAGAGCGGAGTGTCTCGACCGCACGGCGGGAAGTACCGCCGCAACCCTCTGTCGACCCAATACGGCGTCTTCGACAGCGAGCGGTATGCCCTCGCGCTGGACAACCGCACCGTGCGTGACGTGTTGTCGGCGGTGCCGTATGAATTCGTGGTGATCCTGGTCAACGAGAAGCAGTACGGAGGCGGGGGAATCTACAACCTCCACTCCACCGCCGCCGTCGGATCGGCCTTTGCCGACTACCTGTTCCTGCACGAGTTCGGGCATCACTTCGCGGGGCTCGGCGACGAGTACTACACGTCACCCGTGGCATACGAGACCGGCGGCGGCGAGTTCGTCGAGCCCTGGGAGCCCAACGTGACGGCCCTGCGAGACCCTGCCCGACTCAAGTGGCGGGATCTCGTCGCGCCGGGAACGCCCCTGCCGACACCGTGGGACAAGGCGCGGTTCGAGACGCACGCTCGAGACATCCAGGCTCGTCGCGCCCGACTGGTCGAGACCCGGGCGCCCGAGGCCAAATTCGACGACCTGTTCCGAGAGCAGCGCGAGGTCGAACACGTGATGCTCGGGTCGATGCCCTACAGCGGCGTGGTCGGCGCGTTCGAGGGCGCATCGTATGAGCCGCGTGGACTGTACCGGCCCGAGATCGATTGCATCATGTTCTCGCGCAATATGACCCGATTCTGTCGCGTCTGTCAGCGCGCCCTCGACCGCATCATCGACCTCTACGCCGGGGGCTGACGCAATGGCCGTGAAGCCCGTGGCCCTCTTTCACGTCCTGAGCGCGACCATCTGGACGGGCGGTCACCTCGTGTTGGCGCTCGGGGTCCTTCCCGATGCGCTGCGGCGCCGTGACCGTGCGGCGGTGGCGGCATTCGATTGGGAGGATGGATCTGAGCCGTGAGATCTGGGATGAGCGGAGACGCAGCCGATAGGGTTCAGGCCTCACCCGCCAAAGCGGTGCGATCACCCGGCGCGTGGTGGTTGCCGGTCGCGGTGACCCTCATGACGATCGCCCTGCCGGCCACCGGTATGGCGCAGCACGAGGGGCGGATCTTCCCGAATGGAGCGTCGCTCCCACGGACTCGAGCGGGACCGCTGGAGCCGACCCTCGCCGCCCGGCTCGTCCTTCCGTTCCGGAGCCCCACGCAGTTCGGGAAGGTAGTGGAAGGCGAGACGGCGATTGGTGCCTCGGTGCCGGTCGTCCGACTGTACGGCGACGCGGATCGCGGCCTGCTGGTCCTTGGTGCCGAGGCCGGCGTAGTGGCGAGGTTCAATCTCCAGACGCCGGATCGAGACCTCATCTCCAGCGACTGGGTCTTCGCGCTGCCGGTGATCTACCGACGGGGCCACCACTGGCTACGAGCACGGTACTACCACACCAGCGCGCATCTCGGTGACGAGTACATGCAGCGCTTCGGCGTCGACCGGGTTCCCTACTCGCGGGATGCAGTCGAGCTCCTCGGCTATTGGCGCGCCGTACCGTCGCTCGGGCTCTACGCCGGTGGTCGCTGGTCGTTCCGCGTAGACCCACCGGAACACCGCCGGACCGCCGTTCGGGCCGGTGTGGAGCTCGAGGATCCCTCCAGCGACCCACTCAGGATCTTCTTGGCGGCCGACGTCGAACTGGATCAACATGCGGATTGGCGCCCTCGACTCGACGCACGGCTCGGTGTGTGGCTCACTCACGCCACGGCGCGACCCTCGGCTCGAATCGAGGTGGGAATCGTCACCGGGCCTCCCTATCAGGGACAGTTCGCAGACAGTCGGGCGACGGTCGCCACGGTCGGCGTGGCCTTCGGTCTCTGAGGTCCTCACCCGCCCGGCACGCTGTTCCGTCCCCCCGGACACCGACGTAGCTTCCCCCCATCGTGCAACGCAACGCAGCATTTCATTTGGGGGAGGGGAAGATGATCACACCGCGTGTCCTGGTGTCGGCACTCGTTCTGGCATTGATGCTCCCGAACTCCACCGTCGCCCAGGAAGCGGAAGAGGACAAGCCTCCCGAGCTGAACTCCGGGCTCGTCTCGGGCCTGAAGCTACGGAACATCGGTCCCGCGCTCATGTCCGGCCGGATCGTCGAGATCGCGGTCGATCCCGTGACGCGGAGCACCTGGTACCTGGCCGTCGCATCGGGCGGGGTCTGGAAGACGACGAACGCCGGAGTCACCTGGGAACCGATCTTCGACAAACACGGATCGTATTCCATCGGAACGGTTGCCATCGATCCCAACGATCATTTGACCGTGTGGGTGGGGACCGGTGAGAACAACAGCCAACGCAGCGTGGGATACGGTGATGGTGTCTACAAGTCCGTGGACGGCGGGGCCAACTTCACCAATGTGGGGCTCAAGGCCTCCGAGCACATTGCCCGCATCCTGATCGATCCCCGCAACTCCAACGTCGTGTATGTCGCCGCGCAGGGACCGCTGTGGGCCCCCGGGGGCGATCGCGGCCTCTACAAGACGACCGACGGCGGCGCGACGTGGCAGCGCGTGCTGCAGATGGTCATTACCCATGCCGATCAGCTATCAACTGCCCACCAACCCCGACATTCTCTATGCGGCGTCATACCAACGGCGCCGCCACGTTTGGACCCTCATCAACGGCGGGCCGGGATCGGGGGTGTACAAGTCTACCGACGCCGGGGAGACCTGGAAGAAGATCAATCGGGGGCTGCCGGGCGGTGACAAGGGTCGCATCGGCCTCGCCATCTCGAGTCAGAACCCGGATGTGGTCTACGCTATCGTCGAGGCCGCGGGCGATGCCGGGGGCTTCTTCCGATCCGAGAACGGCGGTGAGCAGTGGAGGCGACAGAGCGGCTACGTGAGCGGCAGTCCGCAATACTACCAGGAGATCTACACCGACCCGCACAAGTTCGATCGGATCTACTCGTTGGACACGTACATGATGGTGTCCGAGGACGGTGGCAAGACGTTCGAGCGGCTGGGCGAGCAGTGGAAGCACGTCGACAACCACGCTCTGTACATCGACCCCGACGACCCGGACCACCTCATCATCGGCTCGGACGGGGGGTTGTACGAGACATTCGACCGCGGCCAGAACTACCGGTTCTTCCCCAACTTGCCGCTGACGCAGTTCTACAAGGTCGCCGTGGACAACGCCTCGCCGTTCTACAACGTGTACGGCGGCACGCAGGACAACAACACGCAGGGCGGGCCGTCGAGGACCAACAACGTCCACGGCATTCGGAACAGCGACTGGTTCATTACGGTCGGCGGGGACGGGTTCGACCCGGCTGTGGATCCGGAGGACGAGAACATCGTTTACTCTCAATGGCAGTACGGCGGGTTGGTGCGCTTCGACCGACGGACGGGCGAACAAATCGACATCCGGCCCCAGGAGGCGCGGGAGGGACCGCCGCTCCGCTGGAACTGGGACTCCGCGCTCCTGATCAGCCCGCATTCCCACACCCGCCTCTACTACGCTGCCCAGATCCTGTTCCGCAGCGATGACCGC
>CAYGCN010000132.1:0-8752 GCA_964348385.1 uncultured Gemmatimonadaceae bacterium
TCGCGCATGGAGCCGATGTCGGCTCCGGCGCAGAATGCGCGTCCGGCGCCGGTGATCAC
Organism: uncultured Gemmatimonadaceae bacterium; assembly: GCA_964348385.1. Lineage (GTDB taxonomy): Bacteria > Gemmatimonadota > Gemmatimonadetes > Gemmatimonadales > GWC2-71-9 > JAOTVV01. Next base: position 60 of record CAYGCN010000132.1, read on the forward strand.
CAGGACGCGCACCGCCGGATCACCGGCCAACCGCTCCACCGCCACCAAGACGTCGTCGCGCATCCGTCCTGCGAACGCGTTGAGCTTGTCCGGCCGGTTGAGCGTGATGGTGCCGACGCCGTCCGTCACCTCGACGAGGACGTTCTCGAGCTCGCCGGCGTGGGTCGACCGGCCGGTCACCGGAGGCCGACCCACACCGTCTTGACGTCTGTGTAGCCGTCCAACGCCTCGCGGCCCAGGTCGCGGCCGAAGCCGCTGCTCTTGAACCCACCGAATGGCGCGGCGGAGTCGTAGAGGTTGTAGCTGTTGACCCACACGGTACCGGCCCGTACCGCCCGAGCGACAGTGAACGCCTTCCGGATATCCTTGGTCCACACGCCGGCCGCCAGTCCATAGATCGTGCGATTGGCGAGGTGCACCGCCTCGTCCACGTCGTCGAAGGTCAGCACGGCGAGCACGGGACCGAAGATCTCTTCGTCCACGATCTTCATGCCGGGCAGGGCATCGTCGAACACCGTGGCCTCGACGAAGTACCCCTTGCCGTTCACCTTGGCGGCCGTGCCACCGGCCACGAGCTTCGCCTCGCGCTTTCCCGCCTCGACGTAGGACATGACCTTGTCGAACTGGCGCCTCGAAGCCAGGGCGCCGATGCGGGTGCCTTGGTCGAACGGATCGCCTGGTCGGAGCTTCGCTGCGCGGGACGCCAACTCCTCCACCACCCGGTCGTGCACCGAACGCTCGACCAGGAGGCGGGAGCCAGCAGCGCACACCTCGCCCTTTCCGTAGAAGATGCCGGTCTGCGCGCCACGCACGGCGGCTTTCAGGTCTGCATCCGCAAACACGATGTTGGGACTCTTGCCACCGAGCTCCAGCGTGACCCGCTTGAGCGTACCCGCGGCCTCCCGCATGATCTGCCGGCCCACGGCGGTCGAGCCCGTGAACGCGATCTTGTCGACATCGGGGTGGCGCACCAGCGCCGCGCCGGTCGTGGGCCCGTCACCGGGGATCACGTTGATCGCCCCGGGCGGGAATCCGGCCTCGAGCATCACCTCGGCTAGGGCCAATGCCGTGAGCGGGGTCTCCGGCGCGGGTTTCAGCACCACCGTACAACCCACGGCGAGCGCCGGCGCCACCTTCCAACTCGCCAGATTGAGCGGGAAGTTCCACGGGACGATCGCACCGACGACCCCGATGGGCTCGCGTTGGGTGAAGACGAAATCGTTGCCGTCCACGGGCAGGACGTCGCCCGCCAGCTTGTCGGCCCAGCCGGCGTAGTACGTCAGCGTCTCCACCGTGGATGCCACGTCGATCTTCGACTCGAACAGCGGCTTTCCGTTCTGTCGGGTCTCCATCTCGGCCAGCTCGTCGCGGCGCTCATGGAGCAATTGTGCCGCGCGGTGGAGCAGGGCGCCGCGCTTGCGGCCCGAGAGCCCCCGCCAGGCGTCCGACTCGAAGCACGAGCGCGCCGCCGCGACGGCGGCATCGACGTCCGCCTCCCCGGCAGCGTGGACCGTCGCGATGATCTCCTCGGTGGCCGGATTGACTACGCCGAGCGTGGTTCCCGACGTGGCCTCCCGCCACTCGTTCCCGATGAACAAACGCGTCTGCACCTACGCGCCCGTGAAGCTCGGGGTCCGCTTCTCGACGTACGCCGCCAGCCCCTCCTTGGCGTCCTGACTCTGGAACAGCTGCTGCTGCAGCTCGCGCTCGATGGCGAGGCCGCTTTCGAACGGCACCTCGCATCCGGAGCAGACGGCGCGCTTGATGCCGCCGACGGCCTGGGCGGCCTTGGTGGGCGGCACGAACTGCCGCGCGTACGTCATGACCTCATCCCAGAACGTCGCCTTGGGAAGGATCTGGTTCACCAGTCCCAGCGACTTGGCCTCCTCGAACGAGAACAGCGTGCCGGTCGCCATCATCTCGATCGACTGCGATTTGCCGAGGATGCGGGAGAGGCGCTGGGTGCCGCCGGTTCCGGGCAGCACACCCAGGTTCACCTCTGGCAGCCCGATCTTGCCGGCATCCTTGGCGGCGACGCGGAGGTCACAGGCGAGGGCGATCTCGAGACCGCCGCCCACCGTGTGCCCGTTGAGCGCCCCGATCACCAGCTTCGGCGTGTGCTCCAGGCGGTTGAGCGTCTCGTTGGCATGGAGGCAGAAGAAGTACTTGAATCGCGGCGTGACCTCGTTCAGCATCTGGATGTTGGCGCCGGCCGAGAAGAACTTCTCGCCTTTGCCGCGGAGCACGATCACGTGCACGTCGTTGTCCATGCGCGCGGTGAGGATGGCCCGATCCAGCTGCTGCATCATGTTGTAGGTGTAGGTATTCGCCGGGGGGTCGTTGAGGGTCAGGACGGCTATTCCGTCCTCCACCCGATACTCCACGAGTGTCTTGTCGGTCGGTGCTGCCCAGTCGGTCATCGGTGTCGGTCCTCCGTACGGGATAGGTGTGGCGGTGCAGTGGCTGATGTTGACGTCGGCTCGGCCGACGCCGCTATCGCTCTTCGAGGAACGGTGGCAGGTCGAGCTTCGCCGCCCGGTCTCCCCACTTGATGGCTTCGAAATGGGAATGGCAGACCCGGCAGTAGTGGAGTCGCACCATGAGGGCGGTGCCGAAGTCGGATCGTTTCTCGGTCTCGGCGGATCCACAGAACGGGCAGGGCACGACGGGCGCAGGCATCAATTCAGCTTGAAGATCTCGTTCTTGGTGCCACGGAGATGGAACAGAATCTCTTCGTCGGGACCGCCTCCGCCAGGGCGTCGGTTGGTTGGGGTCCAGCCGGCGAAGTCGGCCGCGGCGGGTATCCTCACTCGAGCGCCCACCGAGGTCGCGAAGGTCTCGACGTCCTGACACAGCGAGTGAAACAGGGTACGGTTGTCGGCGCGTTTCACCCCCGCCGCCACGAGCGCGCGGTCGCCCGGGTCGTCGGCCGGTCCGAGCCACCCGGCAATCGACTGCAGGGCCGCCTCCGTCTCCCGCTCCAGGGCGGCCTTCGTCTCTCCACCGAGCGTGGCCAGCGTGCGGAACCAGCCGCGGCCATGGTGCAGATGATAGCGCTCCTCGTCGAGCATCTTGTCGACGCTCATGTGAATCGGCTTGAACGTCGACCCGCGCATGGCATGCAGCACCCGCGTGACCCCGAGATCGACCACGTAGTTCATCGCCACGAACCCCGCCCAGTCCGCCACCGGTCGATCGAGATACCCGACATTCGCAAACTCGTGTGCGGCCCGCGCGTCCACCAGGGCATCGGGGTCGTCATCGAAATGCCTGTTCAGGACGGCGTGCAGGAGCCGAACGTGGCCAAGCTCTCCCTGTGCCAGCGAGCAGCTCGCCACGGCCGCTTCCAGCTCCGGCGTCCCGAACGTCCACTCGCCGTAGTGGTAGCCCAGTAGCAGCTTGGTGTCCGCGCATGCCAGCAGGATGTCGCGCAGGCCCCAGGCGCACGACTCGTTCATCCCCTGGGTGGATTCGAAGACGGTCGTCGTGACACTCACTAGTTGCCCCACACCGGGAGCGGGCCGTCGTTCGTGATCGGCACAATGGCGCTGCGGGGCACGACACACATCTCGATCCAGCGCTCCTCGTCGTACAACGTCCACGCGTACGCCTTGGCCAGCTCGTCGTCGGTGGCATTGACACTCCCGACGTGTTTCAGCTCCTCGTCGTGGCTCTTGCGGGCAAAGACCTCGTAGACGCTGGCGTCACTCATCCGCTCGCTCCGCTCATCCGACGACTCCGTAGATGGCCAGCACTCGCCGCCCGCGGTCGGTGATCCGGTCTCGCGTCCATGGGGGATCCCAAACGATCTCCACGTCGACGGTTGCCACGCCCGGAAGCGCTCCGACCGCCTCTCGGACATCGGCCACGAGCATATCGATGGCGGGGCACCCGATCGAGGTGAACGTCATGGTCACGAGGACGTGGTCGGAGGTGATCTTCACGCGGTAGACCATGCCGAGATCGACGATGCTCAGCGGGAACTCGGGATCCGTCACGTCGCCGAGCGCGTGCCAGACCTGTCGCTCAGTTGGCAACGACGCTCCCGAACGTGCCCTGGATCATCTCCACGTAACGCTCGTTCATCGGACCGCGCGCCTTCCACCGGTCGAACACCTGGTCCCAGGTGAGCGGCTCGTCGAACAGCCACCGCTTCGCGTCGGCGTCGTACTGACACGGAAAGGGGAAGTCGATGATGTACGAATTGCGTTCGTCGTCGAAATGCGCCGGGACCTCGATGCCGATGCCCTCGCACAACGGCACGGTCGCCGCCATCCAGGTCTGGCGCAGCTCGTCATTGGTCAGCCCCTTGAGGCGATACGCCAGCTGGCCGCTGTGCCGCTTCAAATCGTCCGGCAGGCCGAACCATTCGAGGGTCATGGGGAACATCCAGTCGACGGCGCGCTGGAGGGCGTCCCGAGCCTCCCCGCCGGCCTTCGCCAGCCGCTTCATCCAGGACTCGCCGTGCCGCAGGTGCAGCACCTCCTCGCGATCGACCTTGACGAGGGCGCGCTTCAGTGGACCGTAGCTCGTGTTCTGGTGCACGTCCGAGAGGAGTGTGATGCCTGCGCGGTCGAAGAACCCGTTGGCCACAACCATTTCCGCCCAGTTCTCGAGCGGCTGGTCGAACCCGTACGGGTGCTTGAACTCGTGGGGCTGCCGGCCGTACACGAGGGCATGCTTATCGGCGCCCAGGTCTTCCATGATCCGGTAGGCGATGTTTGCATGCCCCAGCTCGTCGTGCACGATGGCCGTCACCGCAATACGGCTGTTGATGGTCGGCGCATCCCGGGCCGCCAAGTAGTAGGCCGGCGCACTCATCAGCTCGGTATCCCCTTGCACGGTCAGCTGCGTGAGGAGCGCCTTCTTGTACCCGGGCGTCATGTCGGCTTCGGACTCGAGCATGAAGCCATCGTTGATGCGGTCGATGAGCGCCTGCTCGGCGGGATCGCGCGGCCTGGGCGTCACGTTGCACTCCTTCCGGTCGGTGCGATCATCCGCATCCTACTGGGACGTGACCGGCACCGTCGCCGGCACGATCCCGTGCAGGAACAATTCGGCCATCTGGTCGGCGAGGCGGTCCGGTGCGACGCTCCCCTCGGGGTCGTACCACGTGTAGATCCAGTTCATCATCCCGAACAGGGCGAAGGCGGCCACCCGGCGGTCGATGGACGAGGTGCCCTCCGGACGGGCGGCGTCGAGCAGGGACAGCAGCAAATCCACGTAGCTGCGCTTCAGCCGGTTGATCGTCTCCCAGCGGGCGCCACTGAGGCTCTCGGCCTCGTGCGACAGGACCTTCATTTCCGCCATATGCGCCGTGAAGAAGCCGACGTGATGCCGAATGAACCGGCGCAGACGCTCGCGCGGATCGGTCTCTGCGGCGATCGCCGCCCGGGCTCCGGTCACGACCTCCGTGAAGCACCGCTCCTGGATCAGGTAGAGCAGCTCGTCCTTACCTTCCACGTAGTAATACATGCCGGCCAGGCTCATTTCGGTGGCCCGCGAGAGATCTCGCATGGTCGTCGAATGGAAACCGTTGGCAGCGAAGATATCGGCGGCGGTTGCCAGGAGGTGTTCCAGACGGTCGTCGTAGGTCATTGCTTTTCGAACGTTCGTTCGAGATGGAACCTACACCAGGGACCCGCCGTGTCAACGTTCGATGCCGTTTCCTCTCGAGAACTAGTCCGGCCGGTGCGCGGATCGCGCATAATCTGCCGGCAGGGCGGGGTCGAGGGGCCACCGCGTCGTATTAACTTCCATGCCACTCATTCGTCCAACGAGGTGTGACGGCGGCCGTGGAAGCTCGAGGCGATTCCGACGCCGATCTGGTTGCGGCGTGGCGGCGGGGAGACGAGGGAGCGGCGACGGCGCTGGTCGAGCGTCATACGCGGCCCTTGGCCCGATTCCTCGCGGCGGCGGGTGCGCGCGAGGACGTGGAGGACATCGTACAGGAGACGTTCTTCCGCGCGTTTGACCGGATCGAGAGCTTTCGCGGGAAATCGAGCTTCAGGACCTGGCTGTTCGCGATCGGATCGAATGTGCTGCGGGACCTGGGACGCCGTCGCCGCCGAGCGAAGGTGTTGGCGATCGAAGACCGGGATGTGCCGGACGCGCGCGGAGGCCCTGAGGAGCAGGCCGAAGGACAGGAGATGTTGGATCGGCTGCAGCAGGCAGTGACGAGGCTGCCACGGATGCAGCGGAACGTGTTCTTGATGCGGGCACAGCAGGGTGCCGACTACGCGGACATCGCCGCGGCGTTGGGGACCTCGGAGGGGGCGGCGCGCGTGCACTATCATCACGCGGTCAAGCGGCTCAAGGCCGCATTGGCATGAGCGGGAGGGAACGATGACGGACGAGCGAGAGCTGACGGAGCTCGCCCGGCAGTTGGGAGCCGAGGCGGAGCGACGGGTCGACCCACCCAGGGTCGCTGCAGGGGTCATGGCTCGGCTCAGGGCCCGTCCCGAGGCCCGTCCGTGGTGGCGGCCGGCCAGGCTGATCCCGCTTGCGGCGGCAGCCGCGGCGGTCCTCGCCGTCGGCCTCGGCCTTCGGGAGCTCAGCCGGTCGCAGACGGACGGCCAGGCCGCCGCCGTTCCCGTGGAGCTCCACGAACTCGCCGTGGCTGAATTGGGCGAGGTGTTGGATTCCCTCCACGTGGACGCGCCGGTGGCCGAATTGGTCCCGGTTGGGCTCTACGATCTGGACGAGAGCGAGCTCACTCAGCTGCTGCAAAGCATGGAGGGATGATGCGCAGAGCGATCACGTTGGCCGTCGTCCTCGCGGTGTCGGCGACACCGCTCATGGGCCAGAACCCCCAGGTCCGCCGGCAGATGCTGCAACAGCAGATCGTCGAGCGGTTCATGACCAACTACCGCACGCAGTCGGGGCTCACCGACGAGCAGTACGACCGGTTGCAAGCGCTGACACGTCAGTCGTTCGAGGCTCGCGCCGAGTTGGCCCGTCGGGAGCGCGCATTGTGGTTCGCGCTGGAGGGGCAGATGCGTCCTGGTGTGGCCGCAAACGCCGACAGCGTGACCAGGTTGATCGATGGACTGCTCGCCCTCGAAGCCGAGCGTTTGGAGCGGGCGCGGACCGAACAGCGCGAGTTCGCGACGTTCCTGACCCCCGTGCAGCGCGCGCAGCTCACCCTCGCGTGGCGCCGGCTTCAGCTACAGATCGAGCGCGTGCGCGGCGGGCAGATGCGGGGGCCGGGCGGGCCGGGCGTGATCTAGCGATACGGTTGGTGCCAAACACTGACACCGGCGGCCCCACTGCACAGAGCTCAGCGCTCCAGCGCTTGCCTGTACTTGGACCGAGGTAGCGCCCGTCCGGGATCACGTTAGTGCCGCTGAGTTCAGCCAGTTTCACCCCCTCGTGAGCGCAATCACGGTTCCATCTCCCCCCGCGCCGTACCTTGGGCCGCAAGAACGTCCTTGCCACTCGAAAGGTACGGAGATGACAATGCGCGTGAGAGCTTTGGTTGCGATTGGTGCCCTCGCCCTCGTGGGCATGGCCTGTGGTGACTCCACCGGTGTGGAAGTGCAGGACCTGGTAGGCAGCTGGAACGCCAACCTGTACCGGTACACCGACGACGCCAACCCGGCGCAGCAGGTCGACCTGATTACGCAGGGTGCCAGCTTCGACATGACGGTCACCGCGGATGGCACGGTCAGCACGGTGTTCGACGACGGACAGGGGGGCACGAGTTCGGACTCTGGAACGCTCAACCCTGCGGGGACAGTCCTGACTATCGCGGGAATCGCCTATGAAGCCCAGCGGTCGGGCGATGTCCTCACCCTGACCGACACCAGCAGCGCGTACGATTTCGACAGCAACGGGAGCGACGATCCGGCAACGTTGATGATCCGGATGGTGCGGCAGTAGCGACAAGGTCGATCGCCTCGTTTTGGTGCGGGGTGTGTCAAATCGAGGCGGTGGGGCACTGGTGCTCGCCCACGGTATCCCGCTGAGCCTCAAGGTGTTACAATTCGAGCCGCGACAGGAACGGTCCTTGCTCGATACGGGGCGGGACCGTTCGATTTGGACCTTGAATGAGGGATGAACACGTGAAACGGGCACTACGTTGGAAAGTCACAGCGCTTGGGACCGCGGTCGTCGTCGCCGCCTCGTGCGCTGACTCTACCGGCCCACTCGGCAATCATCAGCTTCAGGTGAGCGTGCGGGTGGTCAACGGTGGTGCGATGACGGCTTCAGTCTCCTCCGCGGCACCGGGGATCGCGGCCACGAGCGTCGTCGTCGAGAGCGCCACGTTCGTGCTTGGCGGACTCAAGCTCGAGACCGCCGGGCTGGACAACACGATCGACTGGGTGTTCGAGCAGTCGGTCGTGATCCCGCTGGACCTGACGGGGACTCCCACGCTCGCCTTCGACACCGATGTGCCTCCCGGGATCTACAAGGAGCTCGAAGTGTCGATCGACAAGCTGGAGATCGGGAATCCGGCCGAGCAACCGCTGATTGACATGTGGCCGATGCTCGCGGACGCGAGCGTGCTGGTGCAGGGCACCGTCACGCGAGACGGAGGCTCGCCGGAGCCGTTCACCTTCACCGCGCCGCTCGATGTCGATCTCGAGCTGCTCTTCGACATGCCGAGGGAGTTCACGGCCGAGCAGAACCCGGTCACTGTGGTGGCATTGGCGATCGACCTGAGCGGCTGGTTGGCCGGGATGGGGGACATG
>CAYGCN010000133.1:0-8741 GCA_964348385.1 uncultured Gemmatimonadaceae bacterium
CATCATGGTCGCGGTCTACCTGATCCCGCACAGCCTGCGCGGGAGCGAGCTGGATTATGCGGCGCTGGATGCCGGGGTGCCGGCGGTCGAGGCGGTGGGCACGGAGCGCTGAGGGTTTCACGACCGGCACATGAGCGCGCTTCCCATCCCCAAACGCATTCATCGTGGTGAGCGTGAGGTCACGATTTGGTGGGATGACCACCACGTGGGTCACTACCCGGCGCGAGACCTTCGCCTGGCATGTCGGTGCGCCGCCTGCATCGAGGAGATGACCGGCCGACCGCTACTCGACCCGGCATCGGTACCGGAAGAGGTGGCCCCGCGCTCGATCACGTTGGTGGGAAGCTACGCGATCCAGATCTCCTGGAGCGACGGGCACCACACGGGGATCTATGCGTATGATGCCCTGAAGGCGATGTGCCCCTGCGACCAGTGTCGCGGGGCGAGCCATGCCGATGGGGGCTGAGTAGGTTGGATCCCGTCACCCACACCCTCGCCGGCGCGGCGCTCGCCGAGACCGGCCTCAAGCAGCGGACCGCCCTGGGGACAGCGACGCTGCTCCTGGCGGCGAATCTGCCGGACATCGATGTCGCGGCATACCTCGACGGGCCGATGACCGCACTGTGGTTCCGCCGAGGTATCACCCACGGGGTGCTGGCATGGATCGTGTTGCCGCTTCTGCTCACTGGGGCGGTGATGCTGTGGGATCGGTGGGTGCGGAGGTGGGGGGGCCGAAGGGCGGCGAAGCCGGTCATCGGGCGGCAGATCCTCGTGCTCGCCACGGTCGGCGTGGCCACGCATCCGATGCTCGATCTGCTGAACACGTATGGCATTCGGCTGCTGATGCCGTTCAGCGACCGGTGGTTCTACGGCGACAGCCTGTTCATCGTGGACCCGTGGGCATGGGCCGTGCTGGCCTCGGGAGTGTACCTGGCAAGGCGGCGACGGAGGCCCGCCATGGCCACCGCAGCCCTGGCGGCACTCGTGGTCTACGTGGGCGCGATGGCGGCGTCCAACGTGCTGGCCCGGCGACTCGTGGTCCGGGAGGCCACGGCCCGGGGTCTCATCCCGGGGCGCCTCATGGTCGCGCCGCGTCCCGTCAATCCGTTGCGGCGACGGGTGGTGGTCGACGACGGCGAGCGCTACCACTTCGCGCGACTGCGTTGGCTGGGCCCGGGCAGCCTGGAGTTCCAGCCCGAGGCGTACCCCCGCCACCCCGCGGAGCCGCTGGCCGCGGTCGCCACACGCGGGCCGGAAGTGCGAAAGTTCCTGAGCTGGGCGCGGTTTCCGTTCTCCGTAGTCGAGCGTCGAGGGGAGGGGCACGTGGTGCATGTGGGAGACGCCCGCTACACCCTGGTGGCCCAGGGCTCGTGGGCCAGCGTGTCGGTGGAGCTCCCGTAGCCCCTGGCGGGCAGCCGCCCCCCATGCGAAAGCGGGTGAGGGCCACGGCCCTCACCCGCTCCAGCCTCGGCGTGGCGCGCGCCTAGTGCTCCACCGCCACGACGCTGATCTGCCCCCAGGGAGCGTGCATGGAGCGATTGTAGCGCTGCACGCCCTCTCGAGCCTCCTCGATCCCGCGGGCCACGGACCTCTCGAAATCCTCCGGGAGCCGCTCCGTGCCCGCCGCGAGTGAGACCGACGCGATGAAGTCGTTCAGGTAGCAACGGCGGTCCGAGGGTGTGCCGTCAGGCCGCGCGATCACCCGATTGTGCGCGAGTTCCACATCCACCCGCACGGTGTCGCGATATCGGAACAGCTTGGCAACCGCGTACCCGCGGCCGATGCCGTCCGGGAAGCGGACGGGGACTGCGAATCGGTGGCCCGCATCGTCAGACTCGGACGAAACGGTCCCATGCCGAGCGATTTGGCGCAGGAGCGATTCCACCGCCGGCACGAGAGACCCAACCGTCTCGTCGAGCTGCTGGTAGAGCAATGCAGGGCCGCTCTCAATGCACCCGTTCATCGTCACTCCAGGCGGTGCTTCGGCACCGAAGCAGGTTCAGATCCTCCTTCGCACCCACACTCCCCTTCCCACCATACTCAACCGCGAGAACCGTGCCAACGTTCCGTTGCGCGCGTTCACGATTGGCAACTGGTTGCAGTGCCTAGGGTTCGGCGCTGGCACCGCCAACCCCGACCCGTGCGGCCCCGTGCAAGTGTCCGCAGCGTTGTCACCGACTGCGAACAGGAGTGCGTAAAGCAATATATGCAAAGGTGAGTGGCATCACACCTCGCGTGTGTTCACTGTACCTGCCACGGTACCATCGGCCATGATCAACGCCGCACCACGTCTCGCCCAAGGCGACTTGCCGCCCCGGCCCCGTCCCAGCCGTGCACGATCTCGGCGGCGCGCAACAGGTGATCGGCCGCCTGCAGCACCTTGCCGGTGAGCCGCGTCGGGTAGTTCGGACGTCCGTTCAGGAACGCGATGACCGCCTCGGCGGCGGCCGGCGTGTTGTGGCCCCCAAGCGTGGCATCGAGCCACCGGAGCGGGAAGAAGATGTCTCCGGTGCGCTGGATCTCCTCCAGCAACTCCAAGCTGGGCAGGATGTACTTCACGGCCGAGTCGGCGCGAAGGGGGTGGTGCAGCGCCGACACCGCGCTCAGCACCCACGGCTCGTGGGTGCGGTTCGCTGCCTCACGAAAGCTCAGGAACGCCGAGTCGCGGACGGTGGGGTCGCTCGAGAGCGCGGGCATCACGAAAGCGAACCGGGCTCGGCGGTCCGGATTCTCGATACGCTCCAGTTGTGCCGCGAGGACCTCGGCAGCCCGGGGCGCGCCCCGGAGCGCGAGCGCCTCTGCCAGGCGGGTGTAGTGTCGTTCGGCCAGCGGCAGCCCTGGGACCGAGTCCGTGCCGCTCCACAGCCGTTCCAAGCGCGCGACGGCGTCGGGCGACAATGCCACGGCGATGTAGGTATCGAACAACGCGGCTTTTCGGCTGGTGTCTCGTGCCGCCCGAATCCCCTCCCAGAGCAGCGTCTCCAAGTCGGGGGCCAGCGCCCGGCGCGTGGCCTCGGCGAGGAAGCGCCAGTACGCCGAGCGGAGGAAGCCCAGGATGTATTGGATGTTCTGCTCATCGGCCTCCAGCGGCAGCGCCCGCTGGGCGAGCGCGACCAAGCGCGGCGGATCGACCTCGCCGACTAACATGGCTTCCCAGAGCGCCATCCACGCCACGCTCCGTACGAGGGCATCGTCCAGTTGGGGAATGCGCTCGAGCAACACCTCGCGACTCGTGCTGTCCAGCACGAATCGCCCGTAGGCCAGGCCATCGGATCCGGCGAGGATGAAGCTTGGCAACAAAAGGCCGCTGGCACCGGTCACGGCGCCCTCGGCTTCGCGCAGGCTGGCGGGGAACACGCGAGTGGTGTCGTCGTAGCCGAGGAGCACGTGGAGTTGCTGAGGCCAGACCAGTCCGCGACCGAACGGATCGGATTGTGTCAACGTGAGCGCCCCGACCGTGCCGATCGCGGGAACGAGGAACAGGGCGAATACAAAGGCCAATGTGGCCAGAATGACCGTCAACAACAGATTCGATGCGGCCGTCTGGCGCGCGCCGGTCGAGGATCGCTATGAGGTCCGGCCAACCGGCGTTCCCGTACTGCGCGCTGAGCAGGTACTCGCGGAGTCCCTCGCGCAGGGGCCGCTCTCCCAGCAACTGCTCCAAGTGTCGCATGACGATCGGTGCCTTCTGGTAGATGATGGCACCATAGAGCGTGCCGGCCTCGTTCAGGTTGTCGAGGGGTTGGCGGATGGGGTTCGCGCCCTCGGTCCGGTCGACGCGGTAGGCGCTGGGGTGGTGCGCGAGGAAGAACCGGAGGTCGTGATTGACCTCGGGAAACGACGGATTGACGATCTTGGCCGCGAGGAAGTTCGCGAACACCTCCTTCATCCAGACGTCAGTGAACCAGGTCATGGTGACTAGGTCGCCGAACCACATATGCGCGGTCTCATGGGCGATGAGACTCGCGCGACCCAACCTCTGGTTCTGCGTGGCCGCTTGGTCGAGGAACAGGCTCGAGGCGCGGTACAGAATGGCGCCCGGATGTTCCATGCCGCCGTACTGGAACGAGGGCACGGCGACGAAGTCGAACTTGGCAAAGGGGTAGGGGATGCCCGTGTAGCGTTCCAGCCACCGCAGGGCGACCGCGTGAAGGTCGAAGATCGCCTCGAGGTTGCGGACCACCTTCGCGCTGTCCGTTTCGCGATGATGCAAGCGCATCAGCCGTCCATCGCGCTCGGCGGTCTCGATCGTGAACCGGCCCGCCGCGAACGCGAAGAGGTAGCTACTGAGGGGTGCTGTCTGGTTGAACACCACCGTCTTTCTGGCGCCGTGGACCGCGGTCGACACCGCCCGCGTATTGGACACGGCCTCCCAGGAGTCGGGGATCTCGAGTGACAGCCGATAGGTCGCCTTGAGGTTCGGCTGATCGAAGCACGGGAAGACGGTCGAGGCGCGGTCTGGCACGAACAGGGTGTAGAGGAACTCGGGATTGCGGTTGAGCGCGCCGTCGCCCGAAAGGAAGTCAAGCTCCACGACGGTGCGCCCCGGCTGGAGCACGCCGACGGGAACCACCACGTGTCCGTTGGTCACGACGGCGTCCACCGGGCTTCCGCCGACCCGGACCCCTCGCACGCTACCCTCCGGCGCCGTGAAATCGAGGACTACGGGCTGCGAAGCATGGCGCAGGGAGAACTGCAGGGTCACGGATCCGGACACCCGCTCGTCCACGGACGCCGGAACGCTCAACCTCACGTCGTAGCGCAGCTCGGAAATGGTGCTGGCGCGGTGCTGGGCAAGGCGCTGTGATACGCCGCGACTCAGGTCCGGCCCGGCAGCACAGGTGGTCGAGACGATCACGCTCACGGATGCCGCGACCCATCGTGTGAAGCGTCCCGGCCCTGGCATCGATCCCTCCGCGTCGGCTGTGCTGCCAACCATCACCCGCACGTGTGGGCCAAGGTGTGGGGGTCGGCCGCAATGGGCAAGCGAGGGAAACCCTGGCCCTGCCGACCCCGGCCCCTTACAATGCACGACACCATGTCGGACCCAGCGGAGCACGGCGAGGTCCTGCGCGACCGTCTCGGGCGGCGACTTGAGAGTCTGCGCGTCTCCGTGACGGACCGCTGCAACCTGCGCTGCCGGTACTGCATGCCGGAAGACCAGTACGTCTGGCTTCCCCGTGACTCGATCCTGCGCTTCGAGGAAATCAGTCGACTGGTCGGCGTGTTCGCGACGCTCGGCGTGCACCGGATTCGCCTCACCGGCGGCGAGCCTCTCCTGCGGCGTGACCTCGCTGACCTCGTCGCTCAGCTTCGGGCGCATCGGCCACTCGACGACATCGCGATGACCACGAATGGGCTGCTGCTCGCAGCGCACGCCGTGAGCCTTCGGGCAGCGGGCCTGGACCGCGTGACCGTGAGTCTGGATACGCTCAGGGCGGATCGATTCCGGGCGTTCACGCGGCGGGCGCGGCTGGACCAGGTCCTGGGGGGCATCGAGGCGACGCGGGCCGCAGGGTTCCGGTCCACCAAGGTCAATACCGTGGTCGTCCGGGGGTTCAACGATGACGAGGTGATCGACCTCCTGGAATACAGTCGCCAGGCGGGCGTGGAAGTCCGCTTCATCGAATACATGGACGTGGGGGGGGCCACCCGGTGGTCCTGGGAGAGCGTGGTGAGCCGCACGGAGCTGCTCGGGAGGATCGAGAGACACTACGGGGAGGTGGACCCGCTCGACCATCCTCGGGATTGCGGCGCACCTGCCGAGCGCTTCCGCCTCCCGGACGGCACGCGCTTCGGGGTGATTGCGTCCACCACGGCGCCATTCTGCCGCTCCTGTGGTCGCAGCAGACTCACAGCAGATGGCGACTGGCTACTGTCCCTGTACGCCGATCACGGCATCCAGCTGCGGGACCAGTTGCGCGCTGGCGCCTCGGATGAAGCGCTCGCGGCGATCATCGCCGAGGCGTGGCGCGGGCGGACGGACCGGGGTGCCGAACAGCGTCTGGCTGCCCGTGCCCGGGGGCCGCTCTTCCACGTGGAGAGCCTTCGACAGGATCCACATCGGGAAATGCACACGCGTGGAGGGTGAGATGATGCGGCCAGGTCTCACACGATGCAGGCGAGTTCCCGTTCAGCCGGGGTGGCCCGCGGCCCGCACCGTTGGCTTGCGCGTCCCGCCCCGGTGGCGGAGCACGGCGGCGCTGCCCTTGGTCTTGCTCGCCGCCTGCTCCTCCAAACCGCCGCCCGACTATGCACCGGACCCCGGGCTCGTCGCCCAAATCAGTGAGTTGCGCTTGTACCCCACCCCGGCGCGGGTATGTCCCGGTGCGACGATTGAGGCGGAATACGAAGCCCTGCTGGGCGACGGGCGAGTGATTCCGTTCGCCAGCAGGTATGACAAGGATCATCCACCCCCGTTGCACGTCATTTTCCTGCGTCGCACCAGTACCGAGGCCGACCCGCGAGAGGACGGTGACTGGGACACGTGGCCTGATCCGATGGCGAGCGTCATGGACGGGTTCCGGCTGCACGCCGCTCTCAAGGCGCGCCCGTCGCTGACAGTTTCAGCCACGGTGGAGCCCGAGTACTCGTGCGTGCCCCACGCCTTCCGCTTCGACGGTCGGCGAGGGGCACGGGCGCAACCGGGGTTCCCCGGGCCGGACGTCGTGGTGCGCCTCGATGTGCTGCGGTCCCCGTTCTATGAGCGTCTGCTGGTGGCGAGCATCGAGGTCGGGAACGCTCCACCGTTCTACGTCCTCCAGGATGCGGATCTCATCCCGCCGTCCGATTGGCTGATCGTCGAGTCGCGGGGTGGCCGCGGGGGTCGCGGGGTGGATGGAACGCCCGGCACGAAGGGCCAAGCCGGCGCGACCGGCTGCCCTGGCGGCAACGGCGGCGCTGGCGGGGCGGGCGGCAATGGCGGGCCGGGCGCGCCAGGAGGTCCGGGGGGGCACGTGACCGTGATCGCGTCGACCGAGCTCCCGTATCTCGCCGGCCTGGTCGAGGCTCGCAGTCCGGGCGGTCCGGGGGGGTTGGGCGGGCGTGGTGGAGAGGGCGGACCCGGCGGAGATGCCGGACCGGGGCGAATCGCCGAAGGGCGTCGCTGTGAGGCCGGTGAGGCGGGCCAGCAGGGGCCGGCGGGCACACCGGGCCCCGAGGGCCCCTCGGGCACGCCGGGCGCAAGGGCGCGCATCATCACCGTGTCTCCGGCCGACGTGTTTGGACAGCGAGTGCCACCGGCCCTCGGGGCCCTGCTCGACTACTCGCGCTCGCGCAGCTAAGGCCCGCGTACACGTTTCTTCATGGGTCGTTCATAGAGCACCGTGTACTGCTTAGACGATCTCATGGAATCGATATCGGGGAGCGAGGAATCGGTGATCGCCCTCTCTGCCGGGATGCTCGGCGCAGGCCGCGGATCCCGGCATCCCGTACTACGTCGTGGGGTGCCGTCGCCCACTTCCCGCTCTGCGTTCACCGGTGGATGGTAATCGGTCATCAGGAGCTGACTCCGTGATTCTCTCGGTTGTGAAGGAGCGAGCCGCCAATGAACGGCGGGTCGCCGTGACGCCGGATGTCGTCAAGCGGTTCGTGGGCCTGTCACTGGAGGTGCGGGTCGAGCACGATGCGGGTCTGGCGGGTGGCTATCCCGACGAGGCGTACGTCGCGGCCGGCGCGAAGATCGTGGACGATCCCGACGCCCTCTGGCGCGAGTGCGACATCGTGCTCAAGGTGCGGCAGCCCGAGACGGACGGGGCCTCGGGCCGCAACGAAGTCGGGCTATTGCGCGCGGGTGCGGTGATCGTTGGGATGCTCTACCCCCTCACCAACCCCGCGTTGGTGAAGGCGCTCGCCGAGGCCAAGGTCACCAGCTTCAGTTTGGATCAGCTGCCGCGAATCTCCCGCGCGCAGACCATGGACGTGCTCTCGTCCATGAGTACGGTCGCGGGGTACAAGGCGGTGCTCCTCGCCGCGGCGCATCACGGGAAGTTCTTCCCGATGCTGGTCACGGCGGCCGGGACGATCGCGCCGGCCAAGGTGCTGATCCTGGGTGCCGGGGTGGCCGGGCTGCAGGCCATCGCGACCGCGCGACGGCTCGGTGCCGTGGTGGAGGCGTTCGACGTCCGCCCGGCAGTGAAGGAACAAGTCGAGAGCCTGGGCGCGAAGTTCCTGGCGGCGGAGGCGATCACGGCGGAGGGCGAAGGCGGGTACGCCAAGGAGCTGAGCGAGGAGCAACACAAGCGGGAGCTCGAGCTCATTCATCAGGTGGTGAAGGGCGTGGACGTCGTCATTTCGACGGCCCTGATTCCCGGGAAGCCGGCGCCGGTGTTGATCACAGAGGCCATGGTGCGGGACATGCGTCCCGGGTCGGTCATCGTCGATCTGGCTGCCGAGATGGGTGGCAACTGTGAGCTGACCCGAGGGGGGGACACCGTCACGCGGCACGGCGTCACGATCATGGGGCCGCTCAACCTCCCGGCCGATACCCCGATGCACGCCAGCCAGATGTTCGCCAAGAACTTGCTCGCGTTCCTCACCCCGATGCTCAAGGAGGGGCAACTCACCTTGGACTTCGACGACGAGGTCGTCAAAGGAACCTGCATCACCCATGAAGGCCGCATCGTCCACGAGGCGACGCGCCAGGCGGTCGAGGGAGGGAAGCGGTCATGACAGAAGTCGAGCTACTCGTGGGGCTGTTGGTGGTCTTCGTGCTGGCGATGTTCGTCGGCTTCGAAGTCATC
>CAYGCN010000134.1:0-8636 GCA_964348385.1 uncultured Gemmatimonadaceae bacterium
CGGGCACGAACGGGCACACGTCGAGCGCCCTCATCCTGGGGTGTGTGCCGGCGTGACTCCGCATGTCGATGCGATCCTTGGCGACGCGCGCCCCCGCCAACGCCCCCTCGACGACCGCCTCGGGCGAGCCCACGAACGTATAGACCGTCCGATTGGTCGATTCGCCGGGATCCACATCGAGCACCGTGCACCCCGGCGTGTTCCCGATCGCCTCCGCAATGGCGTCGATCGTCTCCCGATCGCGGCCTTCCGAGAAGTTGGGCACGCACTCGACAATCTTCCTCATCACCCCGTCCTGCGCTGAATGGTTCAACCTGCCCGTCAGCTCATCGTCGGATAGCCTCTCGCGGGCGGATCACTCGTGCCCCGTCACCGGTGCCCCGCCACCGTCGGCAGCGCCCCCGATCGGGAGCATCGCCGCGAGGACGAGCGCATCTTCGCGCGGTGTCCGGTAGTAGGCGCGCCGGCGACCCACTGATGTGAATCCCAGCGCACGATACAGCGCCTGCGCCGCGGTGTTCGATTCGCGCACCTCCAGAAACACGGTTTCCGCTCCACGCTCCCCGAGCCGACGGCACACGTCGGTCACCAACCGGCGCGCCACCCCGTGTCGTCGATGGCTCGGCTCCACCGCCACATTGAGGATCTCGGCGACCTCCTCGACACTGTGGGCGATGGCGTATCCCGCAACACGATCGTCGGCGGTCGCCACGATCATGATGCTCGACAGCGCGGAACGAAAGCCTTCGAGCGACCACGGATCTCCGAACACCTGTCGCTCGATTTCGACGACCGCACCCAGATCGGTCTCAGTCGCCGGCCGAATCCGGTAGCGGTCGTCCATGCGTCGTCTCCCACCGATCCTGCGCCGCGGCGCGCCGACCATACGTCGGCTCGAAGGTGTCGATGTCCCCGATGCGCCGAGTCGCCCCGTGCACGCCGAGGAGCGCCAGGAGCCAGCTGGCACGCGGGGCTCCCGCCGGGGGGCCCACCGGCTCCCGACCGGTCCACGACTTCGCCAGCGTTGCGTGCGCCACCGCACCGTCCCCGACCGCCACCGCCGGGCGGCATCCGATCTCCCGGGCGAGTTCACCGGCCGGAAGCACGGTCGGCCGTTGGTGCACCCGCACGATCGACCCCGCTCTCTCATAGACGGCGGCATAGACATCGCCGCGCAGCGCGTCATACAGCGCCGCCACCGGCCCTGGTACGACCTGGGCAATTCCCCACGCCAGGCTCAACAGCGACGGTGCCGTATGCACTTCCAGGCGATTGTGCACGGCGAGGATGCCCTTCACCGTGGCCAGGCCGATGCGGAGGCCGGTAAAGCTCCCGGGCCCGTCCGCCACGACGATGCCCGCGATGTCGCGCCACGCGGCACCGCCGAGGCGGAGCCCTTCGTCGATGGTGGGCATGAGGGCCGCCGCGTGCCGTCGGTCACTGAAAGTCACTTCCGCCAAGGTTCCACCTTCGTGCGGCGTCCCGACGGCGACGCTCCCGAGGTCCGTGGCCGTATCGAGGGCGACGTACAGCCTCACGGCACCCGGTCCACGATCCGCCGATCGGGATCGTCGGCGTGCGCCAGGGTCACGTGGAGATCGGGAGGCGGAGCCAGCGTGCCGGCCCGCTCGGGCCACTCGATCATGAGCAGACGAGCGCGACGCTGCAGACCCGCGAAGTCGAGATCGATCGCCTCGTCCGGATGTCGCAACCGAAAGCAATCCACATGGATGAGCACGCCCTCGGGCGAGGGGTACTCGTGTACCAGCGCGAAGGTGGGACTGCGGGCGTGTTCCGCGCCTGCGGCGCGGGCGATCGCTTGGACCAAGGCGGTCTTGCCCGCGCCGAGCGCACCCGTCAGCCAGACCACCGCCCCGGGAGCGAGCGACGACCACAGCTGGCGGCCCAAGTCGTCGAGTTCCTCACGCATCACCGCTTCAGGCACGGCGTCGACCTCGCGAAGCCGCCCTTCCGCCTCGCACTCCCCGCGGCGCCTTGCGTTGCGGGTCACCGTCCGCCCGCAGCTCGAAGAGTTGATCCCTGAGCTGCGCCGCCAGCTCGAAATCCAGTTCGGATGCCGCCTCCCGCATCTGCTGTTCCAGCGCCGCGATGAGCGTGTCCCGGTCCATCGTTGCCGCGCCCTCCGGGGGCAGCACCGGCTCGGGCGGCGCGGCGCGGGCATCGGCCACCCGGGTCACGAGCCGCACCTGGTCCACCGACTTCCGGATGGACACCGGCGTGATGCGATGCTCGGCATTGTGCGCTTCCTGCAGCGCCCGACGCCGATTCATCTCGGAAATGGCGCGCTCCATCGATCCCGTCATGCGGTCGGCGTAGAGCACCGCGCGGCCACCCACGTTCCGTGCCGCCCGACCCACGGTCTGGATGAGCGAGCGCTCCGATCGCAGAAAGCCTTCCTGGTCGGCGTCGAGGATGGCCACGAGGGCCACCTCCGGCAGATCGAGCCCTTCCCGCAACAGGTTGATCCCGACCAAGACGTCGAACTCGCCGAGGCGCAATCCGCGAACGATTTCCATGCGTTCGATCGCGTCGATGTCCGAGTGCATGTAACGCACCCTCACGCCCGTCTGCTGGAGGTAGTCCGTCAGGTCTTCCGCCATCCGCTTGGTCAGGGTCGTGACCAGCACGCGCTCACCGCGCACTTCGCAGGTGCGTATCTCGGCGAGTAGATCGTCGATCTGTCCCCGCACCGGTCGAACCTCGACCTGCGGGTCCACCAGCCCGGTAGGTCGGATGATCTGCTCCACCACCACCCCGCCGGACAACTCGAGCTCGAATTCGGCCGGCGTCGCCGACACGAAGATCATGCGGGGCGTGAGATTCATGAACTCGTCAAAGTTGAGCGGCCGGTTGTCGAGGGCCGAAGGCAGCCGGAAGCCGTACTCCACCAGCGTGACCTTGCGCGACCGGTCGCCGTGATACATGCCGCCGATCTGCGGCACGGTCACGTGAGACTCGTCCAGGAAGGTGAGGTAGTCCGCCGGGAAGTAGTCCAGCAGACAAGCGGGTCGCTCCCCGGCCGGGCGCCCATCCAGGTGTCGGCTGTAGTTCTCCACGCCCGCGCAGGTCCCGATCTCGAGCAACATGTCGAGGTCGAACAGCGTGCGCTGCTCCAGCCGCTGCGCCTCGAGCAGCTTCCCCTGCTCGCGGAATTCTCGCAGCCGCTCCCCCAGTTCCTCACGAATCGCGCGAACGGCCCGCTCCACCCGCGGTCGCCGCTGCACGAAGTGACTCGCCGGGTAGATCGCACACCGTGACAGCTGGGCGATCGTCTCGCCCGTGAGCGGATCGATCTTGGAGATCCGTTCCACCTCGTCGCCCCAGAACTCGATCCGGACGGCCTGCTCCTCGTACGCCGGCAGCACTTCGACCGTGTCGCCTCGCACCCGGAAGGTGCCGCGCTCGAAGCCCACGTCGTTGCGCCGATAGTGAATGCCGACCAGGCCTTCCAGCACCGTGTCGCGGCCGCGCCGCTCACCGACGTCGATCGTGACCATCAGCGAGCGATACTCGACGGGGTCGCCCAACCCGTAGATCGCCGAGACCGTTGCAACGATGATCACATCCTCCCGCTCCACCAGGCTGGAGGTCGCCCGCAGCCGCAGTGCGTCGATGTCCTCGTTGATCGATGCATCCTTCTCGATGTACGTGTCCGTCGCCGGGACGTAGGCCTCCGGCTGGTAGTAGTCGTAGTACGAGACGAAGTACTCGACCGCGCTTCGCGGGAAGAAGCTCTTGAGCTCGCCGTAGAGCTGCGCCGCAAGCGTCTTGTTGTGGGAGAGCACGAGGGTGGGTCGGCCGTGCGCGGCGATCACGTTGGCCATCGTTACGGTTTTGCCGGACCCGGTGACTCCCAGCAACGTCTGATACCGTTCTCCGCGCTGGAGTCCCGAGGTCAATTCACCGATGGCCTGCGGCTGGTCGCCAGCCAGGGCGAACGGCATGTGGAGGTCGAACGTCGTCACGCGGGGAAAGATAGCGCGCCGCCCATGGCGCTGTACGGCTACGAGGTGCGCGTGGCCTCCCGTCGCTCGACGCTCTGCACACCCTTCACGCGTCGCATCGCGCGCATCACCTTGGCCAGGTGCGCGTGGTTCTCCACCTCGACGAGCACCGAACCGAAGACCGCGCCGTCCTTGCTCGACAGCTCGGCACTTTTGATGTTTGTGCCGGAGTCCGAGACCGCCTCCATGAGATCCGCGTAGAGTCCCCGCCGATCCTCACCGGAGACCCCAAGGCTCACGACGAACACTTCACCCTGCACGCTCTGCCAGTCGATCTCAACCCGCCGTTCCGGATCCGTGGACATCGAAAGCAGGTTGGGGCAGTCGCTCCGATGGATCGAGATCCCACGACCCTTGGTCACGAATCCCACCACCGGGTCCCCGGGGACCGGCTGGCAGCACTGCGCGTATCGCACCATCAAGCCGTCGACGCCGTGGATGCGGACCCCGCGGCCGAACCGGATGCGGTCGATGACGCGTCCGAACCGTGTGGGCTTTGGCGGCTGGAGTTCCCCGGTCGCGCGGTCCGGGAACAGCGCCTTGAATACCTGGCCCATCGGGACATCCCCTCGCCCGAGCACCGAGTAGAGCGTCTCGGCCGATGCGACGGACAGCCGTTTGGCCGCTTCCGTGATTACCTCGTCGCTCGGCATCTCGAGGCGACGACGGCGCAGCTCGCGCTCAAAGATCTCCTTGCCGAGCGCCGCACTCCGCTCGGCCTCCTCCTTGTTGATCCACTGACGGATCTTGTGTCGCGCCCGTGCGGTCCGGACGTGGGCGATCCAATCCTTGCTCGGGCGGGCGAACGGGCCGGTGAGGATCTCCACCGTGTCCCCGTTCTTGAGCGGCCGATGCAGCGGCGCGATCCGACCGTTCACCCGCGCGCCTTGACACCGCAGCCCCACTTCGGTGTGCACGGCGAAGGCGAAGTCGATCGGGGTCGCTCCGGTCGGAAGCCGCTTCACGTCACCGCGGGGCGTGAAGACGAAGATCTCGTCCTGGTAAAGATCGATCTTGAGGAACTCGAGGAATTCCTCGGGGTTCCGGGTATCCTGCTGCAGCTCGAGGAGCTGGCGGAACCACTCGAACCGCGTGTCCAGCTCGTCGGGGGAGCGCTGCTCCTTGTAGACCCAGTGCGCCGCGATCCCGTATTCGGCCGTCCGGTGCATCTCCCGCGTGCGGATCTGGATCTCGTACAGCTGACCGGCCGGGCCGAACACGGTGGTGTGCAGCGACTGGTAACCGTTGGATTTCGGCGAGGCAATGTAGTCCTTGATGCGCTCCTGCAGCGGCGTCCAGTGATGGTGAATGATCCCCAGGACGTGATAACAGTCCGGGACTGATCGTACGAGCACCCGGATCGCCATGAGGTCATAGATCTCCTCGAACGGTCGATTGCGGAGCCGCATCTTTCGATGGATGGACCACAGGTGCTTGGGCCGTCCGGTGACGTCGAAGTCGGTGATCCCGGCCTGGCGCATGGCCTCCTCGAGTGGTGCCTTCAGGCGGCCGATCATTTCCTCACGCTCGTCCCGCTTGGCCTGGACCTGATCGACCAGCGCCTCGTATTCCTCCGGCTCCAGGAATTTGAACGACAGGTCCTCGAGCTCCGTCTTGATGCCCGCCATGCCAAACCGGTGCGCGAGCGGTGCGTAGATCTCACGAGTCTCGAGCGCGATCGTCTGTCGGCGAGCCTCGGGCAAATGCTCGAGGGTTCGCATGTTGTGGAGGCGATCGGCGAGCTTCACCATGATCACCCGGGCGTCACGAGCGATCGACAGCAGCAGCTTCCGGTAGTTTTCCGACTGCTCTTCCTCCGATGACCGGAACGTGAGGGTCGAAATCTTCGTGAGGCCGTCCACGATGTCTGCGACCTCGTCACCGAACTCCGTCCGGATCTCGGTCAGCGAGACGTCTGAGTCCTCGGCGACATCGTGGAGCAGGGCCGCGGCAATCGTCACCGAGTCGAGTTGCTGTCGCACGAGGATCTTGGCGACCTCGACGGAATGCGAGATGAAGTCGTGACCCGACAGGCGTTTTTGGCCGCGGTGCGCACTGGAGCTCAGCTGGAAGGCGCGTTCGATCAGACCGAGATCGATCCGATCCTGCCGCTCGGACACTGCCCGTGCGAATTCGGCGTCCACGGCTTGCAGCGCGCTCGTCACAGCAGCCCGGCCTCCGCGAAGCTGAAGTAATGGTCCCCGGCTACGATCACATGATCGTACACCGGCACATCCAGGAGGCGCCCCGCCTCGACGAGCTGACGGGTCACCGCCCGGTCGTCCGGGGACGGTGTCGGGTTGCCGCTGGGGTGGTTGTGCGCCACGATGATCGCGGCTGCCGCCTCAGCGATCGCGGCCCGGAACACCTCCCGCGGGTGAACCAGCGAACTGTTGAGGATGCCGCGCGTGATGAGCTGATCGCGAGTGATGCGGTTCTGCGTGTCCAGCGTGAGCAGGTGGAACTCCTCGACCGCCAGATCCCGCAGTACCGGTGCGGCCCACCGATGGATGTCCCCCGGCGCCCGGACGGCAAAGCCCGGCGCCGAGTGCTCGGCGGCGAGCCGCCGCCCCACTTCGATGGCGGCCGCGACTCGTGCCGCCTTCGCCCGCCCCATCCCGGCCACCCGCACCATCTCGCCCACGGGCCGGCGGGCCAGCTCACGCAGTGATCCCTCCCCGATCTTGAGCACGGCCCGAGCGACCTCGAGCGCATCCCGTCGCGACGTCCCCGTCCCTATCAGAATGGCGAGGAGTTCGATCAGCGTCAACGACGCCGACCCCAGGGAAAACAGACGTTCCCGGGGACGTTCGGCTATCCGGACGTCGGAGATGCGAATTGGCTCCATGGCCCGAGAATTGGGCACGGAGGTTCCAAAGTGGTAACCGTTTGAGTGCGGGGTTGTCGGGAATCGGGAAGCGAGAAACGGGAAGCGCGGAACCGAGGAGCCAGCAAGGACAGGTTACCCCGGACGCGCTCCTGCACGCTTCCCCCTTCCCTCTTCCCGTTTCCCGTGTTTCAGGTCACCCACTCGCCCCGTGGCATTTCTTGTACTTCTTGCCGCTGCCGCACGGGCACGGGTCGTTGCGGCCGACCTTGGGCATGGTCCGACGCTGCGGCTCGGTGGCGACCGCCTCGCCATCACCGTGCGTAGCGCGCAGGGCTGCCGGTGGTGGGCCGCGTCGCTGGGGAACCGCCCCCACCATGAGGTCCTCTTCCGCTACGGTCGCTTCCGGCTTCTCGACGGTGGTGGCGACGGGGCGCTGCGGCCGAAGGGGACGTTGCGGAGCGCCGGCAGTGATCTGGACCTGGAACTTGAGCAGCCGCTCCGGGAAGGTGGACGTGATGTCGGCCATCAGGTCCACGAACATGTCGAACGCTTCCTTCTTGTACTCGACGAGCGGGTCCTTTTGCCCCCACGCACGGTACTGAATTCCGGTCCGTAGGTGATCCAGCTCGAAGAGGTGATCCTTCCATTTCTCATCGATGACGGAGAGCATGACATGGGACAGGAGGCGCTCGGAGAGGTCCTCGGCCCCGTGGCGCTTCCCCAGCTCCGACCACGCGTCGATCTTGGCACGGAACGCTTCCCGGCCGGCCCGGACGAGAAGTTCCTGTAGGGCCTCAGGATCCGGCACCTTCTCCGGATCCATGATGTCCGGGGCCGAGATGAAGTATTTGACGAGGAGCTCGTTCTTGATGAGGTCGCGGTCCCAATCCTCCGCGTGGTCCGCCACGGCTTCCTGCGCATAGCGCCCGACGGCGTCGTCGATCATTCGGATCGCCTCGGCCTTGAGCTCTTCCCCACCCTCCAGCGCAAACAGCCGCTGCGAGTAGACCACTTCCCGCTGCTGGTTCATCACATCGTCGTAGTCCAGCAGCCTCTTCCGGGACTGGAAGTTCTGATATTCGACCCGCTTTTGCGCGCTGGCGATCGCCCGGGTCACGAGCGGGTGCGTGATGACCTCTCCCTCTTCGGCTCCGGACTTGTCCATGATCTTGGCCACCCGATCGGAGCCGAACAGCCGCATGAGGTCGTCTTCGAGCGATAGATAGAATGCGCTCGA
This sequence comes from uncultured Gemmatimonadaceae bacterium, assembly GCA_964348385.1. GTDB lineage: Bacteria > Gemmatimonadota > Gemmatimonadetes > Gemmatimonadales > GWC2-71-9 > JAOTVV01. The sequence continues at coordinate 8,093 of CAYGCN010000134.1, forward strand.
TCCCGGATCTCCCTGCCGTCCCGACCGGCCCCGCAGTTGCCGGTCGATGCGGCGGGATTCGTGCCGCTCCGTGCCGATCACCACCAGGCCGCACGGGGGATCGGTGTTACACCCGAGCTTCTTGATCTCGGGCTCCGAGAGATCCGCCGGCTCGACGGCCTGCCCGAACGGCGCGAGGCGTGCCTTGATCCCGCACACCTTACACTGCTTGACGCCCTGACCGAGTTTGATGTCGGTGCCGCGACCCGCCATGTTCGTGGCGATCGTGCCGGATCCTGGCCTGCCGGCCTGCGCCACGATCTCCGCCTCGCGCTGGTGCTGCTTGGCGTTCAGCACTTCATGCCGGAGCCCGCGACGCTTCAGCATGCGGGCGAGGGTTTCGGACACCTCCACGCTCGTCGTGCCCACGAGGACCGGAAGGCCACGCTCGTGCTGGCGAGCGACCTCGTTGATGATGGCGTTGTACTTCTCTCGACGGGTCTTGTAGATGAGGTCGTGGTTGTCGACCCGGCGCACCGGGCGGTTGGTCGGGATGACCATGACG
>CAYGCN010000135.1:0-8585 GCA_964348385.1 uncultured Gemmatimonadaceae bacterium
ATTTCGAGCTGGGGACGGTGTTGCACAAGTTCTCGGCCCACGGATTCGACCGCATGCAGCTGGATCTGGAGGCGAGAGTGGGATTCGCACTCGCATTGGGATTGTAGCGATCGTCCTGCCTTGCCGTCTTACCGTCCTGCCATCCTACCGTCCTACCGTCCATGATGGAGCGGATGGGATTCGAACCCACGACCCCCGGCTTGCAAAGCCGGTGCTCTCCCAGCTGAGCTACCGCCCCGAAGTCCAACGCCTGCCACAAAGTAACACCGTCCGCCGCCGTACGGTCACGCCAGGGCTGCTCGGCGCCAAGGCCTGACGTAGCGCACCCTTGCTGCACAGAACGGACCTGCCCAACTTGCATATGGTGGCACAGTCAGGGAGCAACCATGCGGTATCGTTCGGCCCTCACGGTGATCGCGGCCTGCCTGTCAACCACGCTCCTCCTGGCGTGCGCAGGGTCTGGCCCCCCACGGGCCGTCTCGCCCACTCGGCTCGAGGCACGGCTTCCCGACCCGGGCTTCTGCAGGATCCTGGCAGACGATCACCTGTTGTGGACGCCCAGCAACGTGAGGGATCCGTTCGCCCCACAGCAGCCGTGTGACGACATCGAATTCCTCGCGCCTCCAGGATCCGCGATCCTGTTCCGTCCGGTCGGCGGCGACCGCGTGGCCATCGTGTGTTACATGAGCCCTGCCGAACGCTCCAGGATCTACGGCATCGACGTCTTCGACATCGACACGCGGGAGCACATCGAGGTGCTGATGCCGACTGGGGGACAGCCGCCCGCCGGCGGCTGTAAGTCGGCACTCGAGCTGCTGGCGCGCTGAACGAGTCGAGGGTGCAGTTCGAGTGGGGCGACATGTCTAGGCCCCGAGCCGAACCGGCTCGGGGCTTTGTGTCTGTTCTCAGCGGCCGATGAACAGAGTGGGCCCGGCCGACCGGCCGGGCCCGCCGTAAATCCCCAAGACGATAGGAATCGACTACCAGGCGATCCCGTAATCCTCCCCGTAGTTGCTCGACCCACCCCAAAACGTCCCGTGCTCCCAATCGAAGAACACGGCGTTGATCGGACCAGACGTGAGCGCTTCGTAGTCCAGCCGGTAGCCCATCGCCTGGAGCTCGCCGCGCACCCACGGGGGCACGGACTCGTTGAGCGTCAACCGCCCCGGCTGCTTCTCGTGCGCACCAAATGAGTCGTGAAGCTGGTAACTGGCGATGTTCGGTGCCTCGGCGGCCTCCTGCACATTCATGCCGAACTCGACCATGTTGAGGAAGAACTGCAGGAGGTTCTGGTCCTGCGTGTCGCCTCCCTGCACCGCCGCCGACACGAACGGCCGACCGTCCTTGAGGGCGAGCATCGGCGTCAACGTGGCCCGTGGTCGCTTCCCCGGCTCGACCACGTTGAACGGATTCTCGGCCTCATCCAGCACGAAGCTCTGCATCCGCTGACTCAGCCCCACCCCGGTGCGCCCGGCGATCACGGCGGGGACCCACCCGCCACTCGGCGTGACCGACACGACCCACCCCTCCTCGTCCACCGCCTGGATGGAGGTGGTGCCCAAATACAAGGTCTCCATCCAGTCGTCCGCTTCAATCGAGGCTTCGGTGGTGGTCGTCGTGCGCTTCGGCGGCCAGCGTTCGATGAGGTCGAGATACGGATTCTCTTGACCCATGAACGGATAGGGATCACCGGGCTTCACGTCCGGGGCGTTGCGCTTCCAGTCGATCTGACCGGCGCGCGCCTTCGCATACTCCTTCGAGAGCAGCCCCGCGATCGGTTCGTCCGGCGGGAAATAGGGATCGCCGTAGTAGAAATCCCGATCGGCGAACGCCAGATTCATCGCCTGATAGAGTGCGTGGATATACCGCGCGCTGTTGTACCCCATCGCCCGAAGATCGAGGGTTTCGAGGATGTTGAGCGCCTGAAGCATCACCGGCCCCTGCACCCAGTGTGTCAGCTTGAAGACCTCGATGCCCTTGTACGTGGTCATGACGGGCTCTTCGATGCGCACCCGCCAGTTAGCGAGATCCTCCATCGTGATGAGGCCCCCCTCTTCCCGCACCCCGCGCACCAACTCACGCGCAATGTCTCCGCGGTAGAACCGATCGTACGCGGCGTAGATGGCTTCCTTGCGGCTCTTGCCGGCCCGGAGCGCCTCACGTTCGGCCTCGACGAGCTTGCGGAGGGTGACCGCAAGGTCCGGCTGCCGGAAGATCTCTCCGGCCACCGGCGCTTCACGTTCCTCGCCGGGATGGGTGAGATAGACCTCTCGCGAGTACTTCCATTCCTTGATCCGGTCCTTGTTGCGCTCGATCGAGTTCGCGGTCTGTGCCTCGATCGGGTAGCCGTCCGCCATCTCGATCGCCGGACCAAGCACGTCGGCAAGGCTCATGGTTCCCCATTCGGCAAGCATGGTCATGAGCCCGCCGGGCGTGCCGGGCGTCACGGCGGCCAGCGGCCCGTACCGTGGGGGGTAGTCCATGCCCCTGCCCTTGAACAATGCCGGCGTTGCTCCCGTTGGCGCGACACCCAAAGCGTTCACGCCGATCACCTGTTCGGTGTTGGGATTGTAGATGAGGGCCTGCGTCTCCCCGCCCCAACTCAGGACATCCCACATCGTGGCCGTGGCAGCGAGCATCGCACACGCCGCATCCACGGCGTTGCCGCCGCGCTGGAACATCATGGCGCCGGCGGTGGCGCCGAGCGGCTTGCCGGTGATGGCCACCCAGTGTCGGCCGTGCAGGACGGGTTTGACCGTTCGCTGCGCCGTGGCCGGTCGGGGGCTCATCGTCAGGACGAGTGCCGCTCCGGCACCGACGATCGTGAGGCGAGGCGCGGTGTACATGATCCCTCCGGAGGCGGGGGCACCCCCCTCATGGGAAGATGCCGAGTTCTTCGTAGGCGGCGGCGATTTTGTCGATGGCGAGCACCAGGGCCGCCGTGCGCTGATCGATGTTGTTCCCGTTTCGGCGCCATACCTCACGGAGCCCGTGGTACGCTACCACCATCGTCTCCTCGAGTCCCGACCCGACGAGGTCGATCTCGGTGGCGCCACGGGCCAGGCGCTGGATCTCCTCCGCGGAGAACTTCTTGCCGGCGAGGTCCTCCACCGCGTGCAGGAGTCGGGCGTACGCTCCCTGCTCGAACCGCCGCTGCATGCGGCCGAATCGGATATGCGAGATGTTCTTGATCCATTCGAAGTAGGAGACCGTCACGCCACCGGCATTGAGATACATGTCCGGTAACACCAAGACCCCGCGCTCACGGAGAATCGCGTCGGCCTCGGCGGTAGTGGGGCCGTTCGCGCCTTCGGCCACGATCCTCGCCTTGATCTTCGGCGCGTTCTCTTCGGTGATCTGACGCTCCAGCGCCGCCGGGATCAGGATGTCACAGTCGAGTTCCAGCGCGCGGGCCGTCTTCTTGATGTCGCGCGCTCCCGGGAATCCCAGGATGGAGCCGGTCTCGGCCCGGTGCTGCACCACCTTCTCGAGGTCCAGCCCCTTGGGGCTATGGATCGCACCCTCGTACTCCGCCAACCCTACCAGGACGGCTCCGCCTTCCTGCAGGAACTTCGCGGCGTGGTAGCCCACGTTTCCGAGGCCCTGAACCACCACGCGCTTGCCTTCGACGCCGGGCGACAGGCCGAGGGCCTTCATGTCTTCGGCCACCGAGCAGGCTTCGCGAATTCCGAAGTAGACGCCCCGTCCCGTAGCTTCGAGCCGACCGTTGATCCCTCCCTGTGTGACGGGCTTGCCGGTAACGCACGCGATCCCGTTCAGGTCGCCCGACTTGAGCGACATGTAGGTATCGGCGATCCAGGCCATCTCGCGCGCCCCGGTTCCGAAATCCGGGGCCGGCACGTCCACGCCGGGGCCGAGGAAGTCCTTGCGCACCATCTCGAACGTGTAGCGCCGCGTGATGCGCTCGAGCTCACGATCGGAGTACTGGTGGCGCGCGATCTTGATGCCACCCTTCGCTCCACCAAAAGGGACATCCATGAGCGCGCACTTGAACGTCATCAGCGCCGCCAGCGCCACGACTTCGTCCTCGTTCACCGCCATCGAGTACCGAATGCCGCCCTTCGTAGGCTGCCGATGATGGCTGTGCTCCGCCCGCCACGCATGGACCACCTCGAATCGTCCATCATCCCGACGGATGGGGAAGCTCACGTAGTACACGCTGTTGCATGCCCGGATCTGGGCGAGGAGGGTGGGGTCGTGGCCGGTGAGTGCGGCGGCGCGGTCGAACGCGTGATGAACCTGGGCCAGAAAGCCCCTGGTGGTGGTCATCGAGTCACTCCCGGCGAGTCGGTGCAGCGATGAGTGCGATCTCGGTCAGATCAAACAAGAGTACACGTCCGCACGCGTCGCGGCGATCTTTTGGGTCCGACCGATTTCCGGCGTTCGGGCTTCGAAGGACCTCCCCTCCGGTGCAGCCCACGCACCGGAGGGGTCACGCATCAGCTCACCACCCGGGCCACTCGAGGGGGAACTCCTCCTCTTCGGCGCCGAGCCCGACGCGCTCCACCCGCAGCACGCGGCTCAGCGTCTCACCGTCCACGGTGATGCTGACCCGGTAGTCGCCGGTATTCACCGTCGGGGCACCACCGAATCCCCGACCCCCGAACCCGAAGCCCCGCCCCATGGCACGACGCACGGCCTGGAAGATCTCCCGCATCGTGTCCTGATCGGGCATCATGCCGGCGCCCATGGCGGCTCCCGGCGCACTGCGAGCAGCTCCGGCCTCCGGCGCACCTTCCGGCGCTCCTCCAGCCGGTCGCCTGGCGGCGCCGCGCGGCTGCGATTCGCCGGGGCGATCCTGGAACCCGCGCGTCGCCTGGCCCCCGCCGAATCCGCCGAACGCGCGGAACAACTCCTGGGTGTTGCCACTCACCATGCGCTCCTTGACGCGGTCCAACATCTGTTCGTTCATGCCCTCGGCCTTGAGAGAATCGAACACGACGTCGAGCTTGCGCACGGCGATGATGCTGTCGCGGTGCTGCGCCGGCGACAGTGGCGGGGGGTGGCGGGCGCTTGCCCTGGAAGTTCCACGTCACGCGGTGGATGCCCGGGCCACCGGTCCCCTGAATCGTCTGTACCGTGTCACCCTGCACGTCGGTGACCACGATCTGCGGCCGGGAGCGCCGATCGCCCGATGTCAGGCGGTAGACGATCTCGGCCCCGTATTGCGGACTGCTGGCCTCGAACCACTTGTGCCCGGTGGATTCGCCGCCCACGCGGGGATCGCGGTACTGGTAGGCGGTCTTTGGCTCGAACAGAAACGCGTTGAGCGCGAGCACCGAATCGTTGAGCTGCTCGAGCGGCGCGATGTCCGTGATCCAGATGGAACGCCCATGCGTGGCCGCAATGAGCTCCCGATCACGTGGATGGATCTGGAGGTCGTGCACGGGCACGGTCGGGAGTCCCTCCATGAACCGGCGCCACGACCGGCCACGGTCCAGCGACACGTAGACCCCGACATCCGTACCGGCGAACAGGAGGTCTTGGTTGTAGGGGTCTTCGCGGATCACATGAAGGAAATCGGGTCCGCCCGTCGGGAGATTACTCGCGATTGAGCGGAAGGTCTTCCCGAAATCGTCGGTCACGTACAGGTAGGGCGTGAAGTCGCCGTCGCGGTGCCGGTCGAACGCCACATAGAACCGCATGCTGTCGTGGTGCGACGGCTCGACGCGCGCAACCCAGGTCTTGGCAGGCAGGCGCGGGAACCGGCCGGTGAGATTCTCCCAGTTGCCACCGTCGTTCTTGGTGACCCACACGTTCCCGTCGTCCGTACCCACGTAGAGGATGCCGGGCCGGAGCGGCGACTCGGCCAGTGCCACGATCGTGCTGTGCGTTTCGGCCCCGGTCACGTCGGGCGTGATCCCGCCGGTCGTCGTGGTCGAGATCCGAATCCGCTCGGCGTCGTTCGTGGTCAGGTCCGGAGAGATGGGGTACAGGTCGTCACCCCGCCTGGTGGACTTGAGCACACGGTTCGCACCGGCGTAGAACGTCCGAGGGTTGTGCTGCGAGATGAAGAACGGGGTGTTCCAGTTCCAGCGAAGATCCAACGCCATCGAATCCGCCTGCTGCCGGCGGCGGAGATCGTCGATGCGGCGGCGCACCGCGCCGCCAGGCCTGACGGTCGTGTCCGGCCAATCGATGAGGATCGAGTCCTCGTACATGGTGTAGCGTTGACGCCAATCCGGGCGTTGCAGCGACGCCCGCTCACCGGTTGCCAGGTCGAGGCGAGCCATGCTCCCGCCCTGCGACTCGGCGTAGATGATGTTCGGGTCCTCAGGATCCTGCTGGGTGAAGAACCCGTCACCGCCGTTCACCGTGAACCACATGTGATTGGTGATGGGCCCCTGGCGGCGCCGGCTCGGCCCGCACCAGGAGCCGTTGTCCTGGAGACCACCACAGACCCGGTACGGGACTTCCATGTTGTAGCTGACCTCATAGAACTGCCCCAGCGGCATGATGTTGATCACGTCGTAGTTGCCACCGCGATCCCAGGTCTGGGCGATGCCCCCGTCATTGCCGACGATGAAGTGTTCCGGATCGTTGGGGTCGATCCACATGGCGTGATGATCCACGTGGACCCCGACCGTCGCATTTCGGGCATTCTTGCCGCCCTCATCGGAGAACTTCACGGGGGTGGAGGACCAGTACACCCGATCAGGATTCGCAGGATCGACGCGAACCTGCGAGTAGTAGAACGGCCGGACGTTGTCCTCCGCCATCTTCTCCCAGGTCGCTCCGCCGTCGGCCGACCGGTACAGGCCCGACGGACGGCTCGTGTGCCCCATGCCAGTATCGGCCTCCACGATCGCGTACATGATATCCGGGTTGCTCATGGCGATCGCGATGCCGATACGCCCCTTCATGGTCTCCGGAAACCCGCCGCCCTTCACTTCGGTCCACGTTCTGCCGGCGTCGGTGGTCTTCCACAGCGCACTCCCGGGGCCACCGCTCTTCAGGAAATAGGGTCCCCGCACCCGCTCCCAACTGGCCGCGAACAGCACGTCGGGATTCTCAGGATGCATCGCGACGTCTACGAAGCCCGCCTTGTCACTGATGAACTTCACGAGCTGCCACGTCTCACCACCGTCCGTCGTCTTGTAAAGGCCGCGCTCCTTGTTGGCGCCCCAGATATGTCCCAGCGCGGCGACGTAGACGATGTCCGGATTGTCAGGATGGATCACGATGCGCCCGATGGCCTGGGTCTCGGTGAGCCCTTTGAGCTCCCAGGTGAGGCCCCCGTCGGTGGATTTGTAGACGCCGCCGCCGGGTGAGATCGAGTTCCGGGAATCTTCCTCGCCCGTCCCCGCCCACACGATCATCGTGTCGGAGGGGGCGATCGCGATGTCCCCCATCGAGATCACCCGCTCGTTGTCGAACACCGGGCGAAACGTGGTCCCCGCATTGGTGGTCTTCCAGATGCCGCCCGCGGCGGTCGCCACGAAGAACGTTTTCGAGGGGCTGGGAATGCCCTCCACGTCGGTCACTCGACCACCCATGTTGGCCGGACCGATGGACCGCCAGCGAAACGCCGACCACAGCGTGGAGTCGGGAGTACTCACCTGGGCCGCGAGCGACCCGGACAGCAGCATCCCGCCAGCTGCAATGGAAAGAAGGGTACGTGCGAGCATGATCGTGCCGAAGCTCCTCCTGAGCGGTTGACAGGCCAAGGCACCCCGCCCGTGCGCGGGCGCCTCTTCACGAACGATGGCGCGTGCTTGGTGCGCCGGGGGGCCGGACGTCGGATCGATCGAGAGGGGGATATGGTCCGAACTCGGCCCCGCTGACACTACGCGCGACCCTCGGGTTTCGTTGGGGCGGTGGGACCGAACCCGGACGGTTCGAGCGGGCACCACCGACGCCGAGCCCCGTTCGGGAGGATGCCGGGGTTCCGGTCGCGTGATCGACCCGGATATCATATCGCGAACCCCTCGATTTGGTCAGGTGCACCATGCAGAAGGTCTCGATGCGCCTCGGCGTGGCCCTCCTCGTCCACTCCATCGCGTTCGCTCCCCTGGGAATGCCGGACCTCACCGCCCAAGAGGCAGGGGAAGCCGGTCCCAGGCTCACCCCGGCCAACTACGCAGCCCTGGAGTACCGTATGGTCGGGCCGTCCCGCGGGGGGCGCGTGACGGCGGTGGCGGGGCATGCGGCGCAGCCGGGCACGTTCTACATGGGCGCGACCGGTGGCGGCGTGTGGAAAACGACCGATTACGGCCAGAGCTGGCACAACGTCTCGGACGGAGTCTTCGAGACCGGTTCCATTGGCGCCATCCGGGTCGCCGACGCTGACGCGAGCATCGTGTACGTCGGGACCGGGTCGGACGGGATCCGGAGCAATGTCATCACCGGCCGGGGGGTCTATAGATCGACGGATGCCGGCAAGACCTGGGCGTTCGTCGGGCTCAGGGACGTCGGTCAGATCGGCGCCGTCCTCATTCACCCGACCAATCCCGAGGTCGTGTTCGTGGCCGCGATGGGCCACGCGTTCGGGACCAGCCGGGAGCGCGGCGTGTACCGATCGACGGACGGAGGCGCGACGTGGCGCCGGGTGCTCTTCGTGTCCG
>CAYGCN010000136.1:0-4296 GCA_964348385.1 uncultured Gemmatimonadaceae bacterium
GGGGTTCGTGGTCGATCACCCGCAGTACGTGCGTGACCTCGTGTCGTGCACCTCGTGCCACGAGCAGGTCGTCAGCGGATCGGGTGCCGCCGACGAGTCGCGCTGCTATGCCTGCCACAACGAGCCGGAGCGGATCGAGGAGTTCGCGAATACGACGCTCGTGCACGAGACCCACATCGCCGAACACAATGTCGAGTGCGCGCAGTGTCACACGCCGATCGAGCACCGGTCCGTCGCGCTGAGCCAGACAGCCGATCTGGATTGCGCCTCGTGCCATCGCCGCGTGCACGAGGCCCAACAGCGGCTGTACGCGGGTATGGGCGGCCACGGCACCGAGAGCCAGCCGAGCGCGATGTTCCAGGCTCGCGTATCCTGCACCGGGTGCCACGAACTCACGAAGCAGGTCCGAGGGCACGAGCAGGTACGCTTCGCCGGCGAGGCCTCCTGCCTCTCGTGCCACGGCATCGAGTACGTGAACATCCTGCCCGCGTGGCAGCGCGAAATGGATCGGAAGCTGCGCGCCGTGGAGCCGGTCGTGCGGGCTGCCGAACGTCGCGTGGGTTCGGCAGCGCCAGGCACGCGAGCCCCGGTCGACAGCCTGCTCGCCATGGCTCGCGAGAACGTCGTGTTCCTCGAGCAGGGGAAAGGCGCGCACAACATCGGCTACGCGGACAAGCTCCTCCGCGCCACCCTCGAGCTGGTGCGCGAGGCGGTACGCGTTGGGAAGCTTCCGTACGCGGTGCCGACCGTCGACCTCGGCCCGAACGTGGGTGAGAACGTTTGCCTCCAGTGCCACCTCGGTGTGGAGCGCAAGACGGTGCCGGTCGGGGCGCGCAGCTTCAGTCACGAGCGCCATGTGGTCGGCTCGGGGCTCGCGTGCACCAGCTGTCACAGCCCGATGGACGACCACGGCAAGACCGTCGTCGGGTCGGGAGCGGCGTGCTCCAACTGCCATCACAGCACGACGCGACCGCTCGACTGTGCTACGTGCCACGGGGGCCCGCGGGGCGCACCGACCGACCCTGTCCCGCACGAGGTGGGAGCGTTTCCCCATCCATCACATCTCGCGGCGGGCCTCCCGTGCGGGGCGTGCCATCAGCCGCCGGCGATGGATGCGTCCACCGTCGACTGCGTCCAGTGCCATGACGCCCACCACCAACCCGAGGCCACGTGCCTGAGCTGCCATCGCGAGGGGGTGCAGGCCAAGCACGACCGCTCGTTCGCGCACCTACCGTGCAACCAGTGTCACGGTGAAAAGGTGGCCGGCGTGACGAAGTGGACGCGCCAGGTGTGCACGACGTGCCACGTGGATCGTGTGGACCACAACGCACCGGTGGCGTGCGAGTTGTGCCACGAGGTCGCGCCGCTCGGCGAACCATAGGTCCGATCCGCTCCGCGGGGTGAATCTCACGAGCCCCGGCCGTCGTCGATTGCGACGACGTCCGGGGCTCGCGACGGAATCTCCGACGGTGGTGAGGCCCGGCAGCCATCGAATCTTGCGACATCAACTGTCGAAGAATTCCCCACTGCCTCGAATCCCAAGTCTGGCGGGCAGTCCGGATCGGTGAGCGCGTCGGTCTGGGTGGCGCTGTAGAAAAGGACGACGGTCCGGCAAAGTTGGTCATTTCCAGCTCCAGAGCGCAACTCATTGACTTTGAACAGCTTGGCGCCGTGGCCGCGGGTGTGGGCATCCGGGCCCCGGGCTTGCCTTTGGAGTATGCGCCACGGGACCCGACGGCTGCTCGAGCGAGCGCTCGCAACCGCGGAGTTCCGATGGGAGGTGATCGGGATTTCACTGGCGAGGAGCTGATCATGGTAGCGGTTCTGGTGGTCGTCACGGTTCTGGCGCTGATCGCCCTCGACTACTTCGTGCTTCGGACGCGGCGCCAAGCGCGCGGGGCCGAGGACAGTGTGGTGCCGGGCCTCGGGCCGATGTCCGAGGCCATGCGCGGGCTGCCGGCCGGCGTGTTCGTTCAGCCCACATACACGTGGACACGCATTCGGGAGGATGGAGACGTGCTCGTGGGTGTGCATCCTATGCTGCTCGGCCTGGTGGGGGTGCCGTTCGAGCTCGACCTCAGACCCGAAGGTGAGCGCGTGGCCAAGGGCGATCCGCTGACGCGGTTGGGTCGCAGCGGTCGCCGTCTCACCATCCACACACCATTGGCTGGGCAGATCGCTGAGGTGAATCACCGCATCGCCGGTGATGCCAGTTGGGACAGCCCCGCGGCCGACGATGGGTCCTGGCTCTATCGCATCCGCCCTGTCGAGGTCACCGCGCTGGTCGAGGCGTCGATGATCGGTGAACGCGCGCTGGCATGGACGCGCGAACAGTACGACAAGCTGCGGGCCTTTCTGCTCGCCGCCACACCGTCACGAGAGGTGGGGCTGGCGCTGCCCGACGGCGGTGAGATCCCGGTTGGGATCTTGAGCGGGATGGACGACGACACGTGGCAGGCGATGCAACGCGAGTTTCTCGACCTGTAGCCGACACGACCCGTCGAGAGTGCGAGGGAGGGAGCTGCCAAGATGAAGCGGAGAGATCTGCTCAAGACGCTGTGCGCGGCGGGGGGGGCCAGTGTGGCGGCGACCGCGCTGCGGGCGGAGGAACCCACTGCGGTCGTCGGGGAACGAGACCGGCTTGGCGTGCTGGTCGACACGACCTCGTGCCTCGGCTGCCGCATGTGCGAATACGCGTGTGCCGACGCGAACGGTCTGCCGACCCCGGAGGCCGACGTCGAGCCGACGCCGGACCGGCAAACGTCACCCGATCAGTGGTCGGTGGTGTGTCGGTTCGAGACCGAGGAGGGCTCGATCCCGGTGAAGCGCCAGTGCCTCCACTGCCTGCAGCCGGCGTGTGCCTCGGCGTGCCTCACCAAGGCGATGCTGAAGCATCCGGAGGGTCCCGTGATCTGGCGCGAGTCCAAGTGCATGGGCTGCCGCTACTGCATGGTGTCGTGCCCGTTCGACGTCCCCAAGTTCGAGTACGACAGCGCGGTGCCGAAGATCCAGAAGTGCCAGCTGTGCTTCGAGCGGGTGCAGGAGGGGAAGGAGCCGGCGTGCGTGGCGAATTGTCCGGCGCGTAGCCTGACCTTCGGTCGTCGGTCCGACCTGATCGATCTGGCGTGGAGCCGCATCTACGGCGAGCCCGATCGGTACGTGCGGCACGTCTACGGCGAGCACGAAGTGGGAGGCACGAGCTGGCTGTACCTGAGTGCCGTGCCGTTCGAGCAGCTCGGCTTTCGCACCGAGCTCGGGACCACTGCTTATCCCGTCCTCACCAAGGAGTTCCTGTACGCCGTTCCGCTGGTCCTGACATTGGTGCCGCCCTTCCTGCTGGCGCTCAGTCGCGCAACGCGAGGCCGCGACGAAGACGAGGAGGATTCCGAGGGAGGTGAGGGATGACTGGGATCGTCGCAACCACCGGACGTCCGGCATTGGGTGCCGAGCTCCAGCGGTTCGTGCGCTTCATGTTGGCGGAGCTGAGGCCGAAGGGCAGGCTCCTCACGCCGTTCAACCTGATCACTGGTGTCATCATGCTGGTGAGTGGAGTGGTGCTCGCGATCCGCTTCGCGAAGGGGCTGGGGGCGGTCACCAATCTGTCCCAGGACTTCCCATGGGGGGTGTGGAAAGGCTTCAACGTTATCACGGGTGTGGCCTTCGCGGGTGGCGCATACGTCCTCACGTTCATGGTGTACGTCCTCCGGATGGAGCGCTACCACCCCATCGTGCGCGTCACTGTGCTGAACGGGTTCCTCGCGTACGTGTTCTACGCCGGGGCGCTGCTCCTGGAGCTCGGCAGGCCGTGGAACGTGGTCAATCCCATCATCGGGAATTCGTTCGGTGTGAGCTCGGTGCTGTTCCTGGTCGCCTGGCATTTCCTGCTCTATATGCTGGCGCAGTTTGTCGAATTCTCGCCGGCCGTAGCCGAGTGGCTCGGGTGGCGGAGGGTTCGGCGATACCTCGCAGCGATGACGCTGGGGACGGTGATTTTCGGCATCACCCTGTCGCTGCTCCATCAGTCGGGGCTCGGCGCGCTGTACCTCATGGCGAAGGCCAAGGTGCACCCGCTGTGGTACTCGGAGTTCGTTCCCATCCTGTTCGTGGTGTCCAGCATCTTTGCCGGGTTGTCGATGGTCATCCTCGAAGGCAGCATCTCCCGGAAGGCGTTCGCGCACCGCGCAAGTTGGCGACTGCGCGCCACCAATGACGACATCGTCATTGGGCTCGCCAAGATCTGCATGGGCGTGATGTTCGTGTACCTCGTGCTCCAGCTGCTGGTGTTCGTGCACGGGC
>CAYGCN010000136.1:4306-8554 GCA_964348385.1 uncultured Gemmatimonadaceae bacterium
AAGTCATCCTCCACCCCTTCCCGAGAGCGTATCAGCGCCTCATGCCCTCCGGCGGTCGACGGTCCGCTGCTGGTGTTCGTGCACGGGCAGCGGGCGGTCTACCTGTCGACGGGGTGGGGGGCGTGGTACCTGCTCGAAGTCGTGGGGCTCGTCGTGGTGCCGGCAGTGCTGTACGCCTATGCCGCGCACGCCCGCAGCCGCAGGGGGATCACGGCGGCCGCGGTCCTTGCGCTGATCGGGATCGTGCTCAACCGCCTCAATGTCTCGGTGATTGCGTTCAAGTGGTACGCGGCGGAGCACTACGTGCCGACCTGGATGGAGATCGTCGTCACGCTCGGTGTCATCAGCGCCGAGCTCTGGGTCTTCCGATGGGTGGTGAACCGAATGCCGGTCCTGGCCACGCTCCCGGGCCTCTCCGAGCGTACGGATGAACCCGTGGCGCCGGCTCGGTCGGCAGCTGCATGAGAGGAGCGCGAGCGATGCAAGGGGATATCTACGCGACCAAGGGGATCGAGTACATCATCGTCATTGCCTACCTCCTCGTCTCGGCCGGTGTGCTGCGGTTCTTGAGCCCGCCACGCGTGGCGCGCCTGTTCGGCCCGCGCCCCCGCGGTTTTGTTCGATCGCAACCCCCCGGCGCGTGGTTCGCAACGCCTGACGGCCTCCACTTCCATCAGGGGCACGCATGGGCCGCACCTGACGATGGTGAGGTCGTGACGGTCGGCGTTGATGACTTCACGCAGCGTCTCCTCGGGCCGATCGACGCGGTTCACCTGCCGCAGGTAGGGACCCGTGTGCGACTTGGCGAACGCGGGTGGACGCTCGTGGTGGACGACAGGCCCATTGGCATGGTATCGCCTGTCGACGGCAAAGTCGTGGCGGTGAATCGGACCGTCGTCGACTCCCCGGAGCTGCTGGCCCGAAGTCCCTACGAGGATGGGTGGCTGCTCAAAGTGCGGGTCCCGCGCACGCGGGCCACGTGGCGCAACCTGATGAGCGGTGACCTGGCCCGCGCATGGATGGGGCAGACCGCGGAGCGGCTGCGTCGGATGCCGGCAGGCGACCTCGGTGTGGTCATGCCCGACGGTGGCGAACCGATCCACGGTTTTGTCCGCCTGCTGGATCCCGAGCATTGGGATCAACTGGCACGCGAGTTCCTCTTGAGCGACTGAAGCGGATGACGACGGCGTGAGGGGGACGATGAAGACCTCTGATCGACTGGACGACGAGCTTCCCTGCATCTGGGTCTTGGCGGGCGTACTCAGCTACCGACCGTGTGATCGCAACTACGAGTGTGAAGACTGCGAACTGTATCACGCACTTCAGGGCAGCCGCGGGGCGGACTCAGGAGACTATGTGGACGATGCAGGTCCACGTACCGTCACCGGAGCGGGTGAGTCTCCCTCCGCCGACGTGGTCAACGCGTTTCTCTCATGGCTGGCTGCCGGCTGCACGCTCTACCTCGATCGGCCACACAGCCCGGGTCACTTGTGGCTCCAAAGCCTCGAGGACGACACGATCCGCCTCGGTTTGGACAATCATGCTCGCCGGGTCTTGGAGCCGATCGACGAGGTTGTTCTCCCGCGATCCGGAGTGTGGCTGACGCGTGGCGAGCTGTGTGGCTGGCTGGTACGCCGTCAGTTGAGCGTGCCGCTCACCGCGCCCGTCGCGGGCGAGGTGCTCACACGGAACCCCGATTTGGAGTCGTGGAGGACCCGGTGCGACTCGGCCGCCGACTGGCTCTTCACCCTCCGGCCTCATGAGCATCCCGAACAGGTCACCGATCTCTTCCGCGGCGAGCACATGCTACGCTGGTACCTCGGCCAGCTGCGGCTCCTGAGACGCCACCTCGAGGCGGCGGTCGTGGTCCCGCACGCCGCGACAGTCGGCCGGACGATGGAAGACGGAGGGTCGCCGATGCCAGACCTCGTGCAGGTGCTGGGCCGGGAGCGCTACCGAGGGCTGGTGTCGGAGATGTTTCGGACGCAAATTTGATTTGTGGTGTGCCGTGAGTTGCCGGTCGCGGCGGAAGGCGGTGTGGACGTTGGGGTGACTAGGGGTCCGGCCAAAAGGATTCCGGAGATACTCCGGTCCGTGGGGTCGACGTTGAGCTTCAAGCTCTTCTTCGTCCTCTCTCTTTCCATCCTCGTGCTGTTTGGCGTCTACATGGGGCTGAGCCGACATTTTCAGTCGGACACGCTCCAAAACGAGGTCAAGAGCGAGGCGTACCGCTCCAGTGACCTCATCAAGCAAAGCCTCGACCAGGGCTTCAGCCTCGAAGGAGCCGTGGCGGACTATGCGATGATCCGGCTCCTCGCAGCGGAGCCGGGCGTCGAGGCGATCCGGATCTACAACAAGCTTGGGGAGATTAAGTTCTCGAGTGCCGAGCGCGAGATCGGTCAGTCGGTCGATCTCCAGGCGGAGGCCTGCTTGGTGTGTCACGCGACGGCCGACCCGCTCGAGGCCGTTCCCACGGAGGAGCGGGCTCGAGTGTATCGGAAGGAGGAAGGTCACCGCGTGCTCGGCATGATCAACCCGATCCAGAACGCCGACGGGTGCTGGAATGCCCCCTGCCACGCGCACCAGGTGGATCAGTCGATCCTGGGCGTGCTAGACGTGCAGATGTCGATGGAAGCGCTTGATGCCGCGGTCGCCACGTCCCGTCGCGAGGCGCTTGCGCTCGCCGTTGTCATCATTCTTCTCGCCATGGCCATCGTGGCGGTGATCGTGTATCGGGCCGTCCACCTGCCCACCCACCGATTGCGCCACGGGACCGAGGAGCTGGCGCGTGGCAACCTCGACGTCGAGATCGATCTGCAGCGGACGGACGAGCTGGGCGCGCTGGCCACCTCCTTCAACCACATGGCCAGAAGCCTCAGGGCCGCCGACGCAGAGCTGCGAGCGTGGTCGCAAACGCTCGAAGACCGGGTGCAGCAGAAGACGGCGGAGCTGGACCAGATGAACCGGCAGATCATTCACGTCGAACGTTCGGCCTCGCTGGGGCGGATGGCGGCCACGGTCGCTCACGAGCTGAACAACCCGCTCTCCGGGATCCTGACCTACGCGAAGCTCATCACGAAGCGGATCAAAGAATCGGTGCCCGACTCGACGGAGCGGGGCCGTATGCTCGAGCATCTCGACCTGATCCGATCCGAGTCGTTGCGGTGCGGAAACATCGTGAGGGATTTGTTGACGTACGCTCGCGGGCGGAGTGCTGAAATGGAGCCCGTCCACCTGCATGCCCTGATCGATCGCGCGCTCAAGCTGGTGGCGCATCACGTGGAACTCGGCGGTGTCACCACCGCGACGGAGCTTTCGCTCGAGGACGATCGGATCACGGGTGACGGGGAGCAGATCGTTCAGGCGCTCATTGCGCTGTTGATCAACGCGGTGGAGGCGATGCCCGACGGCGGGCCGCTCACGGTGCGGACCGTAGATGATCGCGCCCGTGACGCCGTGCGGCTCTCCATCGCCGACGGCGGTGTCGGGATTCCAGACGAGGTCAAGCCGCACATCTTCGACCCGTTCTTCAGCACGAAAGACGAGGCCAAGGGTGTGGGGCTCGGTCTGGCGGTCGTGTACGGCATCGTGCAGCGGCACGAGGGAACGATCGTGGTCGAGTCGGGTCGGGGCCAGGGGACGACGTTCACCATCACCCTCCCGCGGGATCCGGAACTCCTGGCGCGGGGACGGTCGATGGTTGGCGCGAAGGAGGGGGTGGTGGAATGACGACGCGGAAGATCCTGATCGTCGACGACGAGCTGTCGGTGCGCGGCTCGCTCGAGGAGTGGTTTCGCGAGGACGGCTTTCATGTTGAGACCGCCGAGGACGGAAACCGGGCGATTGCCAAGATGGAGGCAGGGCCGTATGACATCGTGCTGCTCGATCTCAAGATGCCCGGCATGGATGGCATCGCGGTCCAGCGTCGCGTGCGCGAGATCGACCCGAACGCCACGATCATCATCCTCACGGCCTACGCCTCTGTAGAGACGGCAGTGGAGGCGCTCAAACTCGGGGCATTCGATTACATCACGAAACCGGTGGACCCGGACGATCTCTCCAACCTCGTGCGGAACGCGCTCCGTCAGAAGGAACTCGCCGAGGAGAACCTCCGGCTCAAGGAGAAGGTGTCGGAGCTGAGCCGGGCCGCACCGATCATCGGCGAGAGCCCGAAGATGCGGCGAGTGCTCGAGACGATCCGAATGGTGGCGGAGACCGATTGGACCGTCGTGATCCGCGGCGGAAGTG
>CAYGCN010000137.1:0-8409 GCA_964348385.1 uncultured Gemmatimonadaceae bacterium
GGCGCTGCGCCATCTGGGTCGGTACGATCCGGCGCGACCCTTTGGCCCCTGGCTACTGCGGATCGTGGCCAACGCGGCCAGCGACCGGCGGCGGCGACGGCGGGTCCGGCAGGCCGAGCCCCTGCCGCCAAGCCTGGCGGCCGGCGTGGTCGGGCCCGACAAGGCGACGGATCTGGGGCGGCTGAACGAGGCGCTGCGGGAGGCGCTCTCGCAGCTGCCCGAACGACAGCGGGCGGCGGTGGTGTTGTTCGACGTCGAGGGATACTCGCACCGTGAGATCGGCGAGGTCCTCAACGTCCCCGAGGGAACGGTCCGGTCGGATGTCTTTCACGGTCGGCGCGCGCTTCGGGAGCTGTTGGAATCATGGAAGGATTGGAACAAGGAGAGCTGATGCCCAACACATCGCCGTTCGACCATCGTCCCGATGACGCCCTCGGTCGCGCCCTTCGCGACGCGCTTTCGGCAGGGGAGGAGGCTGCGTTCACCCGCCGCGTGTTGGCCGCGGCGGAAGTGGTGTACGGGGAGCGCAGCCTGGATCAGTGGTGGACGGTGCTGACCGCCTGGGCGCGCCCCGGTCTTGTGGCCGCCATGCTGATCATTGCGTCCGTGGCGTTCTGGGCCGGGATCTGGGTCGGCCGGACGGCCGGGGCGCAGAGTGCCGCGACGCTGGACCCGCTCCAGACGGACAGCGAGCAATTGGCCCTCCCCGCGCTGCTGGCCGAGCGCCAGGCACCGGATGTCGATGTCGTGCTGGCAACCGCACTGGGTCGGTGATCGGCCGACCGGACTGATCGAGACGGAAGGAAGGAATCAGGCAATCAATCTATGCTGAACCGTTCGAAGAGCCTCGCCGCGAGCCTGCTGGTCGCCACCTTTCTGTTGGGGGTAGCGGTCGGCGGGGTTGCGCTGGCAGCGTGGGGAGACCGCGGAGATGAGCGGGAGCGCCCGCCGCGAGAGCGCCCAAGCTACGCGGACATTCTCGAGCGCGAGTTGTCGTTGACGACGGCCCAGCGGGAATCGGTGGACGTGATCCTCGCTCGGCAGCAGCAGACGATGACCGCCCTGTGGACCGAGATCGGTCCGCGGTTCGATTCGCTCCGTGTCGAGATCCGTGACGAGATCTCGCAACTGCTGAGCGAGGAACAACAGGCCAAATACCAGGACATGATCGCGCGCAGCGAACGCCGTCGTGCTGGGAGAGATCGAGGGAATCATGGTAGGTAAACCGTTTATCGGCGTCGCGGTCGCCGCGCTCTTGGCGTGGCCGGGTGCGACACTATCGGCACAAACGCGCTCAATCACCCTCGAGGAAGCGCTCGATTTGGCGCTCCGGGTCAACCCGACGGTGGTGCAGGCCCGGGGTCAGGTCTCGATCGCCGATGCCGGCAAGCTGCAGGCACTCGGCAACTGGCTCCCGTCGGTATCGGCGAGCTCCGGCTTCAGCGCACAGCCCGGGAGAGAGGTCCTCGACCCCACGACCAACACCCTGATTACGCCGACCAGCACGTCGTACTCCGGGGGTGTGAGCGCGTCCCTGCAGTTGTTCAACGGCTTCCGGCGGCTCGCGGAGAACCGATCGGCCAATGCCACCAGGGCGAGCGCCGAAGCTGCGTTGGTGAACCAGGAGTTCCAGATCGTCCTGCAGACCAAGCAGGCGTTCTTCAACGCACTGGCGGCGGACGAGTTGGTGCGAGTCTCCGAACGGCGGATCGAGCGCGCGGCTGAGCAACTTCGCATTTCCCGCGACAAACTGGCTGCGGGCAGCGCGATCCGGTCCGACACCCTCCAAGGTGTGGTCGAGTTGGGGAACGCGCGCCTGCAACTCCTACAGGCCGAAACACAACGGGCCACCGCTGAGGCCACCTTGGCCCGGCTCATCGGGATCGACGGCAGCGTGCGGGCGCAATCCGACTCCTCGTTGTTCCAACCCGTCGTGCTCGATACGGCCCAACTGCGGCTTGAAGCGGTAGCGCAGGCCCCGTCGGTGCTCCAGGCAGACGCCGCCGTTCGGGTCGCGGAAGCGAACGTCGCCGTGGCGCGCGCGGCCTACTTCCCATCGCTGAACGCGTCCTACTCGCAGCGCCTGAGCGGACCCGAGCTCGGATCCCTTGAGAGCTCCTGGTCGGTGGGCCTGGGCCTGAACTGGCCGCTGTTCAACGGTTTCACGCGGGAGGCCAACGTCACGCGGAATGCCGTCGGACGGGAGACGGCGATGGCCGAAGCCGACGATGCGCGGCGTGCCGTGCAGGCCCAGCTCACACAGTACCTCGCGGCGTTGGCGTCGGCCGAGCAGAGCCTCGCGATCGCCGAGGCGAGCCTTGCCGCCGCCGATGAAGGGTTGCGGGTACAGCGGGAGCGGTACCGGCTGGGCATGGCCACCATCCTGGATGTGCTGACCTCACAGATCAGCCTCGATCAGGCGGAAGTCGATATTGTAAACGCGCGGTTCGATTTCCTCGTCGCGAAGGCCCAGATCGAAGCCCTACTTGGGAGAGCGCTATGACCGGCAGCATCCGACACATGGACTTCTCGACCGGCGACATCCCGCAGCCGGACATCATCATCTTGACGCATAAGCTCAAGCGCGACTACGAGATGGGCTCTGAGGTCGTGCGCGCACTTCAGGGAGTCGACCTTCAGGTGCGCCGGAACGAATTCACGGCCATCATGGGCCCATCGGGCTCGGGCAAGTCGACCCTGATGAACCTACTCGGCTGTCTGGATACGCCCACGTCGGGCGAGTATTGGCTCAACCATCAGAAGGTGAGCGAGTTGGACGACGACGAGTTGGCCCGGATACGCAACAAGGAAATCGGCTTCGTCTTCCAGACGTTCAACCTCCTGCCCCGCGCGACGGCGCTTCACAACGTCGAGCTTCCGCTGATCTACGCAGGGTTTTCCGCGAAGAAACGGCGCGAGCAGGCGGAGTATGCGCTGGACCGGGTCGGCCTGGCCGACCGCATGGCGCATCGCCCCAACGAGCTGTCCGGCGGGCAGCGCCAGCGCGTGGCCATCGCCCGGGCGCTCGTGAACAACCCGAGCATCCTGCTCGCCGACGAGCCGACCTGCAACCTGGACAGTCACACGAGCTCCAAGATCATGCAGGTGCTGGAAGAGCTGCATGCCGAGGGGCAGACCATTCTCCTCATCACGCACGAGCGGGACATCGCGGAGCATGCCAGCCGTCAGGTGCACCTCCTCGACGGCCTGATCGAGCGTGACGAGATCACCCGAAAGACTGCATGAACGAGACACGAACGATGCGACGATACTCACCGACCATTCTCATTGCGGGACTGTTTCTCCTCGGATGTGGCGAGGAGCAGGAAGCTCCCGTGTACCAGCTCGTCCCCGTGAGCACGCGCGACATCGTGGTGTCGGCAAGTGCGGCTGGGGCTGTCGAGCCCATTCTCACGGTCGACATCAAGTCGAAGGCCTCGGGCGAACTGCTCGAGGTCCGCGTCGATGTCGGCGACGTGGTGCAGCCAGGCCAGCTTCTGGTCAAGGTGGATCCCCGAGTCCCGAGCAACGCCCTGCGCCAGGCGCAGGCCGATCTCGACGTCGCCAAGGCATCACTCACCAACGCCGAGGCACAGCTGCGGCGGGCTGAGGAGTTGTTCAAGACCCAATCGATCACCGAGACCGAGTTCGAGCAGGCCAACCTGACCGCCGCAAATGCGCGCGCCCAGTTGATTCGTGCCGAGCGGAACGTCGAGGACGCACAGATTTCGTTCGAGGACACCGACGTGCGCGCCCCCGGCCGCGGCGTGATCATCCAAAAGAACGTCGAGGTGGGCACGGTCATCTCGTCGGCGGTCTCCAACGTCGGTGGGGGGGCGGTCCTGCTGCAGATGGCCAATCTGGACACGGTCCAGGTTCGAGCGCTGGTGGACGAGACCGATATCGGCAAGATCAAGCCCGGGATGGACGTGACCATCACGGTGGAAGCGTATCCGAACCAGCCGTTCCGCGGGCAGGTGCTCAAGATCGAGCCCCAGGCACTCGTGCAGCAAAACGTCACCATGTTCCCGGTGCTAGTCCGCATCGCTAACCAGAACGACATGCTGAAACCGGGAATGAACGCTGAGGTGGAGGTCCACATCGGCGAGCGCCGCAATGTGCTCGCCGTACCCGCGGCAGCTCTCCGCACGGATCGAGATGTCGCCTCCGCGGCATCGGTGCTCGGCCTGGAGCCGGAACATGTGCAGGAGCAGGTCAGAGAAGCTCGGCAGTTGGCGCAGGCGCCTCGTGAGGGGACGGCACCGAGCGACCAACCCTCCGGCACCAACGGGACCAAGACGGAGACCGTGAGCTTCATGGGACGCGAGGTCCCTGTTCCGGCTGGCTACACCGCCGAGCAGGTGCGGGCGGTGTTCACCAAGATGCGGGAAGGCGGCGGGCCGCAGGCCTTGAGCGCCGCCGACCGCGCCATCTTGGAAGCAATGCGTGCTGCTGGCGGTGGTCCCGGGCGGCGGCAGACGCAGCAGACCGATGAGGCCGCTCTGTTCGGCGGGAACTACATCGTCTTCGCAATGCGCGACGGCCAGGCGACGCCCGTGCCGATTCGCACCGGCCTCACCGACCTCGACTACTCCGAGGTGGTGAGAGGTTTGACGGCGGCCGACACGGTGTTGATCATGCCGAGCGCCAGCCTCATCGCGCAGCAGCAGGAATTCCAGGAGCGGGTGCAGCAGCGGGCGGGCGGCATCCCCGGCGTCTCGCGCAACTAGCGTCGCGAATCGAACTCAGGCAACGGAGCCACCATGCTCTTCGGTGAAATCATTCAGGTCGCGCTGAGCGCCATTCGCGCCAACAAGTTGCGCTCATTTCTCACGGCCCTCGGCATCGTGATCGGTGTCGGTGCCGTGATCACGATGGTCGCCCTCGGCAGCGGCGCCCAGAAGTCGGTGCAGGATCAGATCCAGGCGCTCGGCACCAACCTGCTCACAGTCTACGCCGGCCAGTCGATGCACCGCGGCGTGGCGAGCGCGGACCGCGTCAGCCTCACGACGCTCGATGCGGAGGCACTGCGGCGGGACGCCAAGTCGCTCCGCGCCGTCGTTCCCGAAATCCGGCGTGGCCAACAGGTGGAATACCTGACGTACAATGTCAATGTGAACGTGAATGGTACATCCCCCGGCTACGTGCCTGTGAACAACTACAAGATCGAGTACGGGCGCATGTTCACCACCGGCGACGACGTGTCGCGAAAGCGTGTCGCCGTACTCGGAAACGCCGTCCCCGAAATGCTCGGCGCCAACGGCGCGGCGATGCTGGGGCAACAGATACGCATCCGCGGTATCCCGTTCGAGATCATCGGTATCCTAGCCAAGAAGGGCGCCACCAGCGGCTGGTTCAACCCGGACGAGCAGATCCTGATTCCGATCTCGACCGCCCAGTACCGAATTTTCGGAAGCGATCGCGTGAACTCGATTACGGTCCAGTTTCCGCATCCGGACTCGATGACGCTGGCGATGATCGAGATCGAGCAAATCCTGCGGCGCGAACACGGCATCGCCCCCGGCAAGGATAACGATTTCCAAATCCGGGACTTCACGACCTTCCTCACCACGTTCGAGGAGACCACGAGGACCTTCACGTTCCTCCTCGGTGGGATTGCCGCCGTGAGCCTTCTCGTCGGCGGCATCGGCATCATGAACATCATGCTCGTCTCGGTGACCGAACGGACGCGCGAGATCGGTATCCGCAAGGCCCTCGGCGCGACCCGAGCGAACATCATGCTGCAGTTCCTCGTCGAAGCGCTCGTACTCTGTTTCATGGGCGGTGTGGTCGGCATCGCATTCGGAACGGGCGGCGCGGTGGCCCTCTCCAAGCTGGCGAACTGGAACACGTTCGTCTCGCTGCCGGCTGTCGGGTTGGCGCTCGTGTTCAGCGCCGGCGTGGGAGTCTTCTTCGGCATCTGGCCAGCAAGGCGCGCAGCCTCGTTGGACCCGATCGAGGCGCTGCGTTACGAGTAGGCGCTCCGCTCTCCGAAGCAAAACGTCGGCAGTGCTGTGTGCGGCTGCCGACGTTTTTTCTCTCCCCACCACCGAGGAGAATGCTCGACAGCGGATCCGGCGGCGCCCCTTACACCCGGCCGGCCATCGGATATCTTGGGAGCAACGCTCCGGAGATGTCTCATGATCGGTGTGCGGGTTCCTGCGTCGACGTCCAATCTTGGCGCAGGCTTCGATTGCCTCGGCCTGGCGCTCGAGTTGTGGCTGGAGGTGCGAATCACCGAGGGTGCCGGCGGTCCCGTCTATGAAGGCACGCTCGCCGAACTCGATGTGCAGGCGGACATTCTCAACGCCATCGTCGGCACGTCGATTCCTGAGCGGCATCGGCTGGAGGTCCGCTCCGAGATCCCGTTGGCACGGGGCCTAGGATCGTCAGCCGCAGCGGCCGTGGCGGGGTTCGCGCTCCGTCAGGTGCTTCAAGACAACAGTGTGAATCGCGACGTGGTCTACAAGTCCGCGGTCGAACTCGAAGGCCATCCCGACAACGCGGGCGCCGCGACGTTCGGCGGCTTTGTGCTCGCTGCGCCCCGACCTGCGCGGCTGGCCTTCAGCCGCAGTCTAGCGATCGCGCTCGCGGTTCCCGACATGCCGATCGACACCAAAGCGGCACGCGCCGTTCTCCCGGCCGAACTGCCGCGCAGCGCCACAATCCGCCAAGCATCCCGCGCCGCAGCGCTCGTGCTCGGCCTCATGAACGCCGAAGGCGACCTCATCGAATACGGCATGGATGACCAGATCGCTGTGCCACTGCGCAAGCAGCTCATCGCGGGGTTCGATCAGGGGGTGGCGGCAGGCAAAGCAGCGGGTGCCTATGGCGTGACGATCTCCGGCTCCGGCTCGGCCCTCGTAGCGGTGACCACGCCGGCACGGGCTCCGGACGTCGCCTCGGCCATGGCCGAGGCGCTCACGGCGGCGGGGAACACGGCTCAGCCACACACGCCGGCAGTCAGCGAGCGCGGCGTGACCATGCTGGAATAGCGTTCACCGGGAGAGCCAACGAAGACGCCGCCCGATTTCCTGTGCGTGATGTCGGCAATGCAGGTAGTGGAAGCGCACCCACTCGGGCAAATTCAAATCACCCAGCACCACGTGCGTGAGATAGCGTGAGACCTGGCGCTCGGCCGGCCAGGTCGTCGTCAGATCCCTCAACTGCTCCACCCCCATGCGAAACTGCGCAACCACCAAGTCGGGATCAGGGTGGCCATCCGGTTTCGCGTCCGGCATAGCCTTGAGCGCGCCGGGATACCGGCCGATGCTGAGGACCAGGTGCCGAAGGACGCGCTGGTGGGGCTTGCAACGGCGCGGGGACGCGGAGGCGTCGGCAAGCGTGACGAAGCCGCGACCTACCGCGTCGATGCCGATCGCGAGATGCTGGACGATCTGTGCGATGGTCCACTGCCGCTTCGGTGCTCGATGCCAACTCCCGTCATCGATGCCGTGCAGCGGCTGCAGAACCATCGGTTCCAGGCGCGCAAGATGATGGGCGACTCTCATAATGTGAGCAGAAAGATAACCAGGGTCCCGCGCCGAACGTGTGTCCGGCAGCGCTACGGCAGGAGCCTAATCAGCCAGCGCCATGCACTCGATCTCCACTCGAGCACCCAGCGCAAGTCCGGTGGCCGCCAACGCCGACCTGGCCGGCGGATCCCCCGGGAAGAACTCCCGATAGACCTCGTTCATTTCCTGGTAGTCCCCCATGTCCAGCAGGAACACCGTGCACTTCACGACGCGCTCCATGGAGCTGCCGGCGTGCTCCAGCACGGCACGGATGTTCTCCATGGTCTGCCGCGTCTCGGCGCCCGTGCCACCTGGTGCGAGGTCCCGCGTACCGGGCAGCACGCCAATCTGGCCCGACAGGTACAACATCGAACCCACTCGAACCGCGGACGAGAAAGGCAGCCCCTCGAGCGATCCGGGCAGCTGAATCGTCTGCTTCTCGGGTGCACATGCCACCCCGAAAACGGCAAGGGCCAAGGCGCCGGCGAACGTGGCCCGCATGGCAGTCTCCCTTCGCGACCGCGCGTGGCCGCGCGTCATCGCTGCATGGTTCCCGTCACCGCAATCTTCCATCCCTCCGGCGTCTTGACCACCAGGCGCTCGGACCAGCCGCGAGCGGTGTCGGTTTCGACGATCGCCGTGAACTCGAACGCGCCCCAGACCACGCCCGGGGCGATCCACACTAGGGTGGGCTCACCGGCGAGGAGCACGTCGGGCCACTCGGGGCTTGCGCGTCGGGCCTCGGCAAACAGGAAGTATCCCCGGCGCAGGGAGTCCGCGCTGGCGACGATGAGGTCCGGAGAATCGAGATAGCCCGCCAGGTAGGCCTCGACGTCACGGCGCTGGATGGCGGCGATGTTGAGGGCGATCGCGTCACCCGCCTGTGCAACCTCGG
>CAYGCN010000138.1:0-8382 GCA_964348385.1 uncultured Gemmatimonadaceae bacterium
CCAGCGCGGCGGTGCCCACGATGCGTCCCCATACCCCCTCGTCGACGCCGTCGTACGTGGCGACGATCCCCGCGGCAGTTGCGACGACAGCGGCGGTCAGCACCAGCGGGAATCGCGCGAGCGTAGTGCGCATGGCCGAAACGAGCGCGTCGAGCGATGGCAGCTTCATTCGTCACCTCGAAGGTGCGTCACGAGGAGAGATCACGTCCCCAGGAAGGTCAGCGTTTGTGGGTAGTGAGGGGGATGCGAACGGTGATGCCTCCGCGCAGGTCGCCCACGCGGTACCCGGTGGCTCGGTCGTCCGGGTAGCGGGTCGCGAGAACCTGCGTGACCACCGGGTTGAACGTGGCCGGGTCCCCGTGGCAGACGAGGCACGGTTCGGCGACCACGATCGGTCGGATGTATTGGAGCCGAAACGAACCATCGGGTCCGGCAATCACGGTCACGATCTCCTGCGGGAGGGCACCCCGTTCGAGGCCGGTCGCCAGCTGCGTGAGCAGCGAGCGTTCGACGGAGTCGGGTGCGTTGGCCGGATTTCGCACGCGGGTGCCGACGCGCCGCACGTCGATGCCGGCGTCGCGGTGGCGGGCCGTACGCACCTGCGCCGAGTCGGCGCAAAACGCGACCGCTTCGGCCGGGCCACCCCGCTCGAGGGCCCCGAGCAGCAGCGGCATGAGGTCTTTGCCGAGGGCGTCCGCCGCCAGTCGTGCTTGGGCGATGCTGGCCGAGTCAGGCGTTGGGGGGTGATCGACGGCAGAACCGTTCCCACCGCTGCAGGCGAGTGCCAAGAGCGCCGAGCACAGCGGAAGGGTGGCAAGGCGCACGTGGCGAGACATGACCCAATCCTCAAGATCGGCGTAGTGTGGTGAGTCGGTTCAAGCTGCTGACGAGAGGCGATGCCCGCAAGGCAATGGGGTGTGTCCACGGGCGGCGAGAACGAAAAGGGCTGCCCCGACGAGGGGGCAGCCCTTCGTAGTCCGGCGCCCGTGAGGGCGCACGTCGTTACTGACTGACGGTGACGTTCTCCGCCGCCGGGCCCTTCTGGCCCTGCACGACGTCAAACTCGACCTTGTCACCCTCGCGGAGGGACTTGAAGCCGTTCCCCTGGATCGCGCTGTAGTGGACGAAGCAGTCCTTCTCGCCGTCGTCGCGGGTCAGAAAGCCGAAGCCCTTGCTGTCGTTGAACCACTTCACGGTTCCCGTGGTACGCATGTGCCGTACTCCTTATGGTGTGTTGATGTTCGTCGGAGTGCGGCGCTGCCGTACAAACCGATCGCTCATCACTGTCCGCGGTCACTGTGCCCCCGCGTTGGGCTGCCGTCCGAGGTAGGGCACCGGCCCATCTCCTCCACGGCGCTATTGTGTTTCCTTACGAAAGCGGGGACCTGCGCGCGTCGCCCAGGTCCCCACATCGTGTTCGCTGGTCACTCGGCGCGGCGTGTCCCGCACCATGTCGCAGAGGCCAAAGTAACGGACCTCGGCGCGATGCGCCAGGCCCGGTCATAGTCGGCAGACCTACCGGGACAGCGAGTCCAGCAGGGCCCGACGGGCCGCGGCGGAATCGGAGACCTCGAGAGCTCGCTGCACGCCTCTGGCACCCGGCAGGTTCGACGCGCCAAGCACGCTGTCGCGGCGGCGTGCCGCCTCCGGGTCCTGATCCCGACTTGGCGTATCGGGCGGTGAGCTGCACCCGAAGGAGAGCAGCAGGAGCACTGTTACAATCACGATGCGCATCGGGGCCTCCCCAACATGACGACGCTGCCAATGGTGGCCGCAACGTGCGGGGGGTGGGGATCCGGCCGCAAGGATCTATCTCACACCGTCTACCGATCGAGGCGGCCCGACGGGCTCGAGGCCCACCGGAGGTCGGCGTGAAAGGCCCGCGGTCGGGCTGACCAACCTGCCGTGGGATCAGGCGAGTTGCCGGAAGTCGTCGGCCGTGAAGGTCCGGGCTCGTGCAAAGCCGCCCACGTAGCGCCCTGAGACGAATCGTAGGTGGTACAGGTTGAAGTCGCCGAGGGCGAACGTCGGGGCGCTGGTGGGGAATCGCTCTACGTAGCGGCGCTGGCTGTCCCGGTAGGTGTCGCTCTCCCGCTCCACCATCTCAACGGTTCCCTCCACGGTGATGCGCTCCACCTGTAGCGGATCGGCGTCCGGACGGTCGGGCCGGTGAATCAGCGCGCTGAACGGTGCCCCGCTCACGAGGCCCTTGGTGTGACGGGCCAAGGCCGAGGCATGCACGAGGGCGCCGCCGTAGTCGGGAGACATGGCGTACGGCAGCAAGCCGACGTACGGCTCGCCGTCGACGAGCACTGCGAGGGCAAGCACCCGGGTGCTCTGCAACAGATCCCGCAGCTTCTGGACCTCGTTTGATCTCATATTCTCCCCGCCAATCCGGCTACCGGTACACGCGTTCCCCGAAACGAATCCACCCGCCGGGTCGCCGACCGTTCGGGTCGTGATGGGTCCAGTGGATGACTCCACCCTGTGCGTTCCACTCGTACTCACCGCGCAGTTCGACGGAATCCCCCACCACCACTGGGACCCGCGGTGCGAGGTCGATGTTGTGCGCGACCAGGACGGTCATTTGGCCGTCGACCCGGACAACGAAGCGCTGATGGCGGCTTCCGTCGCGGTCGTCCGCGAGCACCCGCTCCACGCGACCGGCTGTCTCCACCACGACATCGGACTGCCGCCCTTGGAACGCTTCGGTAACCTGGCCAGCGGCCCCGGTGGGCTGCCACTCGGTGGTGGGGCGCACTCCACTGTCCGCCCTGGTGTTGAGATACAGATAGGCGGCCGTCGACAGCAGAATCGCTATGATGATGAGCTGTGTGCGGCGCGAGGCGTTTCGCATTGGCATCTGCGGAGAAAGACGGCGATGGACGTGGTGTTCGGTTCTCCGATAACGTATCGCTGTCTTTCGGAGAGGGTCGGTTGGGTGCCCTCGACGAAAGATGTTTACACGAGGCGACGTGTCTAGGCGCGAGCGTGCGTGAGAAACCCACGTGCGACGGGCCAGCCGCGTTGGCTGGCCCGTCGTGCTTGCGCTGTTGCCTGCCTTCGATGTGTGGTCACCCGCCCAGACCTGGGCGGCGGGTCAAATGCCTCAGCCAAACCCGGTCGGCCCACAGCCAACAGAGGGACTGGCAGTCCCGCCGCCGTGGCGTGATCCGGTCAGGACATTGACCGCGCCGAAGCTCCGCTCGGCACGGTGTGAGCCGCAGCGGGCGCAGGTTGGGGTCACGCCCTCCGAATACGCCGAGATGGAGAGGCGGATGCCAAACCGGTGGCCGCAATCGTGGCAGACATAGTCGTACGTAGGCACCTCATCCCATCCTTCAATACAAGTATCGCAATATACATATATTCGGTCTGGTGTCCATCCCTCAGCGTGGTTGGGTCTACCGGACGACGCT
This sequence comes from uncultured Gemmatimonadaceae bacterium, assembly GCA_964348385.1. Lineage (GTDB taxonomy): Bacteria > Gemmatimonadota > Gemmatimonadetes > Gemmatimonadales > GWC2-71-9 > JAOTVV01. Next base: position 3,420 of record CAYGCN010000138.1, read on the forward strand.
CTGGAGGAGTCCCCGCGTACGGTAGGGCAGAGCGTGCCGAACGCCCTGCCGAACAGCATCTGGCCGCGAGCCCGGCGAGTGAGGCCCCGGAACTCGCGGCCGGAGAGCCGCTACGTCTGCTGCGCTAGGCCGGCCAGAGCCAACCGAACGTGCCGGCCGTGAGCAGTGCGTAGACGAGACCGTCGAACGTTGACTTGAACGTCGAACTCCACGCGCGCTTGTACCAGATGGAGTTTTGCCACAGTGCCACGCTGTATCCGATGAAAGCCGTGGCTCCAACGAATCGGAACACCGAGAGGTAGGGAGCGCCCGGTCCAACGGCGCGACTCGCGATGTAGGCCGCGAAGATCCCCACGAGGACGCAGTAGATGAACCACTGCACGAGCTGGCCACCCATTTTGGGCATTCCGGTCGGCATCACCGTCATGAACGCGACTGGACCCTTGTTCACCTTGTCGATAAACGCCGGGTCCTTCATATCGGCGGAGCTGCTTGTGTGGGGAAAGACGTACTCGCCGGGTGGAGTGTTCAGCGGGCGGAGTGCATCCATCACCCTGTCCTCCTCCGGGAGCTTGGCGAAGTCCGACCGGTGGTACGTCAGCACCATGTGGATGATCGAGCTCGCCACGAACACGAGCACGGCCGAGAGCACGATCGGAAGCCAGAGGGAGAAGAGCGACATCTGGGATTCCATTGCAGCCTCCTCGAATGAGTGCCAAGTATGTGGGGACCGCTCGCGAGTGAGCGCGAGCCGGGAGGGGCCTAGTGGCTGTCGAGGCTCACGAGAGAGCGTTCGTAGTCGCGGACCACCATGCGACGCCCACGGGCATCCACGCGGTGGCCCTCGGCCTCGAGACGACGTTTCTGGGCCCGTACCCCACCGGGGTACTTCGGATTCACCTCACCGTTGCCTTTGAGGGTCCGCCAATACGGTGTGATGCGCTTCTTGCCCTCCGCCTCGTCCTCTCCTGCCGCCCCGGCGGCAATGCGGGCGTGGATTCCGGTCGTGATTGGACAGCCGAGCGTCGCACCGTGCCGCCGCGCGACGATTGCCCGGATCTGGTTGATCGTGATGAGCTTGCCCTTGGGGACCTGTCGCATGATCTCGTCGACCTCCCGAGGCGCCGGAATGACCATCGTGCCCTCACCCCATTGCCGGGCCATCCCCTCGGAGATCGGCTCCACGCGGGGGAGATCCTTTTGCTCTGCCAGCTTCTCTCGGAACGTCTTCCGACGTCGCATGCGAGCCCCGTTTTCGCACGGTTCGGGTGGATGGCCGCTAAGCTGCACGTGAAAGCCCGACGGTGCAAGGCCGATCGGGGTCATATGATGCGTGTGGCCAAAGCACTCATCCCATAGCGACCCCGCCCGGCGAACGACGGAGCCGCATGCGCGCACCGGACCTGGAGGAACAGCTCGAGCACCATCATCGCGCGGCATATGGCTGGGCACTGACGTGCTGCAGATGGGATCGGCTCATGGCAGAAGATGTACTTCAGGCGAGCTACCTCAAGGTGCTCGATGGCCGGGCGGCGTTCGCCGCGCGCTCCACCTTCCGAACCTGGCTGTTCGGGGTCATTCGACGCACTGCGCTGGAGCACCGCCGACGCGGAGCCCTCCGACGGCTGGTGCCGCTGCACCTGCTGACCGGCGGTGCCGAGCCGAGGGTCGTGGAGACCGACCCAGCCACCGCCCTGGAACGGCAGGAGATGGCGCGGCAGCTCACCGCTGCCTTGGCGGTCCTCCCCGGCCGCCAGCGCGAGCTGCTCCACCTGGTCTTCTACGAGGACATGAGCATTCGCCAGGCCGCCGAGGTGCTCGACATCGGGTTGGGAACCGCTCGCACCCACTACGAGCGTGGTAAGCGTCGGCTGCGCGAGCTTCTGGGAGGGTATCAGCCGTGATGTACAGCCCGAATGACGGCGACCTGCGCGAGCACTTTCGAGCCTGGCGGGACGAGGTCGAGCGAATGGCCCCTCCGTTCCGACGACCGCTGCGCCGGGCCCGACGCCCACGGCGAGCGCCGATCGGGGTCGCGGCAGCGGTGCTCGCGATGGTGGTGATCGGCACGGTGTGGATGGTCTCACGACGTGACACGTCGTCGCCACCGAATTTGGTGGCCTTGGATGCCACGTGGTGGGTCGCGCCCACCGATTTCCTGCTCATGACACCCGGGATCGACCTGCTGCGGTCGGTGCCGAACATCGGTGTCGGCCTGAGTGCGCCGGACGAACCGGCGCCGCTCACGACCGACACCGCAGTACCCAATCAAAGGACGTGATCATGCGCCGTACAGCGACGATTGTCTTGATGTCTCTTCTGAGCCTGCCCGTCGCCTCGCAGGCCCAGGAGCGTATGCCCGCGGAACAGGGATTCGAGCGGTACCTGTTCCCTCCGGAGCTCGTGATGCAGCACCAGCGACAGATTGGCCTTACCGACGAGCAACGTGCGGTCCTGACCGAGGCCATCACCAAGCTCCAGTCAGACGTCGTCCAGCTGCAATGGCAGTTGCACGATGCCAGCGCGCGGCTGGCGGAGCTCCTGCAACCCTCCAGAGTCGATGCGGCGGCGGCGCTTCTCCAGGTGGATCGGATGCTGGAGATCGAGCGGACGGTAAAGAAGTCGCACTTGGCGTTGCTGATTCGCATCAAGAACACGCTCTCGGCAGAGCAACAGGCGACGCTCCGTGACTTGAAGGGGGAGCCGCGGTCGCCGGGTCCGGGCCGCTAGGGCGCCTTCGTCAGGACCGGTTTCGGCGGGCCGGCACCGCGTGGCCCACCGGGTGTCGGGCGAGGTGGCCAGCATCTCTGGTGGGTCGCACGGGCGTTCCCGCGACACCTATCGCCGCTCGATGTCCAATACCTCGGCGATGCGGCCCACCATGCAGATGCTGGCCAAATCATCCCGCAGCTTGAGCAGCGCACGCACCTGGAGCCCATCCACGCGAAACGCGGCGGGCAGGCCGAGCGGCTCGTACTGCACGGCATCGTTCACCCGCAGTGCCCAGCAGCCGCCTTCGACCGGGATGAAGTGCACCGTGCCGTCGACGCGGAAGCTCCCGGGCGGAGTGCCGATCACGTACTGCCGTAGCTGGGTAGCGCACATGAGCCGGCCCGTGCCCAAGCGGAAATCGTGGTCGGTCATGCGGGCATCCGGTTGTGCCAGGGCGACCGTCAACCGTGCACCGCGGATATCGTCGCACGCGTAGTCGAGTGGGAGCCACGCTTCGATGACCGGAAGTCCCGCCGTCCACAGCGCGGGGAGCACCGAGTCGACGCGCACCGCGCTGAAGTCGTACTCGTAGGTCCGTGACGCATCGATTCTGGGTGCCACATCCGCCGAGGCCACGATCGTCGAGTCGATGCGCGGGACGATGTCCGGCGACGTGTCGTTGCAGGCAGGCACGACAGCTAGGACGAATCCGACAGTGACAATGGCCTGTACAGAACGGTGTACGCGCGTGGCGATCGGTCGTGTTGCAGGACGTGGCATGGCCGGTACTCGCGTAGTGTCACTCCTTCATACCCCTGCTTCGTCGTCCGGGTCACTCGCCGCGGTGGAAAGCACGCCGTCGCGGGTGCTGTTGATCGCCTAGTCGCTGCATTACTTTCCGCCACCATGAGCGATACCATGCTGATCGTGTCGAACCCACCGCATCGGCCCGGCGACCGGTCGGCGGCGGTGTGGTGTTTCGATATTTCGCCGCTGGAAGTGGCGGCGAAGGCGGCGTATCCGATTCCGGAGATCTGGTTCGCCGATTCGGATCGCGGGGTGCTCGCCGAGATTTCGAGGGTGCTCGAGGCGGTCGGCCTCAACGCGCTTTGGGTGCGGGAAGAGGAGCTGGCAGCCGTGCCCGAGCCGATTCGGATCGAGCGGGTGACCTCCGATGAGCGAGGTCTGCTGCTCACGCACGGGTCGTCCCAGAAGCTGCTTCGTCACTCCACCGATATGCGCGCCGTAGTCTGCCGTCCCGCCGGATCGGCCATGCGAGAACCGGGTCCCGGAGCAGATGTCGATCTCGAGATGGCGACGTTCGTGGACATCTACTTTCTGGATGGCGGCGTTGCGCACCGCTATTCCGTGGTGGATGGCCTCGTCGACCTCTCGGCGCTCGATTGTGACGGAGGGGAGGGTGCGGCGACGGTGATGGACTTCGTCGAGGTGTGCGAGCGGCGTTTTCCGCGTGCCCGGATCGACCGACGGCTCGTGGGGACACGTGTGAGACGGCGGCGCACCCAGGCCACGCTGCGGTCGGCTGCTGAACGCCGCGCGGGCTTCTCCTTCGGCACGAAGAGACTCCAGACGCTGCTCGAGTCGATCTCGACCGACCTTGCCGACATCACTCAGAGCGACCTCGCCTCGCGCCTCATCTACCTGGCCCTGCGATAGCCGGAGCTGCTGACGTCATGGCCACCGCAGGCTCAGCTGGACGTACCCCCAGTAGGTGGGGTCGTCCCCCCCGGCGAACGCCGGGAGGAGGGTGACCGCAAGAGTCTCCGGTAGGAAGATCCCGACGCCCACCTGGAGCGATGCGAGGCGCGCCATCGTCCAATCCGCGATCGCGTCCAACTCGGTTCCGAGGGCACGCTGCCCCACCCGCTCCGATGCCGTGCCGAACCGGTGCAGGTCGAGATTCATCGTCCACCGCGGCGAGAGCCGCAGGGCGGCCCGGGCCATGGCATCGACGAGTCCAGCCTCGCCGGTTTGTCCCGGAAACGCGATCAGGTAGTCCATGTACCCGTAGAACTTGTGGTTCGTCGCGTACAGAGTATTGAACGCCGTGCGCTTGGCGTCGGTCGGATCGTCATCTCCGGAGAGGTAGTCCACCTGCAGTGCCACCGAGCCGCGCCCATGCGCCACCCCGATTTTCCCGCTGGCAAAGTAGGCCTCGCGGTCGGGCCCCACCTGCACGGCGCCAGCGGCCTCGTACCGGACGAGGCCGGCCGCGCCGTGGGCCCTGAGA
>CAYGCN010000139.1:0-8358 GCA_964348385.1 uncultured Gemmatimonadaceae bacterium
CCGAGGAGTTGATCGCCGCCGCACATAGCTCCTGCCTCAGTATGGCACTGTCAGCCTCCCTCGAGAAGGCGGGCACTCCCGCCACTCGGATCACGACCACGGCCGCGTGCACACTCGAGATCGTCGAAGGCGCCGGGAAGATCACCCGGATGCGGCTCGAGGTGCGTGGTGTCGTACCGGGCCTCGATCAGACGGCCTTTGCCAAGGCCGCGGCGCACGCGAAGGACAACTGTCCGGTGTCGAAGGCACTCAAGGGGAACCTCACCGTCGAGTTGAGTGCCACGCTCGAGCAGTGAGCCACGAGATCCCACAGCGGATTCACCGCGGAGCGCGCGAGGTCGTCGTCACCTGGACGGATGGCCACGAGAGCACGTTTCCGGCCCGCTGGCTGAGGCTTCGCTGCCAATGTGCCGGGTGCATCGAGGAACTGTCCGGGCGACCGCTGCTGGCCCCCGACTCGGTGCCGCACGACGTGCGACCCCTCGCGATCACGCTCGTCGGTGCGTACGCCATTCGCGTGTCCTGGAGTGACGGACACGACACCGGGATCTTTACCTACGACTGGCTGCGATCGGCGTGCCAGTGCGAGCGGTGCCACCCGGCCGGTGATCGCCACTCGGCGCCGTAGCCGCGTGACGGCGTCGCTTCCGGATTCCACGCGGTAGCTCGACCGTGGACCCCGTCTGCCATACACTCGTCGGTGCCAGCCTGGCCGAATCAGGCCTCAAGCGCCGCACGGCGTTCGGGACGGCAACGCTGCTGATCGCCGCCAACCTGCCGGACGTGGACGTGGTGGCCTATGCCGTCGGGCCGGTCGAAGCCCTCTGGTTTCGGCGCGGGGTCACTCACGGCATTTTGGCGTGGGTGGTCTTGCCGGTACTGCTTACCGCCGTGATGATGTTGCTCGATCGGGCAGTGCGCCGTCGCCGTAAAGGGCCTGCGACGAAACCGGTCGTCTGGCGGCAGATCCTGCTGCTTGCCTTCCTGGGCGTCGCGAGCCATCCGTTGCTGGACCTGCTCAATACGTACGGCATCCGACTGCTGATGCCGTTCTCCGATCGCTGGTTCTACGGGGATACCTTGTTCATCGTCGATCCATGGGTGTGGGCAGTCTTGGTGGCAGGCATCTGGATGGCGCGGCGCCGTGGCACCGCACACTGGCCCGCCGCGGTCGCGCTCACCGTGCTGGTCACCTATGTGGGGATCATGGCGGCGTCGAACGTCGTCGCGCGGCGGGAGGTGTCGAAGGCGCTCGCCGCGGCGGGAATGGGGCGCCCGGACCGCCTCATGGTGGCCCCGGCTCCGGCCAATCCTTTCGAGCGGCGGGTCGTCGCGCAAGTCGGTGACGACTACCACCTCGGGGCGTACCGTTGGTGGCGACCCGTTCGTCTGGAATTCCTGCCGTTGCTGCTGAGCGCCGAACCCGCCGACTATCGGGCGGCGGCAGCCACCCGGGGACCCAGTGCACGGAGGTTCCTGAGCTGGGCGCGGTTCCCGTTCTACGAGGTTCGGGAGGAGGCGGGGGGCTCGACGGCCGTGTACATCGGCGCTGCCCGGTACACGGTGAATCCCGTCGGGTCCTGGGCGAGCGTCCGCATCGATCTGGGCGGCAACTGACGGGAAACGCGACGGGGGCGACGCCGGTCGGCGTCGCCCCCGATCATGTCGTCGATGTCAGCGGCGCGATCAGTCCGTTACGGCCGCCACCGTCACCTGTCCCCACGGGGCCGCCTGCTCCCGGTTGTGCCGCTGGACCCCCTCGCGTGCGCGGGCAATCCCGCGGAGGACGCTGCGTTCGAACTCGGGAGTGAGCGCCGTCGCGTCGGCCGCGAGCGACAGCGAGGCCACGAAGTCGTTCAGGTAGCAGCGCCGCTCGGACGCGCTGCCGTCTCTTCTCGCGAACATCCGGTTGTGGACCACTTCCACGTCCACGCGGATGTAGTCCCGATAGCGGAACACGCGGGCGACCGCGTTGCCGCGGCCGATCCCGTCGGGGAACCGGACGGCGACAATGCAGCGAAGCCCGAACTCCTCCGACTCGGTCGCGACGATCTCGTCGGGACACGCTCGTTGGAGTAGGGCAGTCACCGCAGGCGCCAGCCGCTCGACACCCTCGTCGAGGCGCTGATAGACCAGCGATGATCCGCTTTCGATGCACCCGTTCATGGCCAACTCCACGTCCACAGCCGTTTCACGGTTCCCATGGTGTCTCCTGAGACACCCCGCTCGCGCTACCCGACAAATATAAGCGCCAAAACCATGCCAGGGTTCCGGCGTCGGCCGCACTACCCGTAAGCTCTTGAATGGTAATTGCTTACATCGCTTCTCCGAGGTGCATTCGATGCGATCCTCGAAGGGCGGCGTCGCAGAATGTCCCAAGGGCAGAACAGATGCGAGGACCCAGCGGACAGGTGGTGAGCGCCATCACCTCAGCGTGCGGTCGTCACGATGTCCGCCGCGCGAAACAGCTCGTCGGCCGCCTGTTGGATCTTCCCGCGCAGGCGAGGCGGGTAATCGGGCCGCCCTTCCAGGAACCGCCGCACCGTCTGCGCCACGGCGGGAGAAGCATGCCCGTCCAGCAGCGTGTGCAGCCATCGCAGAGGGAAGAAGATGTCCCCAGTCCGCTGCAGCTCCGTCACGAGCTCGAGGCCCGGGCGGACATAGCGCTCGGCGTGTTCCGCGCGCAGCGGATGGTTGAGGAACGCCATCGCATCCAGCACCCACGCCTCCCGCTCGCGGTTCTCGATCGCACGAAAGCTCTCGAACACCGAGTCGCGCACCGCGGCGTCGGGCGACAAGGCAGGCATCACGAATCCGAAGCGCGCCCGGCGATCCGGATCTGTGATACGCTCCAGTTGTCGTTCGAGAATGGCCGCTGTCTCGGGAACGCCGCGCACGGCCAGTGCCTCGGCGATGGCGGTCTGCTGCCGCTCACCGATGGTGAGGCCGGCAACCCCCTCCCGCTGAGCCCAGATGCGCTCCAACCGCCCGATCGCCTGGTGCGACAGCGCGACCGAGGTAAACGCGTCGAAGAACGCTGCCTTGCGGCTCATCGGCGCACTGCGCAGGACCCCGCTCCACAGCGCCTGCTCGACCGCCGCCGCGCGCTCCCTGCGCTGCTCCACGGTCAGGAATCGCCAGTACGCAGTACGGGTGAACCCGAGAAGCTGCGCCACAACTTGCTCCTCGGATTCCGAGGCGAGAGCTGCGACCGCGGCGTCGAGGAACCTGCTCGGGGCGAGCTCCTGGTGGAGGACGCTTTCCCACAGGGCGTTCCAGGCCACACCCCGCAGGACCGGGTCCGCAATCAGTGTCACGTGCGCCTCGAGGTAGTCGCGGCTCTGCGGATCCAGCCGGATGTGCCCGTAGCCCACGCCGTCGGCGGCCGGCAAAACGAATCCGTCAGCCGGGAGGCCCCGGGCGTCCGGCACGTCGGTCGCCGCCGTGCGGAGCCTGAGTGGCATCAGTCGCACCGTGTCGACGGTGCCGATCGCCACCTCGAGGGACTGATCCCAAAGCCGGCCGCCGCCGGCGGGATCGGTCTGCACGATCGCAAGGTCCGCAAGCTGCCCGTCGGGTCCCACCGTACGCCTCGCCTCGATCGTCGGGCGTCCTGGTTCCTCCACCCAGACACGGCTCCACGTCGCGAGATCGTCCTCCGTCAGGGGGTCGAGCGTGGCGATCAGGTCGGACCACGAGGCGTTTCCATAGGCGGCATCGCCCAGGTAGCGCCGCAGTCCTTCCTGCATCCTCTCTTCCCCGATCAGCTGCTCGAGGTGACGCATCACGATCGGTGCCTTCTGATAGATGATCGCGCCGTAGAGCGTGCCCGCCTCGTTGAGATTCTCCAGCTCCTGCCGAATCGGGTTCGCGCCGGCGGTGCGGTCCACCTGGTAGGCGGCCGGGTGATGGGCCAGGAAGAACCGCAGGTCGTGGTGCAGCTCCGGGAACGCCGGGTTCGCGATCTTGGCCGCCATGAAGTTGGCGAACACCTCCTTCATCCACACGTCGTCGAACCACCGCATCGTGACGAGGTCGCCGAACCACATGTGCGCAGTTTCGTGCGCGATCACGCTGGCGCGATCCAATCGGTGCTCTTGCGTGGCGGACTCGTCGAGGAACAGCGTCGAGGCACGATAGAGAATGGCACCGGGGTGCTCCATGCCGCGGTACTGGAAGGAGGGGATGGCCACGACGTCGAACTTCCCGAAGGGATACGGGATGTCGGTGTACCCTTCGAGCCAGCTGAGCGCATCGGCGTGGAGATCGAAGATGGCGTCGAGATTGCGATCGAGTGTTCGGGGGTCGGTTTCACGATGATACAGTCGCATGACCCGGCCGTCCCTCGCGGCCTCCTCCACCTGGAATCGGCCGGCCGCGAACGCGAAGAGATAGGTGCTGATGGGGAGCGTTTCGCGGTAGCGGTAGGTGGTGCTGGCCCCCGCCGATTCGACCGCGTCGGCCGCGGTGTTCGCAACTGCGGTCCACGGTGCCGGGACCGTGAGCGTCAGGCGGAACCGCGCCTTGAGGTCGGGTTGATCGAAGCACGGAAACGCCGACGAGGCCCGGTCCGGGACGAATAGTGAGTAGAGGAAGTCTTCCTGACGATTGAGGGCGCCGTCCCCGGCCGTGAACGCGATGGTGAGCTCCTTCTCGTCGTCACCGAGCTGCGCGGCCGGTGCCACGAGATGGCCGTCCTGCAGCTGGTAGTCCACCGGCCGATCGCGGGAGGTCACCGCCGTGACGCCGTCTGGCGGGCCCGTGAAGTCGAGCACGACTGGCTGCCGGTCATGCTGCAGACGGAATCGAACGGTGACGGTTCCGGTCACGGGCACATCCCGGCGGGGGGGCACCGTGAGATCGACCGCATACCGGACCGCACTCACGGTGGCCGCACGGTGGCGCGCCAACGCGAGTGAGACGCCGGGGGACGTATCGACCGGTTCGCCGTGGCAGGCCGACATGGTGAATGCCAGCCATGCCGTGAGCATGACACGGGGCGACTGCGGGAGGCGGCCGGACCCGGGCCGAGCGATCGTCTCCCGGTGGGCAGCATGTGGCGCACCGTGGCCTGGCCCGATCGGCGGCGTCGTCGTACAATGCACGCGTATATGACACCTCCAGCCGGTTCGCCGCTGCCAGTCCAGGACGCCCACGGGCGCTGGCTCAACAGCCTCCGGGTCTCCGTGACCGACCGCTGCAATCTGCGCTGTCGGTACTGCATGCCGGAAGAGAACTATGTGTGGCTGCCGCGGGAGTCGATTCTCCATTTCGAGGAAATCGATCGGCTGGTGCGCGTATTCGCGACCCTCGGCGTGACCAAGGTCCGGATTACGGGCGGTGAGCCGTTGCTGCGCCACGATCTCCCCACGCTGGTCGGGCAGCTCAAGGCCAACCGTCGTGTTCGCGATCTCGCCATGACCACCAATGGCGTGATGCTGGCGCAATACGCCGAGGCGCTCAAGGCCGCCGGACTCGACCGCGTCACGGTCAGCCTCGACACGCTGCGACCCGATCGCTTCGAGCGATTTGCGGGACGTGGTCGACTCCAAGACGTGCTGGACGGTATCGAGGCCGTGCGCGCGGCGGGGTTTCGACACACCAAGGTGAACGCCGTCATCGTCCGCGGATTCAACGAGGACGAACTCGTCGATCTGTTGGCATTCGGTCGGGATCGACGACTCGAGATTCGATTCATCGAGTACATGGATGTGGGCGGAGCCACGCGATGGACACCGGCCGAGGTGGTGCCGCGTGCCGAGATCCTCGAGCGATTGGAGGCCCACTACGGTCGGCCGTCCCTGCTGCCTGACCCGTCCGACGGCCGCGCCCCCGCAGAGCGCTTTGCGTTGCCGGATGCGACCACCTTCGGCATCATCGCCTCCACGACCCGTCCGTTCTGCGGGATGTGCGGGCGAGCACGGCTCACTGCGGATGGGGTGTGGTTCATGTGCCTCTACGCGGATCAGGGCACCGACCTGCGAGCACTGGTTCGTGGCGGCGCAACGGACGAGCAGATCGCAGTTGCGCTCGAGGCCGCGTGGCGCACGCGCACCGACCGCGGTGCGGAGGAGCGATTGGCGTCGCTCGATCGCGGACCGCTCTACCAGGTGGAGCGTCTGCGCCAGGATCCGCATCGCGAGATGCATACCAGAGGCGGGTGACCGGCGAGGATGGACGACGCGCAACGCGCCGGCCCATCGCCCAGACCCTGAACCGGCAGACGGAGGCGTCGTGACATGTCGTATCGTGCTGTACTGATGGGCGTGCCGGCGGTGCTGGCGGCGTGCTCCAGCAAAGGCCCCCCACCGGACTTCGCGCCGGATCCGGGGCTCGTGGCGAACATCGCCGAGATCCGCATGACACCGGCAACCGACGTTATCTGCCCCGGGCAGACCGTGCGCGCCGACTATGAAGCGGTGCTGCGGGATGGGACGGTCATCCCGTTCTCACGCTCGTACGACGAGGACCGGCCACCGGCGCTGCACGTCGTGTTCCTCCATCGCTACAGCCGTGCGGCCGTGAGCCAGGAGAACGGCGACTGGAGCACCGACCCGGATCCGCTGATGAGTGCGATGAACGGCTTCGAACTGCGGGTGGAGATGAAGGGTCAACCCGAGTTGTTCGACGCGAAGACGATCGCCCCCGAGTATTCGTGCGTGCGGCATGCGTTTCGCTTCGTGGGCGCTCCGGGCCGCCAGGGTGGGCCGGGGTTCTCGGGGCCCGATGTGTTGCTGCGACTCGGCGTGCTCCGATCCCCCTTCTACGAGCGGCTGTTGGTGTTGGGGATCGAGGTCGGTGATGCGCCGCCGTTCTTCGTGTTCCAGGATGCCGAGGCGGTGCCCCCGGCCGACTGGTTCGTGGTCGAGTCTGCAGGCGGCCCCGGTGGTCGGGGGGCACCGGGGGGCGACGGCGCGGCGGGAGCAAAGGGTACCGACGGGTGTCCCGGCGGTCGTGGTGGGGCCGGGGGTGCGGGCGGCAACGGCGGGGCAGGGGGACCGGGCGGTCCCGGAGGGCCGATCACGATCATCGTGCCGACGGACCAACCCTTCCTGGCCGGACTCGTAGATGGCCGTTCGCCGGGCGGACGCGGTGGGTCCGGAGGATCCGCCGGGAAGGGCGGCGCGGGTGGAGCCGGTGGATCGGGAACCGTGGTGAACGGTCGTCGCTGTGCGGACGGAGCTGCCGGACCAGCTGGACGCGATGGGGCCGAGGGTCCGGATGGACCACCCGGCAGCCCCGGTGTGCGGCCCCGCGTGATCACGGTCAGCCCGTCGGATGTGTTCGGCAACAGGGCTCCCCAACAGCTCCGGGCGCTTATAGATTTCACGCGCAATTAGGAGCCTTTTCATCGGGGAGCGGGAAGTTGGGGAGTGGTTCGTCACGAGACAGCGGTACGCGATGCACGGCCCGGGCATCTGTGCGGTCCGTGCCCGTGACGAACGTCCTCCCGACCTCACGCTCCCGGTTTCTTTCGATACCCTCCGCAGCATGTGAGGAGACCTACTCGTGATCGTTTCCGTTCCAAACGAATCATCCACCGGCGAACGACGAGTGGCGCTCACCCCCGACGTGGTGAAGCGCTTGGTGGGTCAATCGGTCGAGGTGCATGTCGAGCACGATGCCGGTGTCGGTGCGGGTCATCCCGATGCGGCGTACGAAGCCGTCGGTGCCAAGGTGGTGAGTGATCGTGATGCCGTGTGGCGGCAGGCCGATGTGATCCTGCGCGTCCAGCCCCCGCTGCTGGCCGCCGACGGCCGTGACGAGGTCGCCCTTCTCAAGGAAGGCGGCGTCGTCATCGGAATGCTGCAGACCCTCACCAACCGCGAACTGGTGAAGGCACTCGCTGCTCGAAAAGTGACAAGTTTCAGCCTCGAGCTGTTGCCTCGAATCACCCGAGCGCAGAGCATGGACGTGCTTTCGTCCATGAGTACCATCGCGGGCTACCGCGCCGTGCTGCTTGCCGCGTCGCTCAACGCCAAGTTCTTCCCGATGCTCGTGACGGCGGCCGGGACGATCGCGCCCGCGAAGGTCCTGGTAATCGGCGCTGGCGTGGCGGGACTACAGGCGATCGCCACGGCAAAGCGGCTCGGCGCGGTGGTGCAGGCGTTCGACGTTCGGCCGGCGGTGAAGGAGCAGGTCGAGAGTCTGGGCGCCAAGTTCGTCTCGCCCGAAGCTGGAGCGCTGGAGGCGGAGGGAGCTGGTGGGTACGCCAAGGAGCTGTCCGAGGATCAGCACCAGCGCGAGCTGGCGTTCCTGCACGAGCATGTCAAGAAGGTGGACGTGGTCATCACGACGGCGCTCATCCCCGGCAAGCCGGCGCCCACGCTCATCACCGAGCAGATGGTCAAGGACATG
>CAYGCN010000140.1:0-8246 GCA_964348385.1 uncultured Gemmatimonadaceae bacterium
AGTACGTTCCTGCTCGCACATTGCCCTCCTCACGATGCGGTTGTGATTTCACGGTCTGTTCCCTCCAGTTGACGGCGTCAAGGAACCACCCTCCGGCTCCAAGGACCGTAGTCGCCAACGACGCCATGGCGATACCCGCAATCGTCCCGGTCTTCATACAGCACCCCCTGCTCGTGTCTGTTCTGTGAGAGGCGGGGCGGCGAAATGCGCAGCCGCCGCCTCGCGGGACCGGGTTCTCACTCGGCCCCGCGCTGCCCCGTGATCCGCTCTTCTGTGAGCCCGAGCCTCACGAATTGACCTCGAGCGTACCGCGTGGCCTCAGATCGGGCGGCAGGCTCGTCCTTCGGCTCCTGCGTGATACGCTGCCGCGATTCGCCATCCAACGATTCCTGCTCCCTGAAGACGAAGTGGAGACCCCCGGCGAGAACGATTGCGACCACGGCGGGCTGAAACCTCGCCAACTCACCCTCCATGACCACGTACAGGAGACCAGTGCCCAACGTGGACAGGTAGAGCATGAACGACAGTGCCTGCCGCGTTCCCGACACGTGATGTGAGGCTTCCAGCGTTCCGATGGCCATCAACGCCCCCAGTGGAAGCTGAACCTCCCAGCGATCGACCAGCGGTAGCGATGACATCGCGGCCGGAAACTCCCCGACCACGACGAACGTCAGGACCGCCACCGGGAGCAGGCCAGCGACCACCAACCTCCATTGCACGTGGCGGTCGGCATCGTACTCGGCGAAGAGCGACCTCATCCTCGCGGCGATGACCAGAAACGCGGCGATGATGACGGCCGGGTAGGCGACGTAGATGAAGACCTGCCGCAACGCGTCGAACACCCCAGTCTGAGACATGATGTCACTCCTTGCTGTGGCAACTGCATCATCCGGAAAAGCAGCGCCTGTGCCAAGTGACAAGCAACGTGCTAACTAGGCACGCCACAATAGCTTACGCACGGCGACGGCCGCCGCGCCAACGGTGTGATGTCGCTCGTGGTTGACATCCAATGATCGGTACCATACATGAGATGTACATGCGAGCTGACAACCAAATGGCTGGAGGGACGGGCAAATGTCGCTGCTGACCGGACGGGAGCGAGCGCTCTTGCGGGCGATATCGAGGCTGGCCTATGCCAACCCCTTCTTGCCGGAGCGGCTCGACGCCGAGCGGGAGGTGCTCGGTCGCGAGTTCGAGGATGTCGGAGGGATCCGAAGCCTCACCGTAGAGGATCCGTCGCGCGAGGACCCGAACCGGCTACGCACTGACCGCCGGCTGGAGGAGGTGGTCCCAGCCGTGCGGAGCCGGCTTGCCGGCGGTACAGAGGTCTTGGACGACGATCTGGTCCTGTACCAGGACGCCGTGTTCCTCCTTCTCTATCGGCGGCACCTCGACGGTTTCCGCGAGCTCGCCACGCCCCTCGAAGGGTCACGTCGCAGGCTGGGGCGGGTCCGAATGTACGCATCGTTCCTGCGTGATTGGCGACACTTCTTCGCGATCCCCGCTATGCGGTGGCAGCCGCCACTCGAAGCAGCCCACGTCTTTGCGTGCCTGTATCAGATCCAACGAGCCTTTCACCACACGTTCGCGGCGATCGTCGGACGTTCCGAAGTCGCGGCGGCGCTACGGGCCTCGGTCTGGCAGTCGATCTTCACCCACGACATGCGGCGATACCGGGATACGCTCTTCGAGCGCTTGGGCGATGCGACGACGCTCATCACCGGCCCGACGGGCACTGGGAAGGAGCTGGTGGCACGCGCAATTGGCCTGTCGCGCTACGTCCCCTTCGACGCCGACTCCACTGGCTTCGCGGAAGACCCGTTCGCAGGGTTGCACGCATTGAACCTCTCGGCAATGCCGAGTACGCTCATCGAGTCGGAACTGTTCGGCCACACACGTGGTGCGTTCACGGGCGCGGTGGCAGACCGGAAGGGATGGTTGGAGATCTGCTCACCCTACGGGACCGTGTTCCTCGACGAGATCGGTGAGCTCGAGCCATCGATTCAGGTCAAGCTGCTTCGCGTGCTCCAGACGCGCTCGTTCCAGTCGATCGGCGACACGATGGAGAAACGGTTCGCAGGCAAGATCGTCGCGGCAACGAACCGCGATCTGGACCGGGCGATGCAGAGCGGAGCCCTGCGAGAGGACTTCTACTACCGGCTGTGCTCGGACGTGATCGTCACGCCCTCGTTACGTGAGCAACTGCGGGAAGCTCCGGAGGTGCTTCATGAGCTCCTCGTCTTCATCGCCGGTCAGGTTGCAGGAGTCGATCCGGCACCCATCGTCGCCGACGCAGAGGCATGGATCCTCGAACACCTCGGCGCCGACTACCCCTGGCCGGGGAACATCCGTGAGCTCGAGCAGTGTGTCAGGAGCATCATGATTCGCGGATCATACCGTCCCCCGAGCACCCGCCCGGTACCCCCCATCGAGGCGATGCTCCGGGACATCGAGCATGGCACGCTCACAGCTGACGAACTCTTGAGCACGTACTGTACGCTCGTGTACGCGCAGACCGGGAACTATCAGGAGTGTGCGCGACGGCTACAGCTGGATCGACGCACGGTCAAGAGCCGGGTCGATGAGACGTTGCTCACGCGGCTGGCGGGCCCTGAGGGTGATGATCGGTCCGATCCCGATCACCTGACCCCGCAGGCGGCCACAGGAGGAGGTGCACACGATGGACGCTGACGGCTCCAGGTTGGATATCATCGCGCCGAGTACGGCACTGCTCGCAGCACTGCAGATGGAAGGATTCCGGACCGGAGATCATGCCATACCCCACGAACGAGGATGGCCGGCGGTCAGGTTCGAGGTCACGAAGACGTGGTATGCGCGGATCATCCTCGGGCGCGGCCAGGGCCCGAGTATTCTGTGCGCCCGCGCTCAATACACCAAGGGCGACGCAGCAGGATCTTGGTGGCACCGGGCTGCCGTGGAGATGCCCTGGCTGCGTAACGGCGTCCCGTACACCGACACCGCCTGTGTCGATCTCGCCGACGATCCGGTCGAGCTCGCGGCGCGATCGATACCGCTATTCTTCCACAGGGAGCCACCACCGGCCGTGCTAGACGGCATCGCGTACTCCCTGGCGCTCCGAACTGATGGATTCAGGGCCGACTTGCGTTTCGAAAATCCCAAAGACACGCACCTCCGGCAGCTCGCGGAGGCCATATGCTCGGTTCTTGGTACCTTGCCCGAGCCGATTCGCGAGAGACTGAAGGGCGCGGGCTTTCTTGTGTAGCTCCCAGTTTAGTCTCACGGCGAAGGGACTGCCTGATTGTTCCAGCATCGGCTCAGACAACGAGCCTGGGCGAGAGGCCCGTTGCCGTGCGGAATACCCTACGGGAATGACATGAGTCTCGTGGACCGTGTGAGACAGTCCGAATGGTGGCGTTTGGCGGAAGCCATGCCCGATCGCCACTATGACGAGGACGCCGGCGTGCGCCTGTCAGATCATCTGAATGCGGTGTACGGAAATCTGGAATTCCTCGTCGCCTCTCGAACGCCGCATGAGTACTTCGATCACCTGCTGAGTGCTCTGAAGACCGCCGGCTTGGACCCGGGTGCCGCCCACACCATCTTGACACCCGTCGCACTCTTGCATGACATCGGCAAGGTGAGGGAAGACAAGAACGCGGAGGGCACACATCCTCTCACCGGCAAGAGGGTACGCATGCGACACCCCGTCGTCGGAGTCGTGGCCGGCATGGAGCTCTTGCTCCCCGACGCCGAACACCGCAACACGATCCTCGCGCTGATCGACGAGCACGACACGCCGTACTCCTGGTACATGCAGTACCGAAAGACCGGCCACATCCCGCACACGAGGTCGTGGGCGCGGTTGGATCGCAAAATCGATCCGCAGGAGGACGGCTCGGGGATCCTATTGCTCTGCGTCTTCAAGATCGCTGACATCGATGGCCACGAAGACGTGGAGGACGTGATTTGGTTCATCAGCCAGGCATACGAGTCGTATATACGGCAGAAGGGAAAGTGGGTGCCGATTCCCAGCATGGAGGCAATCCGCGCCCTGGAGCGACCGCGCGACTGACTCCACCACATCCCTCACCACTGCGGCCGGACTTCGGCGGGAGTCGGCAGCCGCGTCGGCGTTCGCGGCGCGCCCATCGTCATCCTGGCGCCCGGGTGCCGCTCGCTGCGCGCGGTCGCGCGAGCTAGACTCCTCCGATGCAAAGCTCAGTGCCCCCCGGGGGGAGGACCGGCGAGCGGCCTCTCAATCCCGCGGAGCGCGGTGCGCTGGTATTGCGCGCCACGCTGGCGATGGCGCTCTTCTACCTCGCCGCGCTGGGGCTGATGCTCTTCTGCGGCGCGCTGGTGATCGTCCTGTTCCTGGTCCTCCTCGGCGCCACACGGTTCGGCCTGGCGACCGTCGTGGGCCGGCTCATGGCGGCGCCCGCCGGCATCTTCGGCATTCTCGCGCGCCGGATGTGGCTTCCATCGCCTCCGACCTCTCAGGTGACCCTCGCGCCCGACGACGCACCCAGCCTCTTCGAGATCCTCCGAACGCTGGCCAACCGCCTCGGGCTGGAGCCACCATCCCGCGTCTTCGTGGAGATGCATGCGGGGGCGTGGGTCATGTTGCGTGGCTTCGTCCGCGGCTCGGGACGCACTACGCTCGGGGTCGGCTTCGACCTCCTGGCCGGGCTGACCACGGCCGAAGTCGAGGCTGTCCTGGCGCACGAGCTCGCGCACGCGCGACTGGTCCAGCGCGGCCTGAGCCGCTGGCTCAACAAGGGGCTGAGCCGTTTGTCCGCCGTGACCACCGAGCTGATCGCGTTCGCGGAATTCAAGCGAAGGGCTGGCGAGGATTCAGACCTCGCCGATGCCACCGAACGGTTCTTCAAGCCGCTCACGTTGCGCGCGGCGCGGCTCGTCGCAACGTACTCGCGCCAGGACGAATTCGAGGCGGACCGGCTCGCCGCCGAGCTCTGCGGCGCCGGAGCGGTCCGGTCGGCCCTGACGAAACTCGAGTTCATCGATGCAGCCCTGCAGCGGCTGCCGTGGAACGAGCGGCTGGCGCGCGCCCACACCGGGGCGCAGTTCACGGAGTGGATCGTCGGCGAGCTGGCACACGGAGGTGACGCCGCGGAATCGGATCTGGCCCACCACTCCCCCGACCCGTTTTCCACGCATCCGTCGATGCAGGACCGCCTTGCGGCGCTCCCGGTCGCCAAGGGCGCCAGCTCGCGGCAGGGCGCCACGCCGATGGGTGTGACGCTTCTCGCTGACCCCGACGCCATCGCGAGCCGTTTGACGGCCGAGATCCAACGCGTGGTGGCGGAGCAGGAGTTGCGGGACACGAAGCGGCTTGTGAAGGAGGCGCGCAAGCTCGCGGCACCGCTCCGGACGACCCCCAGCAAGTTGCTTGGCGTCATCTTCATCGGGTTTGGTGTGCTTCTGGCGCTGCTCGGACTCTCCGAGGAGTTAGCACCGGTATGGCCCGTGGCCGTCGCGAGCCTCCTCCTGGGTGTGCTGCTCTTCGCCCTCAGCGTCGTCCGCAGCCCGCGGCTGGACCTGCCCGTTCCGGTCTATGGTACTCTAAGCAACCCGAAACGCTGGGATTCGAGCGACACAGTGCGCGACGAGGAGCACGCGACCGAGGCCGAGTTACGCGCCGCGACCAAGGCCGGCTGGAAGCGCCGGCGCGTGCGCGCGCTTCTCGCGCACGAGCGTGACCCGCTCGTCACGCGCGACTTCCTACTCGCCCACGTCGCCGCGCGGCTGGCGCGCGAGCTCGCACCCAAGTCAGTCAATGCCAACCTCCTGTATGCGATAGCCGCCGCAGGTTTCGGCAACGCCGCGCAGGCCGACGAGGCGCTCCGCGTGGTCCGCGCGCAGGCCGGACTCCGCTCCATCACCACCAAGTGGGGCGCCGCCTGGGCCCTCAGTCTGCTGGATGAGCCCCTGGCCGAGGGCCTGCTGCTACGACTACACAAGCTTCGGCCCACGGTGGCCACGTTCGCAGCGCTGTTGGCCCGGTCGCAGATGGTTCGTGGCAAAGTGCAGAGCGCACTCCGGAACGCGGAGACCGCGACGCAGCTCGAGCCGTCGAACCGGGCAATTACCGAACTGCTCGTAGCCTTGCTCCTCGCGGCGGGACGCCCTCGGGAGGCAGGTGCACGGCTTGGGCCCTACGCGGAGGACGCGAGAACGGATCCTGGCCTTGCGTACCTCATGGTGCGCACCGCACTGATGCAACGCGACCTCCCACAGGCAGAGGAATGGGCCGACGTCATCCGCACGTTCGACGACGCGCGCGAGGGTCTGCTGGCGGTGGCGCACGCGTTTGGCGTGGCCCGGCTGGACGACGTCGCTGCGGACTTCTTCAACGCGGCTCTCGACGCCGGGTACGCGCCGGAGGCGAACATCGGCCTTGCGGAACTCGCCCGGTTTCGCGGGGATCCTGTTGCCGCACGGCGGCACCTGCTGGCGGCGCTGCAAACTCACGATGCGATGTTCTCCAGGGGTGCCTCCCCCGCCACCGTATTTCAGCAGGTGTTGGCCGGCCTCGCCAGCCTGGAGCAACATCGCACGACCTGCCGCGCGTGGATCGCCACGTTCCCGCGCGCCGAGATACTACTCTCGGAGCGATCCCTCCTGGTGCACGCGCCTACCGAAGCCGCTGCGCACGAGCACCTGCGGGAGATCGTGGACGCCATCCAGCTGGGCGGGCCGCCGTTCGACATGGCCCAGGTGACCTGGCGCGAGGCACCGCTGGACGACCAGCCGATCCAGCCGGTCGAGCCAGGCGTCAAGGGCATCGTCGGGTGACGTCGGCGCGCGGGTGGAATGCGCGCCAGCCGCGCATTCGCCACCGTCCTAACGCCTGGGTAACGTGACCGTGGGCTCCTTGATGGATGTCGGCTACCCGAATGCCAAGCCAGTCAGTCTCCCTAGGCCCGGAACGTTCCTGATCGAGCCCCTCCCTGGGAAACGTCACAGGACTATTTTATGGAGGTCCGGTGGTGCGGAAGCTCCCCACCCCTATTTATGGAGTAGCAGGAGCAGAGCATGCGGCTGAAGGATTACGATACGACCCGTCAGATGACCGCGTCCGTGGTGAGCTCGACGCGGATTACGCCCGACAACAGCGACACGGAACTGCGGCACATCGACCTCGCCGTGGACAGCATCGATTTCGACTATCAGGTGGGACAAAGCGTCGGCGTGTTGGTTCCGGGTCCCCATGAGTTCGGCCAAAAGGAATACCTGCGTCTGTACTCTATTGCCGGCGGCGGTATGGGTGACGATTTCAAGCCGGTGATTTCGCTGTTGGTGAAGCGCTGCTTCTACATTGACGACGTCAATGGCGAACGCTACGACGGGAAGGCGTCCAACTACCTGTGCGATCTGAAGAAGGGCGACACCGTCACGCTCGTGGGCCCCTACCAGATCGCGTTCACCCTGCCCGAGGACCGAGGCGCCAATCTGCTGATGATCGGGCTGGGGACGGGGATCGCCCCCTTCCGGGCCTTCATCAAGCACATCTACAGTGAGCTGGGCGGTTGGAAGGGCGACGTGCGCCTGTACCACGGCGCCATGAGCGGCTTCGAACTGGCCTACATGAACGACCAGAACGCCGACCTGAAGTACTACTACGACGAAGCAACCTTCAAGGCGTTCGAGGCGCTCAGTCCGCGGCCCCATTTCGACGTGCCGGTCGACCTGGAAGGGGCCATCGCCCAGAACGGCGATGAAGTCTGGGCCTTGTTGCAGGACCCCAAGACCTACGTCTACGTGGCCGGCCTGAAGCAGATCAGCAAACTGCTGGACGAGGCGCTGGTGAAGATCGTCGGATCGGCTCAGATGTACCGGCAGCACAAGGCGCAGATGATCGAGGAAGGGCGTTGGGCTGAGCTGATCTACTGAGCGCGGTCGAAGCAGAACGCTGCCGAGCTCTCGCCTCGGTCACCACCCACACGTATTCTGGATCGGGATCAGTGGAGGGGTCGAGGAAGGCGCCGGAGTGCTCTGCAGAGTTGGCTGTGGCGCCGGCCTCCGCCTCAAGCTGACGTGACGTAGGCGAAACTCCGTCCCCATCTATGAGTTCAGGTGTCAGTTCCGGGACATTCGTGTACCCTGGCGCCCCCATCCGTCGCTCCCATATTCATCTTCGATGCCCAGTCCCGAGCCTGCCGTCAGGGAGCGCCTCGCCCGAGCCTTGGCCGATCGCTACGTCATCGACCAGGTTCACGTCTTGAAAGATGCCGGACAGGTACAGG
>CAYGCN010000141.1:0-8223 GCA_964348385.1 uncultured Gemmatimonadaceae bacterium
TGCTCCTCATGCGGCTCACCGCCTCCGCAGGCCACGGCACCGGCGGCAAGGGCAAGTACGATGGGATGACGAATCATCGGTCGTGTACTCCGTATGCGAGATCGAGGGCGGCCGCCGCGACCAGGAGATCCCGTCGGGCGGCGAGATGACTGAGGGCGGCGTTCGTCGCGGCTGCCTGGACGTCCAGCAGTTCGGTGATGGGGGCAGTTCCCGTGCGGTAGCGGAGGCGGGCCTGCTCGAGCGCTTCGCGGCCCTCGAGCTCCGCAGCGCCCGCCACCTGGACGCGCTGGCTCGCGGCGGCGAGCATGCGGGTCGCCTCCAACACCTCGAGCTCCGCCTGCCGTTGCGCGGCGTCCAGACGCGCCGCCGCGGCCTGAGACTCCGCCTTGGCGGCCCGCACCGCTCCCGCACCCGCAAGACCTCGGAGAATGGGCCAGGACACTCCGAGCCCGACGGTCCAATCGCCGCTCCCGCTCGCGAACGGCGCACTCTCGGCGTGGTGTGCCACCGAACCGAATGCGGCCACGGCCGGGAACTGCGACGCCCACGCCCGCTTAACGCCGAGCCGGGCGGCGTCGGCTCCCAAGCGGTGCGCCACGAGGTCTCCACGCTCCTCGAGCACGCAGACCGACGGGTCCGCTGCACACGTCGATGTCGGCTCCGCGGAGCGCAGGGAGTCGGTGAGGACCAGGAGCGTGGAATCGGGAAGCGCCAGCATCATGCGGAGCGCCGACATGGCCACATCGGCGTGGGCGACGGCCGCGAGCCGCTCGACCTCCAGCTCGGACGCTCGCAGGCCCGTCAGACGGGCATCCAGGCCGGTCACCAAGCCCTGCGACTGCATGGCTTCTGCCTGATCGCGGTGGGAGCGGACGGCGGCGAGGGCGTTGTCCAGGGCCTCGAGCCGGTGCCAGGCGAGCTGCGCGTCAAAGTAGGCCTGCGTGACGAGAAACCGCGTCGCGCCGCCGGCCCGACCGGCAGCGGCCGTCTGCGCCGCGGCCGCCTTCCTCGCGGCAGCGAAGCCGAACAGGCCCTCCGGTGCGAGTACTGGCCACTGAACCGACGCGCTAGCGTCGAAACCCGAATAGGCGTTGGGACGGTTGAGGGCGTCGAGCCCGAAGTCCGCCTCGGCGAAGCTTCCCTGACGCAGCTTGAGTCCGAAGACCGCAACGGGATCCGTCGTGCGCAGGCCATGCACGCCGAGCGTGATGCTCGGGAGGAATGCCTGGCTCGCGTGGAGCGGACCCTGCCCGGCCGCAACGGCCTGCGCCCGCTCGGCCCGCAGATTGGCGTTGGACGTAAGCGCCAGCTGGATGGCGTCGGCCAACGACAGCCGCGTCGTGTCGGTTGGCGACGCTGCCAGGGCGGCCCCCAATAGACAAATAGCAATATTCATATGTTCTGAGCCAAAAAAAATGTCCCCCGGAAACAGCCGGTCACATGTCGCAGTGGCGAATACAGTTCAGGATGTGCTGCACCTTGGGCTCGGTGATCCGGTAGTGGACATGGTTCCCATTGCGGCGCGCGGCCACGATGTTGCACCCACGCATCTTGGCCAGGTGCTGCGACACAATCGCCTGCGGGAGCCCGAGCGCCTCCCGGATCTCGGTCACTGTGGCCTCACCCAACTCGAGAACCTCCACAATCTTCAACCGCTCCGGATGCCCGAGCAGCTTGATGATCTCGGCCGCCCGGCTCAGGAGCGCGGGCTCGATGGACCGCACCAGGGCGCGTTTCGACATAAGAATATAGATAATAGCAATGTCTCTATGTGTCAACTGGACCCGGCATGGCGGTGTGCGAGCGGGCAAGCCAAAGGGCCCCAACGACTTACCGGGGCCCTTTGTGCGCTGGTGGCGTGGGCGGTTTAGATGTCCAGATTCTTCACATATCGTGCGTTCTCTTCGATGAAGGCGCGACGGGGCTCCACCTCGTCTCCCATGAGGGTCTCGAACACCCGCGCCGCCTCCACGGCATCCTCGAGCTCGACCCTAAGCACGGTGCGCGTGGCCGGATCCATGGTGGTGCGCCACAGCTGGTCGGGGTTCATCTCGCCCAAGCCCTTGTACCGCTGCACGCCGACATTCCCCCGGCCGCTGCCCCCATTGCCCAGCCGCTTGATGTACTCGTCCCGCTCGGCGTCGTCGTAGGCGTAGAACTCCTCTTTTCCCTTGGCGACCCGGTACAGCGGTGGTTGCGCGATATAGACGTACCCGGCCTCGATCAGGGGGCGCATTTCCTTATAGAAGAACGTCAACAGCAAGGTGCGGATGTGGGCACCGTCGACGTCTGCGTCGGTCATGATGATGATCTTGTGGTACCGGGCGTCGTCGATCTTGAACTCGTCTTCGCCGATGCCAGTGCCGAGGGCCGTGACGATGGTGCGGATTTCCTCGTTGGACAGGATCTTGTCCACCCGTGCCTTCTGGACGTTGAGGATCTTGCCGCGCAGGGGCAGGATGGCCTGGAACGACCGGTCTCGTCCTTGCTTTGCAGACCCGCCGGCGCTGTCACCCTCGACCAGATATAGCTCGCACATGGTGGGGTCACTCAGGGAACAGTCGGCGAGCTTCCCGGGAAGCACGCCGTTCTCGAGCGCGCTCTTCTTGCGCACCAGCTCTCGTGCCGTCCGGGACGCCTCGCGGGCCCGCGCGGCGCTCAGCGCCTTGTCGATGACGGCCCGTGCCGCCGACGGCGTCTCCATGAGCCAGTTCCCGATGTGCTCGTAGACGACCGTCTTGATGATGCCTTCGACCTCCGAGTTGCCCAGTTTGGTCTTGGTCTGACCCTCGAACTGCGGTTCCTTGACCTTGACGTGCAGCACGGCGGTCAGACCCTCACGGACGTCGTCGCCGCTCAAGGAGATGCTGTCCTTCTTGAACATGCCCTTGTTCTTGGCGACCTCGTTGACGCACCGCGTGAGCCCCGCCTTGAAGCCGGTGAGATGCGTCCCGCCTTCGTGCGTGTTGATGTTGTTCACGAAGGTGAACGTGTTCTCCTGGTAGCTGCCGTCCCACTGAACGGCGAGGTCGATCTCGACGTCGTCCTTCGACGTCGTGAGGTGGAACGGTTTCGTATGCAGCGCCTTGCGGTTGCCGCGAAGGAACTCGACGAATTCCGCGATGCCCTTCTTGTAGAAGAAGGTTTCCTTCTTGGGTCCGTCGTCGCGCTCGTCGACGAGCGCGAGGGTGATACCCGAGTTCAAGAACGCGAGCTCGCGGAGCCGGTTCCCGATAGTACCGTAGTCGTAGTCCCGCGACGGGAAGATCTGTCCGTCCGGCCTGAACGTGATCTTGGTGCCCGACCGTTTGGCCTTGCCCGTCGTCTCCAGCGGCTGCACGGTGGCACCGCGCTCGAACGCCATGTGATGTTCCTGACCGTCGCGCCACACCCAGACGTCGAGCCGCTCCGAGAGGGCGTTGACCACCGACACGCCGACACCGTGCAATCCGCCGGACACCTTGTAGGTGCTCTTGTCGAACTTGCCGCCGGCGTGCAGCATCGTCATGGCCACTTCCACCCCCGGCTTCTTCTCCGTCTTGTGCAGATCGACAGGAATGCCCCGCCCGTTGTCCTGCACGGTCACCGCGTGATCGGCGTGGATGGTGACCTCGATCTTGTCGCAGAAGCCGGCCATCGCTTCGTCGATCGCGTTATCGACCACCTCATACACGAGGTGGTGCAGGCCTCTGGGGCCGGTGGACCCGATGTACATGCCGGGGCGCCGACGCACGGCTTCCAAGCCCTTGAGCACCTGAATTGCGTCGGAGCTGTACGAACCCTGCTTATGTGGTGTGGTCATATCCAGTCGGTCGAGATACGAAAAACGGGGTCGCGAAGGACCCCGGAAGAGGTCTATTCAATATACCCGAGCGCCCCCGCGAAAGCAATGGCCCGCGAAGCCCGTAACTCCCTTCCCAGAAACGGGTTAGGCATGTCCGATCGCGGCGTCCCCGAGCGCATTGTCGGGTGGCGTCGTTGGGGGGGCGGTGACGCCGTCGGGCCCCGGAGTTCGAGCCCCATCACTCGGCGCGCCACACGATTCGGCGGATCTTCTTCCCGCGCTGGCCGAGCCGCTTCAGGATCGTTGGTGACATGAGTTGTAGTTCCTGGAGCCACGCCGCCGAGACCACGCTCACGATCAGCGCACCGTCATGCGTGACCACGTGCGGCGTCGTCACGGCGGCAATCTGCGGGCCCACCAGCTCTCCCCATTCCGGAATCACACTCGCCTGATCGAGCCGCCGCTTGAGGCCCGCGCGCTTGACGTAGGCCGCGATCGCCTCCTCCAGGGGAGTGGCGGGCGGCGGCCGGTCACCGCGGCGCAAGCGTCCCCCCGTGCATCGTCCACCGCGGTACATCGAGGAGTTCCCGGGGCACTTCCGATTCTCGGGGCGCAACGACGACGGCCTGGCCGGGCATCGTCTCGCGAATCAAAGCGAGGAGTCGCTCCTGGCGCCCACGATCCAGCTCGGCGAACACGTCGTCGTACAGCGCGATCGGCGAGGCGCCCTTGGCGGCCGCGAGCGCCTCCGCCTCCAAGAGGCGGAGCGCGATGGCCGCCGTCCGCTGCTGTCCGGCTGAACCGTAGGTGCGTTGGTCGCGACCGTTCAGCGACAGCTGCAAATCGTCGCGGTGCGGTCCCACCGTGGTCATCCCACGCCGCAGGTCGCGCGGAAGGCTTCGCTCCAAGGCGGCGGCGATGCGGTCAGCCGAGTCATCGTCACGGTGATGGTCCGGGGCGTACTGCAGGCTGCACGGCCCGGGTTCTCCCAAGGTGGAGCACAGATCCTGGAACCGCGCGGCGGCCGCGGCCGCCCAGCGCCGGCGGGCCCGGGCGACTGCCCCTGCGGCGACGGCATAGGGCGAGTCGAAGACCCGGGCGGCGTCACCGTGCCCGGTTCGGAGCGCCGCGTTTCGCTGCCGCAGCGCCTGTCGCATGCCGGACAGCGCCGCCAGATACCCGGGCTCACTCAGCGCCAGCAGGATGTCCATGTAGCGTCGCCGCCCCGCCGGCCCCCCGGCCACGATGGCCCGGTCGCTCGGCGCGAACGCCACCGCTGTCAGCTGGCCCACGCCGTCAGCCAGCTTCTTGGCCTCGACACGGTCGACCGTCACCTTCTTGCGCCGCCCGGCCACTTCGTAACCCGCGGTGACCCGCCGCGACCCCTCTCCGGCCACGAAAAAGCCCTCATCGCCGAATCGGACCAGTTCCCGGTCCTTGGCACCCCGCAACGATCGG
This sequence comes from uncultured Gemmatimonadaceae bacterium, assembly GCA_964348385.1. Lineage (GTDB taxonomy): Bacteria > Gemmatimonadota > Gemmatimonadetes > Gemmatimonadales > GWC2-71-9 > JAOTVV01. The sequence continues at coordinate 5,243 of CAYGCN010000141.1, forward strand.
AACAACACGAGGTAGTAGACCGCCTCCAAGAGGTTCGTCTTCCCCTGACCATTCTCGCCGATCACCACCGCGCCCTCGGCGGGAAGCTGGAAGTCGAGCGCAGCGATGTTGCGAAAGCTCCGGATCGTGAGTCGGGTGAGCCGCACAGGAATCCGGCCTAGGCGAGTGGAGGGTTCAGGGGTGGTCGCCCCTCCCGTCCGTCGGGCGCGAGGCAGGCGATCACGTGTCTGGCCGCGGGTGCGCGCGCTGTTCCAGGGACAACAGGCGCCGCTTCAACGGCAGCCCGCCGCCGTACCCGCCGAGCTTGCCGCCGGCGGCGACGACTCGGTGACAGGGGATCACCAGTGGTAGGGGATTGCGGCCGTTGGCATGACCCACGGCTCGTGCCGCGCCGGGACGCCCGAGTCGCGTGGCAACCTCCCCGTACGTCGCCGTCTCCCCATAGGGAATTCGTGCGACCTCCCGCCATACCGCATGGTCGAAGTCGGTTCCCCGTGGCTCGATCGCAAACGTGAAGGCGGTGCGCTCACCGCGGACGTACTCCTCGAGCTCGCGGGCGACTCCTCTCTCGAACGGCGTCGCCGCCGATCGGCGACCAGAGCCGTTGAGCCGAATCCGTGTCACCGCCGTCCCTCTTGTCTCGACGGCGAGGGTCACGATCGGGGTCTGCACGGTAAAAGGGTCAATGGTTGGCACGTGGAGTCCTTCCAATCGGCAACTCCTCCAAACATATCGTCGCCGATGACGGGGATGGTCGGGCGCGGGCCGGGAAGTATGAACTCTCCTTCACGATCGCTTCACACTGGTGGGGATCGACTACCCCGCACATTCGCCCACTGACACCAAAGTACTCGCAATCGTGGGTCCGCGGAGAGACCTCGCTCGGATGCTCCAGCAAGTACCTCGCCTCATCATCGTGTTTGCTCTGGCCGTGCTCGGCTTGGTCATCGCGCGGTGGTACCTCGTGCCGGACACCTTCGGTGATATCGGGCACTACCGTGCGGCGGCCATCGATAGCATCGTCGCCCATCCACTGAAGTACGCCGGGCACCAGCAGTGCACCATGTGCCATGGCCCGATTCAAGAGGCGAGGCTGGCGTCCAATCACCGGGGGGTTCGCTGCGAGGTGTGCCACGGACCCGCTGCCGCGCACATCGCCTCACCGATGGAACTGAAGCCCAGCATTCCGCGCGGGCGCGACCAGTGCATTCTGTGTCACGCGTTCAATCCCTCGCGGCCCACGGGGTTCGCGCAGATCGATCCGGTGGGGCACAACCCGCTCACCCCGTGCATGGCGTGTCACGATCCCCACGCTCCCGAGCCGCCCGTGGTGCCGGAATCGTGCGCGGCGTGCCATGGGGAGATCGCTCGGCAGAAGCTAGTATCACACCACGCCAGCTTGGAGTGCGAGGTCTGCCATCAGGCCCCGGTGACCCACAAGACCAACCCTCGGTCCGTACGCCCCTCGAAGCCGACGGATCGCAGCTTCTGCGGCGGGTGTCACGCCGTGGGGGACCCGCGAGCCGCCATACCCCAGATCGATCTGCAGACACACGGTCAGCCGTACGTCTGTTGGCAATGTCACTACCCACATCATCCGGAGGCACCGTGAGTAGCGCCGCCCCCGATTCGGCCTGCCGTGGCAATGCGCCGGAGCGCGCGATGCCGGACCGACGACGGTTTCTGGGCGACGCGGTTGCCGGAGCCTGCGCGGCTGCCCCGGTGCTCCTCGGCGTGGTCCGGCTCCCGGCGGCGTTCGGGCAGCAGCGTCCGACCGGCGGCTACGACCCGCGCCAGCACTACTACGGTATGGGGGTCGACCCCTCCAAGTGCATCGGATGCGCGCGTTGCGTCGCTGCGTGCAAGACCGAAAACGACGTGCCGGAGGACCCGCACTTCTTCAATACCTGGATCGAGCGCTACGTCCTGACCGAGGACGGTCAGGTGGAGGTCGACAGTCCTAACGGCGGGCTCGACGGCTTCCCACCGCTCACGCAGACGAATGTCGAACGCACGTTCTTCGTACCGAAGCTGTGCAACCAGTGCGACACCCCGCCGTGCGTCCAGGTTTGCCCGGTCGGCGCGACCTTCATGACCGAGGACGGCGTTGTGCTCGTCGACGACGACTACTGCATCGGATGCCGATACTGCATCCAGGCCTGCCCCTACGGTGCGCGCTACCTCCACCCCGAGACCCACGTCGCGGCTAAGTGCACGTTCTGCTACCACCGGCTAGTGCGGGGGCAGGTCCCGGCCTGCGTGGAGGTCTGTCCGACGGGTGCGCGTATCTTCGGCGAGGTACGGGGCCGAGCCACGCCACTGGCGCGGTTCACCCGTTTCAACGAGATCCAGGTGCTAAAGCCGCACCTCAACACGGCACCGAAGGTGTTGTACGCGAACCTGGACGGCGAGGTGAGGTAGCGTGCAGGGATACATCTATCCCAATGAGTTCGAGCTCCAATGGGGCCTCCTGATCGTGCTGTACCCGTACCTCACGGGCTTGGTAGCCGGCGCCTTCATCCTCGCCTCGCTCGAGCGGGTGTTCAACGTGAAGGAAGTGCAGCCGACGTATCGGCTCGCCTTGCTCACGGCCCTGGCGTTCCTGCTCGTGGCGCCCCTGCCGTTGCTCGCGCATCTTGGTCATCCGCTGCGGTCCTACGAGATCTTCTTGACGCCCAACCGCAAGTCGGCGATGGCCATGTTCGGCTTCGTCTACGCATGGTACCTGGCGGTGGTGTTGCTCCTGGAGATCTGGTTCGACTATCGCAAGGATCTGGTTCTGTGGGCCCGCAACGGCCGCGGCGTGATGCGGTGGATACGCTACGCACTTACGCTCGGCGCGACCGATCTGTCCGAACGGTCGCTGCGGTTCGACGACCGGGCGGGTCGTTTCATCACCATCGTGGGTATTCCGTCGGCCTTCCTGCTGCACGGATACGTCGGCTTCATCTTCGGGTCGGTCAAGGCGAACCCGTGGTGGA
>CAYGCN010000142.1:0-8197 GCA_964348385.1 uncultured Gemmatimonadaceae bacterium
ACGACGGTGACGGGCAGCATTCCGGGCTTCGACGCGACGCCGAGTGGGGCGCTCCAGACGGTGACGATCAGTGCCCCGGGCATCACGGTGAGTACGCGGACGGTGGGGGCGGGGTTGCAGCGGTGGACGGATACGTGGTTGGGGGCGTCGAACCACGGTGGGGTGGACGTGGTGATCAGGAGCAGCGATCCGAGCATGCTGTTGATCGCGCCGGACGAGAACACGGTGGGCGACGATTCGCTGGTCGTGACGGTGCCGAACGGGCAGACGTACTTCACCTACTATCTGCAGGCGCTGGAAGGGGTGGCGGATACGGGGGCGGCCGCGGTGCCGGTGACGGTGGAGGCACCGGGCTTCACCACGGGGACGGCGACGCACACGCTCAGGCGGCCGGCATTCGACATCAACGGGGTGCCGACGACGACGACCACGTTGTCCGACAGCGCGCAGTTCTACGTGCGGGTTGGCCATCGGTCGCCGGGCGGCAGCTTCTTGGCGGAGGCGCAGGCGGTGCGGGCCGGTGGCCAGCCGCTGACGGCGACGCTGTGGGTGGGGACGCCGGGGGTGGGCCGGTTGATCACGACGGCGCGCACGGGCGACACGGTGACGGTGGAGATTCCGGCGGGGAACTACGACTCGCCGTACACGGTGGCGACGGGTGGGGTGGCGTTCGATCCGTTGACGGCGGGGACGACGACGGTGACGGGCAGCATTCCGGGCTTCGACGCGACGCCGAGTGGGGCGCTCCGGACGGTGACGATCAGTGCCCCGGGCATCACGGTGAGTACGGCGACCGTGGGATCGGGCTTGCAGCGGACCACGAGCGCCTGGCTCGGCGCGTCCGCTCATGGCGGGGTCAACGTCATCATCCGGAGCACCAACCCGGCGGTGGCGCGTGTCTCCCCGGACTTTTCGACGCCGGGGACTGATTCCATCGTGGTCTTTGTGGAGAACGGTGCTACCTACGTCCCGTTCTCCGTCCAGGGCATGGAGGGCCAGACGGGGAGCCCACAGGTCATCGTGCGGGCCAGCGGGTTCACCGACGGCTCTGCCGTCATGACGGTGCTCCAGCCCGCGGTGGACATCTTGTCGCTGCCGTTGAGCGTCTCGCTGACGTCTGGTCCCGACAGCCTGCCCTTCTTCGCGCGCGTCGGCTACCAGCAGTCCAGCGGGTCGGGGTTGTCGGAAGTGCAAGACGTGCGGGCCGGCGGGACACCGCTCACCGTGACGCTCACCAGCTCCGATGCCCCTGTGGCGAGTCTCCTGACGAGTGCCCAGACGGGCGCCACCGTGACGGTCCAGATCCCGGTCGGGATCTATCGCTCGCCGACCACGGTGGCCGACGGTGGTGCCGCGCTGAAGCCGCTTTCGGAAGGAACCACAACCGTGACCGCCACGATCCCCGGCTTCATCACGAACGCGAATGGCACTCGCACGGTCACCGTGAATCCGTAGAGCGTCGAACGCCTCGACGGGATCGGAACCAGCTCAGCGCACCCCGGAAAACATCCGCCGCGGACAGGGCGGCAACACCTCTTCGGCGGCCACGAAATCCGGCGGCATGCTCTGGAGGCACTCCGTTGGGTCGCAGCACGTGTGGCACACCCGCTTGAATCCCCTGAATCCCAGCAACTCGATCTCCGGACTGACGTAACCCGGGCGCACCGCTTCCTCGCGCAACAGATCGGTGCTCAGGTACTTCTTGTTGTCGTCGGGGAACACCGTGACGACCACCGACGAAGGTCCCAATCGATCCTGCACGGCGAGCGCGGCCAGGAAGTTCGCGCCGGAGGAAATGCCCACCGCAAGGCCGAGCCGGGCCGCGAGCCGCTGCGCCATCAGAATCGCGTCACCGTCGTCCACGGCGATCACCGGATCGAGGGCCCCCAGATCGACGATCGGCGGAATGAACTCGTCCGAGATGCCCTGAATCCGGTGTTTCCCCACGCGATGGCCAGTGGACAGCGTGGGAGAGTTGGCGGGCTCGACAGGGTGAAGCTTGATCCGCGGCTGTCGGTCCTTGAGAAAGCGCCCAACTCCCATGATGGTGCCCCCGGTGCCCACGCCGGCCACGAACGCGTCGGGCCGCATGTTCCGGAACCTGAGCTGCCACCAGATCTCCGGCCCCGTCGTGTGGGCGTGCGCCTCGATGTTGTCGGCATTGGCGAATTGCCGTGGCAGAAACACGTCGGCCGAATCCCGAGCGAGACGCTCGGCGCGGTCGATCGAGCCAAGAAAGCCACCGTCCTCGTGGCCTACCAGCTGGATGTCGGCCCCCAGGCTCCGGATCAGGTTCACCCGCTCGGCGCTCATCCACTCCGGCATGAAGATCGTGACCGGATGACCCATCGCGCGCCCAATGGCGGCGATCGAGATCCCCGTGTTCCCGCTCGTCGCCTCGACGAGCCGCATGCCCGCGCTCAGCTGCCGACGGGCGTACCCCCGCTCCAGGATGAACAGCGCCATCCGATCCTTGATGGATCCGGTCATGTTCATGTGCTCGGCCTTGGCGTAGAGCACGCGGCGCCGGCCCCGGAAGGCGAAGTCGATGGCGAGGAGGGGAGTGTTGCCGACGAGGCACTTGAGCCCGCGAAGGCGACGCTCGAGGTCGTTCGGTGAAACACCCATGCGGTTGCTCCGCGTAGTGAGTCCGGCTGCGGGGCGGGGGCGCCACGGCCAAACACCACCGCAGTCTACGGTCCGGTCCGGGGTTCGGCAAACACGGCACGTCCCCTGGTAGCTCCGTGACCCCAGCCGTAGGTTCCTCCGACGGTCGCTCGAGGGCGACCGCCGTCGAGTCCTCCACCAAGGAGCAGGTATGCGAGCAGTGATGGTAGCGTCGAGCCTCGTGCTGGCCGCTCTGTGGGTCGTTCCCGCCCTGCCGGCGCAGGAGCTTTCCGTCGACGAGGTCCTGGGCCGCTATTACGAGGCGGCGGGTGGCGTCGAGAAGATGAAATCGATCATGACCCGCAAGATGACCGGTCGCATGCAGGTTGGGCCGGGCATCGAGGCCACGTTCACCATGTTTGGCAAGCGCCCGTCGAAGATGCGGATGGAGTTCACCGTCCAGGGCATGACCGGCGTGCAGGCCTTCGACGGCGAGGTGGGCTGGACGATCTCGCCGTTCATGGGCCAAACCGATCCGGAGCCGATGCCGGCCGATCTGGTGCGGACGATTCGGGAGGATGCCGACTTCGACGGTCCCCTGATCGACTACGCGGCTAAGGGACACGCCGTGGAGCTCCTCGGAAAAGAGGACGTGCAGGGAACCGACACGTACAAGCTCAAGCTCACGCTCAAGGACGGCCAGGTCACCTACTACTACCTGGACAGCGAGTACTTCCTGCCCATCAAGACCGAGGCGAGGCGGACCGTGCAGGGAATGGACATCAATGCCGAGACGTTCATGAGCGACTACAAGTCGGTCGAAGGCATGATGCTGCCATTCTCGATCGAGATCGCGGGTCAGGGTCCACAGGTGCAGAGCCTGAGCATTGAGAGCGTGGAGTTCAACGTCGATATCGATGACCAGGTGTTCGTGATGCCCGAGAAGGTGAAGACTCCGTAACCGAGGAAGGATCCGATGCTGCTTCGCTCCGGTGTTCGGTGGGCGATCGCGCTTGCGCTCGCCGTGTGGTGGTCGCCAACGCTTCACGCGCAATCCATGTTCGACGCCGCGGTTCTGGGTGACCTCCGGCCCCGTCCCATCGGCCCTGCCGTCATGAGCGGCCGCATCACTTCACTCGCCGCGGTGCCCGGCAGCCCCGTGACGGTCTACGCCGGCGCCGCCAGCGGCGGCGTGTGGAAGTCCAAGGACGGTGGGATCACGTTTGAGCCGGTCTTCGACGATCACACCCAGTCCGTCGGCGCGATCGCGGTGCATCCGTCTTCACCGGATACCGTATGGGTCGGGACCGGCGAGTCGTGGACCCGCAACAGCGTGTCCGTGGGCACGGGCGTGTACAAGAGCGTCGACGGCGGGGAGTCGTGGGAGTTTGTGGGGCTCGGCGACTCCGAGCGGATCTCGCGCATTGTGATCCGGCCCGACAGCACGAGCGTGGTGTTCGTGTGTGCCACGGGACATCTGTGGGACGCCAATGCCGAGCGTGGCGTGTATCGCACCACGGACGGCGGTGCCACGTGGAGCCAAGTGCTCTTCGTGGACGAGAACACCGGCTGCTCTGATCTCGCGATCGATCCGCAGGACCCCCGGATCCTCTACGCCGGCCTGTGGCAGTTCCGCCGTCGGCCCGACTTCTTCACGTCGGGTGGGCCCGGGAGCGGGTTATACAAGTCCACCGACGGCGGGACCACCTGGCGCGAGCTGACCGTGGGCCTGCCGACGGGCGACAAAGGGCGGATCGCGGTGGCCGTGGCCCCGTCTCGGCCGAGCGTGGTGTACGCTCTGGTCGAGGCCGAGCACACGGCGTTCTATCGCTCTGACGATCTCGGTGAGAGCTGGACGGAGACCAACGCGTCGTCGGCGGTGGTGGGCCGGCCGTTCTACTTCGCGCTCGTGGTGGTCGATCCCGTGGACTTCAATCGCGTCTACAAGCCGGACTTCGCCCTCGGCATGTCCACGGACGGCGGCAAGTCGTTCGGCCAGCTCGGGAGCAGCACGCACGGGGATCATCACGCGCTCTGGATCGATCCGCACGACCCGCAGCATCTCATCCTGGGCACCGACGGCGGGGTGTACATCTCCTACGATCGCGGTGCCCACTGGCGGCACGTGGGCACGCTGCCCGTGTCGCAGTTCTACGAAGTCGGCTACGACATGGCGATGCCGTACAACGTGTACGGCGGCCTCCAGGACAACGGTACCTGGATGGGTCCGTCGCGCGGGATCGGCGGTGTGCGAGGTCGGGAGTGGCGCAACATCGGGTTCGGCGACGGGTTTCACGCGTTTCCCGATCCGACGGAGCCGGACCTGGTCTACGTAGAGTATCAGGGCGGTCGACTGCTGCGCGTGCGGAAGTCGACGGGCGAGATCAAACAGATTCCACCCTACGCGGCGGGCGACGAAGCGAAACTCCGGTTTAACTGGAACACGCCGATCCATCTGTCGGCGAGTGAGCCGGGCACCATCTATGTCGGGTCCCAGTATCTGCATCGGAGCCGCGATCGTGGCGACACGTGGGCACGGGTCTCGCCCGATCTCACCACCAACGACCCGGCCAAGCAGCGACAGCGGGAATCCGGGGGCCTCACGATCGACAATTCGACCGCCGAGAACCACACCACGATCGTCACGATCAGTGCGTCGCCGCTGAGCGGGTCCATCATCTGGGTCGGCACCGACGACGGGAACCTCCAGCTCACGCGTGATGCCGGAGCCACGTGGACCAATGTGGTCGGCCGGGTGCCGGGGCTCCCTCCCGGCACGTGGGTCTCGCACGCAGAGGCCAGCCGGCACGCGGAGGGCACGGCGTACGTCACGTTCGACGGTCACCGCACCGGCGATATGGCGACGTACGTCTACCGCACCACGGACTACGGTGCGTCCTGGCAATCGCTGGTCACCGAGGCGGTGACGGGGTACGCGCATGTCATCCGCGAGGACCCGGTCCGATCCGGTCTCCTGTTCTTGGGCACCGAGTTCGGGCTCTACATGTCGGTGGACGACGGGGCCCAGTGGGCCAAGTTCGAGGAGGATTTCCCTGCCGTGGCGGTTCACGATCTGGCCATCCATCCACGCGAGCACGACCTCATCATCGCCACCCACGGCCGGGGCATCTACATCCTGGACGACATCACGCCGCTGCGTCACCTGACGGCCGCGATGCTCGACAGCGCGGTCGTCATGTTGCCGTCGGCGCCGTCGATCATCGGGGTGCCGACCAACGTCCAGGAGTTTCCCGGAGACGACGCGTTCGTGGGCGAGAATCCGCCGGAGGCGGCCAGTATCGTGTACTACATGCGGCGACGTCACATGTTCGGTGATCTCAACGTGGAGATCTACGACGGGCGTGACAGCCTGATCGCCACGTATCCGGGAGGCAAGCGTCGCGGCGTGAACCGTGTGGCGTGGCCCATGCGGCTCAAGGCGCCCAAAGTGCCGCGCGCCACCTCACTGGTGGCGCAGCCGATGTCGTTCGTCGGCCCGTTGGTTTCGGAGGGGACGTACGCGGTTCGGCTGCGGCGAGGTGATGACACGTTCGAGAGCACCGTCACCGTGGTTCCGGATCCGCGGGTCACCTCCACGGTCGAGGATCGCCGAGTGCAGGATCGCACGGTGATGCTGCTGTACCGGATGTTGGGGGATCTCACGTACGTGGTGGAATCGACGGCGAGCCTGCGCGATCAGGCGCGGGAGCGGGCCGATTCGCTCGGTGGACGGGGAGGGCTCGCCAGGCGGCTCACGCGGTTTGCCGACGGCTTGGAGACGTTCCGCGCGGGGCTCGTGTCCACCAGCCCGGCGGGTCGGTTGTCCGGTGAGGAGCGCCTACGGGAGTGGCTGGTCGATCTCTACGGGGCCGTCAACGGTTACGAAGGTCGGCCCACGGAATCGCAGCTCCAGGAGTTGGAGCGTCTCGACCGGCTGGTGCAAGCCGCGGAGGCGGAGTTCGAGCGGCTCACGTCGCGCGACGTCGCGGAGCTGAACCAGCAGCTCGGGCGCCAGCGGCTACCGCTGCTCGAGCTCGAGACCAAGGAAGCGTGGGCGGCTCGGTAGCTCGGCCGGTGCAGGACGGGAAGCGTGACGCCCCGCGGTCCGCGTGGATCGTGGGGCGTCGGCATATCGAGGGCCGGAGGCGCGACGCGTGATCCGCTTTGTCAGCACATCCGGCGCTGCTTTACCAGTCGGCCTCGCCGAGGCGATCGCGCAAGGCGTGGCTCCGGACGGCGGACTGTATCTCCCCGAGCCGCTCGAGCCGCTCCCGCCCGATGAGGTGAACGCGCTCCGCGGCGGACCGCTCGTCGACGTGGGGCAACGGGTCGGTACGCAGCTGCTGCGCGGGCACCTGGATGATGCTGTCCTCGAGGCCATCGCGCGCGAGGCCCTCGACTTCCCGATCCCCCTGGTGCGCGTGTCGGAGCGGATCTTTGCCCTCGAGCTGTTTCACGGCCCCACGTTCGCGTTCAAGGACGTGGGGGCGCGATTCCTGGCTCGGCTCCTCGCCGCGGCTGTGGCCCCGGCGTCCGAGCCGCTCACGGTGCTCGTCGCCACGTCCGGCGACACCGGGGGCGCGGTCGCCCACGCGTTCCACGGTGTCGCGGGGACGCGTGTGGTGGTGCTGTACCCGCTGGGCCAGGTGAGTGCGGTGCAGGAGCGCCAGTTCGCCACGCTGGGCGGCAACGTGCGGGCCGTCGCGGTGCGCGGGACGTTCGACGACTGCCAGCGCCTGGCGAAGGAGGCGTTCGCCGATGCGGACCTCCGCCGGCAGGTACGGCTCACGTCCGCCAACTCGATCAACGTGGGCCGGCTCCTGCCACAGGGGTTCTACTACTTCCACGGCTGGGGCCAGCTGCCAGCCGGCTCGGAGCCGATCGTGTCTGTGCCGTCGGGAAACTTCGGCAACCTCACGGCCGGCCTGATCGCGAAGCGCCTCGGCCTCCCCGTCGCGCGGTTCGTCGCGGCCACGAACGTGAACGACGTGGTGCCCGCCTACCTCCGAACCGGGCGCTACGCGCCGCGTCCTTCGCAACGCACCATCTCCAACGCCATGGACGTAGGCGCGCCTGGCAACCTCCCGCGGATGATGGCGCTCTACGGCAACGACCTCGAGCGGCTGCGCCGGGACGTGGTGGGGCGCGCGGCGAGCGACGACGACACGCGGCAGTGCATCGCACGGGTGTGGAGGGAGACCGGCTACGTGCTGGATCCGCATTCCGCCGTCGCGTACCTCGGGCTCGAGGCCGAGCTGGCGACGCGTCGCGACGCGGTCGGGATGTTGCTGGCCACGGCCCACCCGGCCAAGTTCGCCGACGTCGTCGAGCCCTTGATCGGCGAGGCCGTTCCGGTGCCGGAGCGACTGGCCCGTCTGGCCGACCGGCGGCTCCAGCGTGAGATCGTCGATCCGCACGTCGATGCCGTCCGAGCGGTGCTGCGACGGGCGTCGTGACCGACACCGACGGCCCTTGCCGCGGCCACGGCACCACGAGAACATTGCTAGGCCAATCTCCGCGGGAGACGTGAGCGGATGCGACGCATTGGGGTGCTGACGAGTGGTGGTGACGCGCCGGGCATGAACGCGGC
>CAYGCN010000143.1:0-8104 GCA_964348385.1 uncultured Gemmatimonadaceae bacterium
CGAAGATCTTCCACCTGGTGCGTTTCTCGAGCCAGATGAACAGGACCGGGATCATGGTGATCACGGCCATCACACCGATCATCTCGTTGAACAACGGCTCCGAGTTCATTGACGCTCCGGGGTCGGCAGGATAAGCGGGCTCGAGGTCACTGCTTGGCGGAAATCTTGGCCCAGGTGTCGCGCAGGGTGACGGTGCGGTTGTACACCAGCGTGCCGGGCTTCGAGTCCACGGGATCGCTGATGAAATAGCCCTGCCGCTCGAACTGATACCGGGTGCCGGCCGGGTCGTTCGCTACGCTGGGCTCGATGCGGCTCTCCGTGAGCACCAACAGCGACTCGGGGTTCAGGTTGCTGGTGAAGTCCTGGCCCTCTTCCACCTCGTCGGGATCCGGCACGCGGAACAGCCGATCGTACAGCCGCACCTCGCAGGGAAGCGACTCGGCGGCAGACACCCAGTGGATCGTGCCCTTCACCTTGCGGCCGTCCGGCGCGTCGCCCCCCCGTGTGGCGGGATCGTAGGTACACAACAACTCCGTCGCCTCGCCGGTCTTCGGGTCCTTCACCACGTCGGTGCAGGTGATGAAGTAACCGTAGCGCAGCCGCACCTCTCGGCCCGGCGCGAGCCGGAAGAACTTCTTGGGCGGATCTTCCATGAAGTCGTCGCGCTCGATGTACAGCGTGCGCGAAAACGGGATCTTGCGCGATCCCTCCTTCGGCACGTCGTGCGGCCAGTAGGGCGCGTCGAGCTGCTCGGTCTTGCCCTCGGGATAGTTGGTGATCGTCACTTTGAGCGGCCTGAGCACGCACAGCACGCGTGGCGCGCGCGTGTTCAAGTCATCCCGCACGCAGTATTCCAGCTTCTCGATGTCCACCCGGCTGTCGGTCTTGGCCACGCCCACCAGGTCACAGAAACTGCGGATCGCTTTCGGCGTCACCCCTCGCCGCCTGAGCCCCGCGATGGTCGGCATCCGCGGGTCGTCCCAGCCCGACACGTGCCCGCGCTCCACCAACTGGATCAACCTCCGCTTGGAGAGCACCGTGTAGTCCAGGTTGAGCCTGGCGAACTCCGTCTGCTCGGTGCGCGGGTGCTCGAAGCCGGCGGCGTCCAGCACCCAGTCGTACAGGGCGCGGTTGTCCTTGAACTCCAGCGTGCAGAGCGAGTGGGTGATGTCCTCGATCGCGTCCGACAGGCAATGCGTGAAGTCGTACAGCGGGTAGATGCACCACGCGTCTTCCTGGCGGTAGTGACTCGCGTGCCGAATGCGGTACAGGATCGGATCGCGCATCAGCATGTTGGGATGCGCCATGTCGATCTTGGCCCGGAGCACGTGCGTGCCGTCGGCGAACTCGCCGGTCCGCATGCGGCGAAACAGGTCCAGGTTCTCCTTCGCGGAGCGCATGCGGTGCGGGCTGTCCCGCCCCGCCTGGGTCACCGTGCCGCGGTACTCGCGGATCTCGTCTTCGCTTAAGGAGTCGACGTAGGCGTTCCCCTCCTGGATCAACTTCTCTGCGTACTGGTACAGCTGCTCGAAGTAGTCGGAGGCGAAGTACAGGTGCTCACCCCAGTCGAAGCCGAGCCAGCGCACGTCCTCCTGGATGGAGCGGACGTACTTCATGTCCTCCGTCTCGGGGTTGGTGTCGTCGAACCGGACATGACAGATGCCGTTGTGCTCCCTGGCGAGTCCGAAGTTCAGACAGCACGACTTGGCGTGCCCGATGTGGAGGTAGCCGTTCGGTTCCGGCGGGAACCGCGTCTCCACGCGGCCGCCATATTTGCCGCTCTTCTGGTCGCGCTCCACCATGGCGCGGATGAAGTCGCGCCCTTGGGAACGCGGGGTGTCGGCAGTCGGGTTGGTGTTGGTGGCGCCCACTCTTGTGCTCCGTGCGTGTGCCGGATCGATAACGGTCCGGGCGGGCCGCCCGAACGCGCCCGCAAAGGTAACAGGGAGGGCAGGTTGGGGCAGGATCCGTGGCGCTGTGTCGCCGCATCGCATGAGATTGCGCGCCGTCGGGGCATGGCGATCCCGCGCTCTCCTCCTCTCCTCCGCGGACCGCGAGCCAGACGGTGGCCGAGTGGCGGAACGAGGCGCATATTGGCGACGGAACACGATCCGGGTTTTCGAGGGGGTCACCATGCGTGGATCACTCAAGTCACTCCGCGTGTCGATCATCACGGCCGTTCTGGCGACGGGAGCCATCTGGTCGCCCGGTGCGACGGCGCAGGTCCAGGAAGTCGCATCGGTCGAGGGCATCACCGAGTACCGCCTGTCGAACGGGCTTCGGGTGTTGCTGTTTCCCGACCCGACGCAGGCGACCATCACCGTGAACATCACCTACCTCGTCGGCTCTCGGCACGAGGCGTACGGCGAGACCGGCATGGCACACCTGCTGGAACACCTCGTGTTCAAAGGCACGCCGACGCACCCGGACATCCCCCAGGAGCTGACCGAGCGCGGGGCGGCGCCTAATGGCACCACGTGGTTCGATCGCACCAACTACTTCGAGACGTTCCCGGCCACGGACGAGAACCTGGAGTGGGCGCTCGACCTGGAAGCGGACCGCATGGTGAACAGCTTCATCTCGGCAGAAGATCTCGAGTCCGAGATGACCGTCGTGCGGAACGAGATGGAGGCCGGCGAGAACAGTCCGTTTCGGATTCTCATGGACCGCACCCTCTCGACCGCGTACCTGTGGCACAACTACGGCAACTCCACCATCGGCGCGCGTGCGGATGTCGAGAACGTCCCGATCGAGCGGCTCCAGGCGTTCTATCGCAAATACTATCAGCCGGACAATGCCATGCTCGTGATCGCCGGCCAGTTCGAGCCGGCGAAGGCACTGGAGCTGGTGGAGGATCGGTTCGGGTCCATTCCGGCACCGGACCGATCCGGCGCCAACTACATCTACCCCACGTACACGGCCGAGCCGACGCAGGACGGCGAGCGGTCCGTCACGCTCAAGCGGGTCGGCGACGTCCAGCTCGTGATGGCGGCGTACCATGTTCCGCCTGGCTCGCACGATGACTTCGCCGGCATCAGTGTCCTGGCGCATGCCCTCGGCAACCAGCCGTCCGGCCGCTTGCACAAGGCGTTGGTGGAGACCGGGAAAGCCGCGAGCGTAGGCGCGTTCGCATATCAGCTCAAGGAAGCGGGACCCCTGCTATTGTTTGCGGAGGTGCGGCAGGACAAGTCGCTGGACGACGCGTGGCGGACGATGGACAGCACGCTCGTGGCCGCGGTGACCACACAGCCCATCACCGACGATGAGGTCCGCCGCGCTCGGGTCGAGATGCTCACCGGGATCGAGCTCAACTTCAACGTTCCCCAGCGCATTGCGTTGCAACTGAGCGAGTGGACCGCGATGGGCGACTGGCGGCTCTTCTTCCTTCACCGGGATCGCCTGCAGGCGGTAATGGAGGAGGACGTGCGCCGCGTCGCATCGAGCTACCTCAAGTCGCAGAACCGCACCGTGGGGTATTTCATCCCGACGACCGAGCCGGATCGGGCCGAGATTCCCGCCACGCCCGACGTGGCCTCGATGGTGGCCGGCTATACTGGCCGCACGGCGGTGGTGGCGGGCGAGGCGTTCGACGCCTCTCCGGAGAACATCGAGTCCCGGACCACGCGTCGCACGTTCCCGAGCGGATTCCAGATCGCCATGCTGCCGAAGCGCACGCGAGGGGGAACGGTGGTGGTCACGTTCCGGGTTCTCTACGGGAACGAATCCAACCTGATGCACAAGGCCGGACCGGGGCAGCTCGCCGCCAGCATGCTGATGCGCGGCACGGCGCATCGGTCGCGGCAGGAGCTGGAGGACGAGATCGACCGGCTCAAGGCGCGCGTGTTCGTCGGCGGCGGCGCCACCAGCACGAGTGGATCCATCGAGACCACACGCGAGAACCTGCCGGCCGTGATGCGGCTCGTGGGCGAGGTGGTGCGCGAGCCCGGCTTCGACGCCGATGAGTTCGCCCAACTCAAGGAGGAGCGGCTCGCCGCCATCGAGTCGCAGAAGTCCGAGCCCGGCGCGCTTGCGAATATCGCCTTCAGTCGGCAGCTGGAACCGTGGCCCAAGGGACATCCGCGCTACACACCGACGTTGGACGAGTATGCGGCGTCGATCGATGCGTCGGAGCTCGACGAGGCGCAGACATTCCACCGGGACTACTTCGGCGCCGACCGCGGGCATATGGCGATCGTGGGTGATTTCGATCCCGATGAGGTACACGCCATCGTCGGCGAAATCTTCGGTGAGTGGCGCGCCACGATGCCGACGGCACGCGTGCCCCAAGTCTATCGCGACATTCCCGCCGAGCGGATCGTCATCGAGACGCCGGACAAGGCAAATGCCTTTTTCTACGCCGGGATGAACCTCGCGATCCGCGATGACCATCCCGACTACCCTGCGCTCGTGCTCGGCGACTTCATGCTCGGTGGCGGGTTCCTGAACTCGCGGCTGGCCACGCGGCTCAGGCAGCGGGAGGGGCTGAGCTACGGTGTGGGCTCGAACATGTTCGCACACCCGGCCGACCGATTCGGCCAGTTTACGGCGTATGCGATCTACGCGCCCGAGAACGTCGAAAAGCTCGAGGCCGCGTTCCGCGAGGAACTCGAGCGTGTGCTCGCCGAGGGGTACACTCAGGAGGAGGTCGAGGCGGCCAAGGCCGGGTACCTGCAGTTCCAGGAGAACCTGCGTACCAGGGACCAGTCACTCGCGAACAGCCTGTCGCAGCATCTCTACTTCGGACGGACGATGGCCTGGGACGCCGAGCTGGAGCGAAGGATCCAGACCTTGACCCCCCAGGAGATCCTGGCGGCCATGCGCCGTCACATCGATCCCACGAAGATCACGGTGGTGGTCGCGGGAGACTTCGAGGGTCGAAGGCCATGAGCCGCACGTAGCACATCCGTCGTATGTCCGGTGCGGCGGTGTGATGGGGAGAAGAGGGGGAAGGGTGAACCGGGTTGCGTGGCTGCGGACGAGCTACTGGGCCGGCGCGATCGCCGACGTGCTGATCGGCGTGCTCACGCTGGTGCCGTCGCGCATGGGGCTGCCGGGGTTCCGGTACCCGATGGGGTTGGCGGCCTCCTTGATGATCGCGTGGGCGGTGCTGCTCCTCTGGGCCGACCGCAAGCCGGTCGAGCGTCGGGGCGTGCTGCCGGTCACCGTGCTCGTCATCCTCGGCCTGATGGCGAGCGGCATCTACAGCGCAGCCACCGGCCTTCTCCCGTTCTCGCAAATCGTGCCTACCACCATCCTGGGCGTCGGCCTGATCGCGCTCATGCTATTCAGCTACGTCAATGCGGCAAGTGCGGAGCACCGGTGATGCGGTCAGCGCGACGGCATCATCACCTTGGAGAAGTGATACTGCGCGATCTTCCAGCGCCCGCCGTCCCGGACCCGCGTCTCGGAGTAGCGCCAGGATCCGGTTTCCGCCTCACCGCCCGGCAGCGTGAGCGTGCCGTCCAGGTAGGCCACGGCGATGGCCACGTCGCCCAGCACTCTGACGTCGGGTGCGCGGAGCGTGAAGCTGGCGCGGAAGCCGGCCTCGTAGGCGGCCTGGAGCGCGGCCGGGTTGAATCCCCTCACCAGCAACGCGCCCCCGAACAGGAAGCCTCGCGTGTCTGTGGTGTAGAACTGCGCGAGCCCTTCGAAGTCGCCGGCGCTCCACGCGGCGAGCGTCTCGCTCATGGCGGCGCGCACGTCGACATCCTGCGCATGGCCGCTCGCGGGAGTGACACCGAGGCTCACGAGAACGATCGGAACAACCATCCAACGTTTCACGGACATGGCTCTGGCCCCCTTGTTTGTTACGGCAAAGCTGATGTGACCGGTCTTTGCTCGCCAGGTGGCGCATGCGGGAGGCACGGCGCGTGACCGTGGCGCCACGCACCCCGGCGCGGCGTTGGTTCCCGCCCGAGGCACTGTACGTTGGCCTCGCGATTCTCAGCATCCTGGTCGTGGTGCAGTACGTGGATCTCTCGCCTCGGGTGGAGAGCGACTTCTTCTTCTCGGAGGAGGACCCGCAGCTCCAGGCATCGATCGCGATCGATCGCCGCTTCCCTTCCCCACCGCAGATCATCGTACGCGCGGAGCCCCCGGACCTCTCGGACCCCGCGTACGACACGGCTATCCGCGACCTCACCGCCGAGTTCGAGAACGTCCCCGGTCTGATCGGCGTGTACAGCGCCGCGAATCAGGACGCGTTCACGAGCCCGCTGTGGACCCGCCTGCTCCTCACACCGGACGGGGCCGCGACCAACATCGTGCTCAGCACCGACGGCACCGACCCCGCGGTCCTCGTGCCGAGGATCGAGGCGGTGGTGGAGCGGCACGCCGGGCCGGACCTGGATCTCCGGCTGTCGGGCGTGCCATACGTGGTGGAGCTGATTCGGCGCAGCCTGTTCCGCGACCTGCTCGTGTTCAGCTCCGCGGCGCTGGTGGTGTTCGGCCTGGTGATCGGGGTGGTGTATCGCCGAGGGCGCATCGTGGTGGGGGCACTTGCGGCATGCCTCACGGCGTGTGCCGTGACATTGTCGCTGGCGCAGCTCGCCGGCATCGCGATCGGGCTCCTGACCGCGAACATTACGACCATCGTGTTCGTGATCACCCTGTCGCACGTGGTGTTCCTGACATCCAATTGGCAAGCAACCCGGTCGCACGACGACGCAGCGTCGTCGGATCCAGTCGCCACCGCGATGCGGGTTACGATCGTACCGTCGTTCTGGTGCATGTTCACCACGCTGTGCGGGTTCCTGAGCCTGCTCATCGCCACGGCCGAGCCGCTGCGCGAGCTGGGGATGGCCGGCGCCATCGGCACCCTCACCGCGCTTGCGGTGGCGTACGGCGTGTACCCCCCGTTTCTGCGAGGGAGCACGGTGCTGTCTCCTGTCGGCGCGCGTCGCAGTGATCGCTGGATCGGGGCGTTTCTGCCGAGCACGCACGCGGTGCGCTGGCTCAGCGGCCTCGCCGTCGTCGTCGTGATCGCCGGGTTCGGGATGCGGTGGCTCACCACCGATCCCAGTCTCCTGTCCTACTTCGCCAGGGGGAGCGACATCCGCGCCGGTCTCGAAGCGATCGACCGCGACGGCGGCAGCAGCTCGCTCAACCTGGTGGTGCGGGAGACGAACGACGGGTTGATCGACACCGATGCCGCCTACGACAAGATGTGGGCGCTCCAGGATACGCTGGAGGCCGACCCGTCCGTCGGTGTCGTGCTGTCGCCCGCGGTGCTGTTGGCAGACGCCAAGCGCGCACCGCTTGCCGGGTTCCTCGGCTGGCGCCAGCTGTTGCGGATTCTCGAGAGTCCGCGACTGGGCCGCATCGCGCTCAGCTTCGTGACGCCGGAGCACGACCAGGGTCTGTTCTACCTCCGGATGCGGGAAGCCGGACGCGCTGCGTCCCGCGCCGAGGTCATCGAGCGCATGACGCGCTACGTGGGCGAGAGCGATCTCGAGCTCGTCATGGTGGGTGGGCAGTACGACCTCCAGGCGCAACTCGGTCGCCTGATCGGCTGGAGCCTGCGCAACGCGATCGGCGGGCTCTTGCTGTTGTTCATCGCCGTGGCGTTCGTCGTGTCCCGCTCGCCACGCGCCTCCGCAGTCATGGTGGCGTGCCTCACGTCGATCCCGCTCGTGATTCTCGGCGTGCTCGGCCATTTCCGCGTGCCGCTCGACATGATCGCGTCGCCCGCGGTGAACGTGTCGCTCGCGATGGGGGTGGACTCGATGATCCATCTTGCGGTGCGGGCGCGCCGGCTGCGAGCCGACGACACCGGTGCCCGCGACCCGTGGTTCGAGGCGCGGGCGCAGCTGTGGCGGCCCATCCTCGGCGCGAGCCTCATCGTGTGCGCGGGCTTCGGCATCTTCAGCCTGTCCGCGTTTCCCCCCACGCAGCGGTTCGGGATGGCGGTCATCCTGGGCACACTCACCGCGGCGGCGGTAACGTTGATTGCGGTACCGTTGGGCGCGGATAGGCGGTTGCGCGGTTGGGCGGGTGGCAGATGGACCCTCCCGCCGGGAAAGAGCCGCCCGACGAAGGCACGATTCAGAAACAACATCTTCCAGGGCTCCAGTATGCCGGGATCGAAGGCGATCGATGACAGCTC
>CAYGCN010000144.1:0-8098 GCA_964348385.1 uncultured Gemmatimonadaceae bacterium
ACGGCTTGACCGTGAAGTATCCGCAGGGCGCCGAGAAGATGCTCATCAAGGCGCTGCTCGGCCGAGAGGTGCCCTCGGGTAAGCTGCCGATGCACGTCGGCGTGGTGGTGCACAACGTGGCATCGGTCGCAACGATCGCCGAGGTATTCGAAACCGGCATGCCCTTGATCGAGCGGATCGTGACGGTGACGGGCCCAGGTGTGCGTCGTCCGGCCAACTTGATCGTCCCCGTCGGCACGAAGGTGCGCGACGTGTTCCAGGCGTGCGGCGGCCTCACGGAGACCGCGCGTGAGATCGTGTTCGGCGGACCCATGATGGGGGCCGCCCAAGCCAGCCTCGACGTGCCGGTCACGAAGGGAACGACCGGGGTCATCGCGCTCACCGCCGCCGACGTGAAGCCCCAACGTTCGTACCCGTGTATCCGGTGCGGTCACTGTCTGGACGCCTGCCCCGTGTTCCTCAACCCGCAGATCCTGGGGCAGCTGGCGATGTACGAACGGTACGACGAGATGGGCGAGAACCATCTGATGGACTGCAGGCTCTGCGGCTGCGGCGGCTACACGTGCTCGTCCAACATCCCACTGACGCAGCTGTTCGCCCTGGCCAAGAGCCACCTCAAGCGGCAGCCGCCCAAGCCCAAAGCCGCATGACCACGCAGCGCCTGCTCATCACGGCATGGCCGCACCTGGCCGAGCGCGACAGCACCCCGCGCATCATGTGGACCGTGAACGTCACGCTGGTCCCGGTGATCGCAGCGGCCATCTACTACTTCGGGCCCAGCGCCGTGCTCGTCCTCGGGGCGTCGCTCGCGGGATGCCTGGCGACGGAGTGGGTGTTCGGGAACCGCGAAACCCTGATGGACGGCTCGGCGGTGATCACGGGACTGCTGCTCGGGCTGTGTCTGCCGGCCGGCCTCCCGATGTGGATGGCCTTCGTGGGCGGCGTGTTCGCCATCGGGTTCGGCAAGCTGATCTTCGGCGGACTGGGTCAGAACATCTTCAATCCGGCGCTGCTCGGGCGGGCATTCCTGCAGGCGGCGTTCCCGGTCGCCCTCACGACGTGGCCGGTGATTCGCGAGAACTGGTGGGCGCTCCGCGGCGACAACCTCGCGCTTCCCCTGATGAGCCCCGGTGAGGTGGACGTGCTGACGACGGCCACGCCGCTCGGCCTGATGAAGTTCGAGCAGCAAGGCACGGAGCTCGGCAGACTGATGATCGGGGCCACGGGAGGGTCGCTGGGCGAGACGGCGGGCGTGCTCATCCTGGTCTGTGGCGCGTACCTCGCGTGGCGCAACTACCTCAACTGGCGGATCCCGATCAGCATCTTCCTCACCGTCGCGGCGTTGGCCACGCTCACGCACTGGCTCAACCCGGCGTATCCGGATGCCCTGTTCATGCTGTTCTCGGGCGGCCTGATGCTCGGGGCGGTGTACATGGCCACTGACATGGTGACCTCACCCGTCACCAACCGCGGCTGCTGGGCCTACGGCGCCGGGATCGGAGCGCTCGTGGTGGTGATCCGGCTGTGGGGGGGGCTCGCCGAAGGCGTGATGTACGCCATCCTGCTCATGAACGCGCTCGTGCCGTTCATCAACCGCGCCACGCAGCCCACGGTGTTCGGGACGCGGGCCGTGAAGGTCGCAGAATGAGCGGCCCGGCGCAGTTCCAGCCCAAGCCCGACGTCCCGGCCTGGCGGTTGCTCGTCACCCTGGGACTGGCCGGCGGCCTTGCCGGGTTCGTGCTCGTGTTCGTCTACCAGGCGACGCTGCCCACCATCGAGCGCAATCGGGCCGAACGGCTGGCGGCGGCGATCCAGGAGGTGCTCAAGGCCCCGGATCATTACGACACGCTCTACGTCTATGAGGGAACGCTCTCTCGGCAGGTGCCCGGGGGGGCCGATCCGAGGAAGCTGGAACAGATCTATTTCGGGTACCACGCCGACGGCTCGCCGATCGGCTTTGCGATCGCGTCGGGCGAGCCGGGCTTTCAGGACATCGTGCGGCTCATTTTCGGCTACGACCAGACAACCCAGACGCTCCTGGGGATGAAGGTGCTGGAAAGCAAGGAGACACCGGGACTGGGTGACAAGATCGAGAAGAACGTGGACTTCGTATCGCAGTTCGACGGTGCCCAGGTACCCCTCACCGGGGTCAAGCCGCGTGAAGGCACGGGAGATCCGCACGAGGTGGACATGATCACCGGTGCCACGATCTCCTCACGCACGGTGATCAAGATCATCAACAATGCTCTCGAGCGCATGGGGCCGATGCTCGAGTCGTATCAGGCCGCCGCCGCGCGTCCGGCGACCGTTGAGGTCGCCCAATGAGCACGACGACGCCGCAACAGGACTTCTTCCGCGGCATCTGGCGCGAGAACCCGGTGTTGATCCAGATGCTGGGCCTGTGCCCCGCGCTGGCGGTGAGCAACACGGTCGAGAACTCCCTGGCGATGGGCATCGCGACGTTCTTCGTGCTCACCGGATCGAGCCTGCTGGTGTCGATCGTCAAGAAGGTCATCCCCGGCGAGGTGCGGATTTCGACGTACATCCTGATCATCGCCACGTTCGTGACGGTGGCCGACATGACGCTCGAGGCCCTGGAGCCTGATATCCACAAGGCGCTGGGAGCGTTTGTCGCGTTGATCGTGGTGAACTGCATGATTTTGGGCCGCCAGGAGGCGTTTGCCTCGAGACACCCGGTTGGTCGATCGCTGCTCGATGCGTTCGGCACCGGATTCGGGTTCATCATCGCGATGCTGATGATGGGATCGATCCGGGAGGTGCTCGGCAACGGAACGCTGCTCGGCATGAAGGTGATTCCCGGGCCGTTCGAGCCGTGGGTCATATTCATCTTGCCGCCAGGTGGCTTCCTCACGCTGGGCTTCTGGCTGCTGCTATTCGCATGGATCGAGAAGCGCCGGGTGGAGCGTGCGCGAGTGCGCGAGTGGCCGCACGGTGTGGGAGCGCGGGAGGAGGCGGCCTGATGGGCGAGCTGTTCTGGATCCTGCTCTCCGCGATGGTGGTGAACAACTTCACCCTCGCCTACTTCCTGGGGCTGTGCCCCTTCATGGGCGTGTCGGCGCGGGTGGCCACGGCGCTCCGCCTCGGGCTGGCCGACATCTTCGTGCTGGTGATCGCCTCGGTGTGCGCGTGGTTCCTCAACACGTTCATTTTGCCCTACGCGCCGTACTTGCGGCTGATCTCGTTCATCGTCGTGATCGCGTCGCTAGTCCAGATCGTGGAGATGGTGATCAAGAAGGTGAGCCCCGTACTGTTCCGTCAGCTGGGGATCTACCTGCCGCTCATCACCACCAATTGCGCGATCCTGGGACTCGCCATCTTCCAGACCAACCGGGGCTACAACCTCCTCGAGGGGCTGTTCTTCGCGATCGGCGGCGGGCTCGGCCTGACGCTCGCCCTGGTGCTGATGGCATCGATCCGTGAGTCGAGCGAGATGGCGGATATTCCCGCCCTCGCCAAGGGCATGGCGCTGGTCCTCATCATCGCCGGTAGCCTGTCGCTCGCCTTCATGGGCTTCGCCGGCCTGCTGAGCTCGTCATGAACGAGGCCCTCGGCATCCTCGGTCTGGTCGTGCTGGCCATCGTGTTCGGCTTGATGAACCGCAAGAGCCATCAGGACCGCTGCGCCTCCTGCGGGCTCAAGTCCGATAACCGCGACTGCTACACGTGTGAATTGGTCCATGAGCAATCGGAGACAACGCATGGAACCGGGTAATCTTCCCGCGCGTCACCCCCACCCCACACGACGCGACGTGATCGCGCTCGGCGTCGGCGCGTTCGTGGTGGGCGCCGTGCCCTTCCTCCGCCGGCGAGGGTCACGCCTGGTGCGCCGGACCATCCCCGTCATGGGTACCGTGGCAGAGGTCGGCGTGGTGCACGGCGACCCGCGCTACGCCCACGCCGCCATCGATGCGGCATTCGCGGAGCTGCGGCGCATCGAGCGCCTGATGACGCGGTTCACGGCCACCTCGGACGTCGGCCGTGCCAACGCTTCGGCAACGCATGAAGCGGTGGCGGTCTCGGACCAGACGGGCGTCGTGCTCTTCGAGGCCCTGCAGTGGGCCGAACGGAGTGAGGGTAGGTTCGATCCGTGCTTGGCCCGCGCCGTGGCGCTATGGGACGTGGAGCACCGATCGGCGCCGCCTGCGGACGCGGATGTCCGCCGCCTTGCGGGTCGTGCCCTGTACCGTGGGCTCGATCTGGATCGCGGTGGTGCGGCACCCAGGGTGCGTTTCACCGATCCCGACGTGGCGATCGACCTCGGCGGGATCGGCAAGGGCTACGCTGTGGATCGCGCTGTGGCAGCCCTCCGGGAGTGGGGCATCCACCGCGGTTTGGTGAACGTCGGTGGCGATCTCTACGCGCTCGGCACGTCGGAAGACGGAGACCCGTGGATGGTCGGCATCCGGTCTCCGGACGATCCCCGCACCTTGTCCGGCAAGATTGCGGTCGCGGATGCCGCCGTGGCGACGTCCGGCGACTATCTCCGCTCGTTCCGGCACGGCGGTCGCGTCTATCACCACCTGCTGGACCCCGCGACCGGCGCCCCGCGCGAGACCGAGGTGCACAGCGTGACGGTGCGCGGCCCCTCCTGCCTCGCGGCCGATGCGGCGGCGACGGCGGTGTTCGGGATGCCCACCCCGGAGGCGACGGCACTGCTGCGTCGGTCGGACACGGGGGTGGAGGTCGTCTAACGGGAAGCGGGAAACGGGAAACGGGGAGCGGGAAGATCGATATCGAGAGAAAAGGTGAAACGTGAAGTGTGAGATGTGACCGAGCTTGTCCAGCTCACCGCTGCTCAAAGCACACATTTTGTGCTTCACGTTTCACCCCTTCCATATGGCCCCGCGGCTGGTCTGACCGGTCGCGGGGTCGTCGTCAGTAAACGCCACTGCCGGCCCGGACGTCTCATGCGTGGAATGCGGGCGGACCGGGATCACCCGTGAGCGAGCTCGAACGGCTCAACGCGCGGCTGGAACCGCTGGTGAAACGGTCCCAAGCCGGAGACCGAGATGCGTTCAACGAGCTGGCCCAGGAGTGTCACGCGCAGGTGTACCGCTGGGCGCTGGGTCAGACCGGACACCCGGACGACGCCGACGACGTCGCGCAGGACGTGCTGCTGCGCCTGCACGCGACACTCGACCGCTACCGGTCGGAGTCGCGGTTCACGACCTGGCTGTATCGCGTGACTCGAAACGAGGCTACCAACCACCAGCGGCGGCAGCAGCGTCGCGTCAGGCTTGGCGAGCGGGCGGCCACTGACGTGACGGCGGCCGAGGCGACACGGCCTGACCCCGTGGACACCCTGCACCAGGCCGACACGGTGGAGGCGATCATGGCACAATTCCGTGAGCTGCCCGGCATGCAGCGAGAGGTGTTCGACCTCGTGGAGCTCCAAGGCATGTCACCGTCCGAGGTGAGCGACCTGCTGGACATGAACCCGAATACGGTTCGCGCGCACCTGTTCCGCGCGCGGAATGCGATCCGCAACCGCATGCTGGAGCGGTATCCGGCCCTCGTGGAGGATCACCGAGCATGAAGTGCACCGACGCACGTGACGCGATCCTGATCGCCGACCCGAGCGAGCTGTCCGGCGAGGCGTCGACGGAATTGTCACGACATCTCCGCGACTGCGCCGCCTGTGCGGCCGCGGCCGCCACGATCGTGGAGCACACGGAGGCCCTGCGGCGGGCGCTGGACGCCAGCGCTCCGTCACGCGGTCCCGCGGTGGTACTGCGCCGCACGTCCGGGCGGCGACGGCGCTGGCTCGTGGCGGCCCCTGCTCTCGCTGCCGCGGGATTGGCGGCCCTCCTGTTCAGCTCTGACACGGCACACCGCAACATCGACGTTACCCCGGCGACCCGTAGGGTGCAGGCACCTCGCCCCCTGGTGGATCAGCCCGCGGGCACCGACGTCGCGGTGTTCAGCACGGACAACCCGAACATCGTGGTGGTGTGGTTCTTTTAGCGTAAGGGAGACGTTATGCGGACATCGCACATCCTGAGCCTCGCTGTGCTCGCGTCCCTCGCCGCGTGCGGCGGATCGGCCCTGGACAGGCTGGATACGCAGACCTTCCAGCTCCAGCATCTCGCGGCCGAGGAAGCGGCACAGTTGATCGATCCGTACGTGTACTATGATCGTGAAGGCGCAGCCGGGCGGGTGAGTTACGTCGGCAACACGCTCACCGTGCGCGAGACGGCGGACAACCTGGCCAAGATCTCCCGGGTGCTGACCGAATTCGACCAGTCCAAGCCGGGCGTGCGGCTGCACTTTCAGATCATCGAGGCGAGTGACCGCGGCCCCACGCAGTCCGTCGATGCGGGCATCGCCGAGGTCGAGGCCGAGTTGCGCAAGCTGTTCAAGTACCAGCGGTATCGATTGCTCAACGACGCCGTGATCGGGGGAACGGAGGGCAGCCACATCGAGCAGGCCGTGGGCGATATGGCGATGCCTGACGGCAACGCGTGGATGATCAGCGCCAACATCGGTACGGTAAGGGCGTTCGGTGACTCGGGCAGCGTGGAGCTTCACGTGGGGATTCGCAATCGGGAACGCGCAGCTGGCGAGTGGCGGCGGAACCGTGATCCTGACCGTGAGACCGGAGTTCGTGCAGTAGCGCCGCCGCACCACGTCATACTGTGAAGACGAGGCTCATGCAGCTGCCGCCGGCTTCCGCCTTGCGCAGCTCGGAGAGATCGACGGTCCTGACCTTCCGGCCGATGCTCTCGAGCAGGGCCAGCGTGCGCGGGAAGCCGGTGGCGAGCAGCACGGTGTCACCCACGAGCACGGTATTGGCGCCAGCCGGCTCCTCGAGCGGGACGTCCACGAGTTGTTCCTGCCCCAGCGGAGACACGTCGATCCAGTCTCGGTTGACGAGGATGATCCCGTCTCCCACGTGAGAGCAGGCGGACTTGAGGTGGAGACAGCCGGTGACCGCAACCGAGCGCACCTCGTAGCCGAACGGTGCCGCGATCTGCTCGAGCTGCGCCATGCCGTCCCTATTGGTGCGGGTGGATGCCCCAACGTGCAGGACGTTCCCTACTCGAAGCACGTCGCCGCCATCGAGGGTCGCCGGCGCTGTGATGTGGCGAAGGGGACGGTATAGCTTCAGGGCGTCTGCGATGGAGGCGCTCTCTTGCCGGCGCGACGATGCGCCCGGCCGGGTGATGATCGCCACCTCATCCAGCACGACCGCGATATCCTCAACAAATACGGCGTCCGGCATGTCCGGCTCGGGCGCGAGTGACACGACGTCCGCTCCGAGACGCCGGAGACAGGCCTCGTACGCCCGGTGCTGAACGCGGCCCAGCGGAATGTCGATGGGTTGTCGGGTGAGGTGGGTCAGTTCGCAGCGAGCCAGCGCCTCGGTAGGCGGTCGCGTGATTGCGACCAGCCGGTGCGGCCGGCTCACCGCCGAGCCTCGAAGAACTCGCGCAATGGTGCGCCGCAGGCGGCCTCCATCACTCCACCCATCACTTCGGGTCGGTGATTGAGCTTGGGATGGCGGAGCAAATCGCCCACGCTCCCCACCATCCCCGCCTTGGGATCGTAGGCCCCGAACACCACCCGCCCCACCCGCGCCAGCACGATGGCGCCGGCACACTGCGCACACGGTTCGAGCGTGACATACAGGGTCGCGTCGTCCAGCCGGTCGCGGCCGGTGGCCGCGGCTGCCCGCTGCAGGGCCAGCAACTCGGCATGCTGTGTCGGGTCGCGCCGCGCCACCGTTTCGTTGTGCGCGCGGCTCACCACCTCGCCGCCGACGGCGACGGCGGCGCCCACCGGAACCTCACCCGACTCGTGGGCTGCGTGAGCCTCCGCCAACGCGGCTTCCATGCCACGGCGGTCAGGGTCGCTCAGCGTTCCGCGCCTAGGCGCCGGCACGTGCCGCTTCCGATGCCGTCCGTGCAGTCGATGGGACACGCTCGAAGGCGAGGTCACCGTCCGGCCCAACGTCGACCCGTACCGTATCCCCCTCGACGTAGCCCCCTTCCAGAAGCGTGAGCGCCACGGGGTTCTGGAGCCGCCGCTGGATCACCCGCTTGAGCGGCCGGGCCCCGTACAGCGGATCGTACCCCTCG
>CAYGCN010000145.1:0-8097 GCA_964348385.1 uncultured Gemmatimonadaceae bacterium
CTGAACGACGCGTCGCTCCACTACGAGCCGGAATCGTCGGTGGCGCTCGGCTTCGGGTTTCGATGCGGCTTCCTCGGCCTGCTCCACATGGAGATCGTGCGGGAGCGGCTCGAGCGCGAGTTCGACCTGGACCTGATCGCCACGGTGCCGAACGTGGAGTATCACGTGCACTTCACCAACGGCACCACCGTGGTCATCGAGAATCCGACGAAGCTCCCGACCGGATCCGAGGTCGAGCGGGTCGAAGAGCCCTTCATCAAGGCCCGCATCACCGCGCCCACCGACTACATCGGCGCGCTCATGCAGTTGGGTCAGGAGCGCCGGGGCGAGTACCTCGGCATGCAGTACCTCGATCCCACGCGCGTGGAACTGGACTGGGAGTTCCCGCTGGCGGAAGTCATCCTCGACTTCTACGATCGTCTCAAGACGGTTTCGCGCGGGTACGCGTCGATGGACTACGAGCTATCCGGCTACCGACCGGGCGACCTGGTGAAACTCGATATGCTGATCAACGGCGACCCGGTCGACGCCTTCAGCATCATCATTCATCGGGACAAGGCCCACGAATGGGGTCGGCGTGTGGCGGACAAGCTCAAGGAACTCATCCCGCGCCAACTCTTCGAGGTCGTCATCCAGGCGGCGATCGGAACACGCGTCATCGCGCGCGAGACGGTCCGACCGCTTCGCAAGAACGTCACGGCGAAGTGCTACGGTGGGGACGTCACTCGAAAGCGAAAGCTGCTGGAGAAGCAGAAGGAGGGAAAGAAGCGCATGAAACAGGTCGGTACCGTCGAGATCCCGCAGGAGGCGTTCCTGGCCGTCCTGCGGGTCGATTGAGGAGCGAGCGATGCGGCACATCGTCGGTGTCGACATCGGTGGGACGAATATCGTGGTGGGGACCGTGCCGGAGGACGGTCATCGCCTGCTAGGCCTCACCAAGGAGCGCACGGCCGTCGCCGAAGGCCCCGAGGGCATCGTGCTTCAGATCGCCCGGATGGTGCAGCGCTCGTTGACCGAGACGCGCGCCAGTCTCGGAACGGACAGCCTCGACGTCGCGGGGGTGGGGATCGGCGCCCCCGGGCCGCTGGTGCGAACGACCGGCATCGTGTTGCTCACGCCGAACCTGGGCTGGCGCAACTTCCCGTTGCGCGACAAGGTGAGCACGGCCGTCGGGCTGCCAGCCGCGCTCGACAACGACGCCAACTGCGCCATCTTCGGCGAGTGGTGGCGTGGGGCCGCACGCGACAGCACTGTCGTCATCGGTCTCACCATTGGCACGGGCATCGGCGGCGGCATCGTCTTCGACGGCGAGATTTTCCACGGGGCGAGCGACATCGCCGGTGAGATCGGCCATATGACCATCGATTCCACCGGGCGACGGTGTCGATGCGGCAACTACGGTTGCCTCGAAGCGTACGCATCGGGCACCGCGATTGCCGAGCGGGCGGTCGAGGGAATCGAGGCAGGGGCCGACACGACGCTCAGTCAGTATGTCCCCGGCGACCTTGGCGCCATCACCGCGCAGGTCGTGTATGATGCCGCCCGCGACGGTGACGACTATGCGCTCGAGGTCATCCGCGACACGGCACGGTTTCTCGGAGCCGGCATTGCCAGTCTGATCAACATCTTCAATCCCGAGATCGTCGTGATTTGCGGTGGCGTGACCGCCGCGGGCGACCGCCTGTTCACCCCCCTGCGGGCGGAGGTGGCACGCCGCGCCTTCAAGCCCGGCGTGGAACGATGCCAGATCGTCCCGGGGACGCTGCCCGGGACCGCGGGCGTCTACGGTGCCGCAGCGGTGTTCAAAGTGCAGACGTGGGGAGCGGCGTGAGCCGACTCGGCGTCGTCGGCACGATGGTGTGGGACACGATTCACGGGCGGGGGGACCGCGCGGGACCGGTCGAGGAGTGGGGGGGCATCGCCTACGCCCTCGCGGCGCTCGAAGTGTCGCTCCCGGCCGAATGGTCGATCGTCCCGCTCATCAAGGTGGGCCGCGACGTGGCCGACCGCGCGAACGGCTTCCTCACGACCCTCACCCGCCGATCCTCCGCCGCACGATTCATCGAGGTGCCGGAACCCAACAATCGGGTGACGATTCGGTACGAGTCCCTCCAGCGGCGCGCCGAACGGTTGAGCGGTGGGGTCCCGGCCTGGCAATGGGAGGAGATGGCTCCCCTGCTGCGCGATGTCGACGCGATCTACGTGAACTTCATCTCCGGGTTCGAGATGACGCTCGAGACCGCCGTCGCGCTGCGCCGAGGCTTCGACGGGCCGATCTACACCGACCTCCACAGCCTGCTGCTCGGCGTCGCGCACGACGGCACCCGCGTCCCGCAGCGATTGCCGGACGTGGCACGGTGGTTCGAATGCTTCGACGCGATCCAGATGAACGAAGACGAGCTGGGCCTCATTGGGGACGACCCCATGACGGTGGCTGCCACGGCGATGCATCATGGTGTAGGTTTGCTCATCGTGACGCTGGGCGAGCGGGGTACCGTGTACTTCACGACACCGGAGTTCGACTTCCTCCGGTGCCGGCACCGGCGTCCGCTCCAACCCCAACCGATCACTACCGAGCGCGTGTCGCCGCCGGACACCGAGGTCCTGGATCCCACGGGATGCGGTGACGTCTTCGGCGGCGCGATGGTCGGCTTACTCGTGGGCGGGAGTCCGACCGTCGACGCGGTCCGCACGGCGAATGCGCTGGCCGCGCGTAACGTGCGGTTTCGCGGGGCGAGCCACCTCCACTTCCATCTTCGCGGGGAGATCATTCCCACATGACCCGCGTGGTCAACGTCCCCGGGAGTTTCGATTCCCGCACGTTCGAGCAGTTCGTCAAGGCGTGCGGCGACATGACCGACGATCGGCTCCTGTTCGACGCCCACGCCACGCAATGGGCCTCACCGTTCGGCCTGGTCGGACTCCTGGCCGCCGGGCAGTGGGCTGCGGAGCACGGACCGGAGCGGCCGCTGCTCACGGTCCCCAGCGACCGCGACGTCGCGCACTACTGGGGACGCGCGGGGTTCTTCGCGCACGCCGCGGACTGGTACGAGCTCCACGGCAAGGTGCCGCGGGTGAGCCCGGCCCATTCCTCCGACGTGCTGCTCGCCATCACGCCGGTCCGCGGATCGGACGACGTGCACGGGGTGGTGGATTCGGTGCAGGAGCGATCGGCCGCAATTCTCTCCAGCGAACTCGGCCTCGAAGCGACGGCGACGATGGGGTTCGCTATGGCGCTTTCCGAGGCTTGTCAAAATATTGTAGAGCACGCCGGCACATCGGGGTGGGTGGCCGTTCAGGCCTACCATTGGCGGCGGCGGCTGGGGCGACGGGTCGTGGTGATCGCTGTGGCCGACGCCGGCATCGGGTTTCGCCGTTCGCTCGAAGCGACCCAGGCCAGCCGCTTCGGCGATCGGTGGGGCGATGCCACGGCGCTGGAAGCGGCGCTCTTCCAGGGCGCGAGCCGGTTTCGCGATCCGGGCCGGGGCCAGGGCCTCGGGGGAATTGCGCGTTACGTGAACCGGTGGTCGGGCAAGCTCTCGGTGCGCAGTGGCACCGCGCGACTCTCCATCGTCCCATCGTGGGACGACGACCAGCCGCTGACCGACGGACTCACCGCGTTTCCGGGAAGTCAGGTGCTCATGATCGTTCCGGCCCAGGAAGCCCAGTGACCATGCAACGTATCGATCTCAAGGCCATTCTCCAGCGCACGGTGGCCAGTACCTACGGCGATCTCGTGACCCGCCCGACCGGCAAGGCCGTGCGCAACGGTATCGAGGCGGCACTCGACGACGTCGAAGCGGAACCTGTGGCCGTGATCGATTTCAGCACGGTCCGGGTGCTCGACTACTCATGCGCGGACGAGATCGTGGGCAAGCTGTTGCTCGAGCAGGGCGGCGCGCGGGCCTTTCTGCTTCAAGGCGTCACCGCATCGCACTGCGAAGCCATCGAGCCTGTTCTGCGACGTCACAAGCTGGCCGCCATCGCCCGCGATCGCGAGGGCCGGCTGCGGATGCTGGGCCACGTGCCGGAGGCGGCGCGCGAGGCGCTCTCTCGGCTGACCGACCGTCAGGGGCCGGTGTTCGCGGACGGTGAGTCGGCCCTGATTCTCCCCGAAGGCACGGCCAAGGCGATGCTGCGACTCCTCCACGCGTCGAGTCCCGGCACCCTGAACCCCGCCGATTCCCCGTCGGCCGGCACGGCAGAATGACCCAGCCCAGGCTCGGCCTATCCACCAAGGCGATCCATGGCGTGCCGCAGCGCCAGCCGGATCGCGCTCCGGTGGCCACACCGATCTATCAGAGCAGCACCTTCCACCATCCCGTCGGTTCCGGCGACGAGGTGCTGTACACGCGGTACGGCAACAACCCGAACCAACTCTCGCTCGCCGCCAAGATGGCCGCCCTCGAGGGTGCCGACCGAGCGATCTTCCTCGCGAGCGGCATGGGGGCCACGGCGTTGGCGCATCTCGCCATGCTGCGCCCCGGTGATCACCTCCTCGCCAGCGAATGGATTTATGGCGGGACCCGGCGGCTGTTTGCGGAGGAGTTCGGCAAGCTCGAGATCGACGTCACGTTCGCGAGCCCGGACAACCCGCGGAACTGGCGACAGTTGATCCGCAAGACCACGCGCGCGGTATTCGTCGAGACGCCGACCAACCCCCTCATGCGGGTGCTCGACCCGGAGCCCATCGCGACGTTCTGCCGGGAACGGGGTATCGCGATGATCGTCGATTCGACGTTCGCTACGCCGATCAACTTCCGGCCACTGGAGCACGGCGCGGACCTCGTGATCCACAGCGCCACCAAGTACCTGAACGGGCACTCGGACGTGATCGGCGGCGTCGTGGCGGGCAGCGAGGCGGTCATCGAGGAAGTCCGCCACCTGATGCAGGTGTGGGGTCAATCCCCCGACCCCCACGCGGCATGGCTCACCGAACGCGGACTCAAGACCCTGGCGGTGCGTATGGCACGACACAACGCCAACGGATTGGCCTTCGCGGAGTGGGCCAGCACGCAGCCCGCGGTGCACACGGTACACTACCCGGGGCTGCCGACTCACCCGGATCACGCAGCGGCCGCCCGTGCGCTCGACGGCTTCGGCGGCATGGTCGGCCTCACCCTGGCCGGCGGGCCCGCGGCCGCCGACATTGTGCTCCGGAAACTTCGTGTGGCCGCCCACGCTCCCAGCCTCGGCGGGGTCGAGACGCTGGTCTCGGAGCCGCGGTTCACGTCACACGCGTCGCTCACCCCGGCCGAGCGCGCAGCTCAAGGCATCCCGGACGGGTTCATCCGCGTGAGCCTCGGGATCGAGGACGTCGAGGACCTCATCGCCGATTTCGAGGACGCTTTCAGCAGCCTCTGACCGTGATTCGCTTCTCCAAGGTCTTCAAGGCCTTCACAAACGACTCCCTCGCGCTCAAGGACATCTCGTTCCGCATCGCCCGTGGGGAGTTCGTGTTCTTCACGGGCCATTCGGGTGCGGGCAAGTCCACCGTGCTGCGGTTGATCTACGTCGACGAGCCGCCCACGTCGGGGACCGTGTGGGTGCTGGGGTCGCACACGCACGAGATGTCCCGCCGCGAGGTCGCCGGGCTCCGCCGCCGTATGGGCATCGTGTTCCAGGACTTTCGGCTGCTCGAAGAGCGGACCGCCGAGGAGAATGTCGCCTTTGCCCTCGAGGTGACCGGCACACGACACAACGCGATCGGTCCGAAGGTCATGCGGGTCTTGACGCAGGTGGGCCTGGCGGCGAAGGCGCACGCCTATCCTCGCGAGCTCTCGGGAGGCGAACAGCAACGGGTCGCGATCGCCCGGGCGCTCGTGAACGATCCGGTCGTGATCATCGCCGATGAGCCGACCGGGAACCTCGACGAGCGCGCCACCCGCGGGGTGTTCCAGCTGCTCCGAGACATCAACGCGATGGGAACGGCCGTGATCATGGCGACGCACGACCTGAGCATCGTGCGCCAGACCAACTACCGAACCATCGAATTGCAGGAAGGCGCGGTCGTGTTCGATTCGGGCGAGGAACAGGCCCTGGTGATGGGCGGCGAATGAGACTCACCGTTCGGGAAGCCCTGCTTTCGTTCCGCCGAGCGCCGGTCTTGTCCGTGCTGGCCGTGACCACCATCGGGTTCGCCCTGTTCGTTCTCGGGCTGTTCGGTCTCGTGGCGCTCAATCTGCGGGCCACGCTGGCCGGGTTGGCGGAACGGGTCGAGATCGTCGTGTACCTCACCCGGGGAACGCCTGTGGAAGTGGCGACCCTGGCAATTGGCGACATTCAAGCGTTCCCCGAGGTCGACGAGGTGGAATACGTCACGGAAGATCAGGCGCTCGAGCGGGCGCGACAGGAGCTGACGGAATTCCAGGGCATCTTCTCCGACCTCGAGATCAACCCGTTGCCGGCATCGCTCGAGATTCGCCTCAAGCCGGATTTCCGCGACAGCGAGCACGTTGCGGCCGTCGCCGAACGCCTGCGTGGCTTTCGGTTTGCGGAGGATGTGCGCTACGGCGGTGACTGGGTCGAGAAGCTCGACAGCTTGCGACGCATCGCCGCCGCCGTCGGGATCGTGGTCGGCATCGCGTTCGGGGCGGCCGCCGTGATCATCATCGGGACCACCATCCGGATGACCGTGCTCGCGCGCGGACGCGAGATTCACATCATGCGTCTGGTCGGGGCCACTGATGGCTTCATCCGCCGGCCCTTCCTCCTCGACGGGGCCATCAAGGGGGCCCTCGGTGGCGCGCTGGCCATCGTGCTCAACTACGCGGCGTATGCCGCCGTGTCCCAGGCGCTGTTCCAGGCGTCGTTCTACTCGGCAGGTCAGGGCCTCGTGTTCCTGCTGTTCGGAACGCTGCTGGGGTTCGCGGCCAGCGCCGCAAGCGTGAACCGCCATCTGCCGGCGACGTGACCGCGCTTCGCGTCGTCGCGACACTCGGCCTCGCGGCCCTGCTCCCGTTCCCGGTATCCGGCCAGCAACGACCTACGCTCATACAGCGTCTGCGGGAAAACCAGGAGCGTCTGGAGGAGATCCGCCGCGAGCGGCAGCGTTGGCAGGGCGAGCTCAACCGGCTCCAGGGACAGGCGCACACGTTGTCACAAGAACTGGATAACATCGACCGGCAGAAGTCGGCGACGTCGCGCATCGTCAACGAGCTCGACCGCCAGATCGGCTCGCTGGGCTCCGAGTTGGACACCGTCTCCATCGACCTCGTGCTGGCCCAGGACGCCCTCGCCGAGAAGCGGGCGGTGCTCGAGACCAGATTGGTGGAGATCTACAAGCGGGGATCGTTGTGGATCTTCGAGGTGTTGCTCGCCGCGGAGAGCTTCGGCGATCTGCTGAGCCGCTACAAGTACCTCTACCTGGTGAGCCGACAAGATCGGGCGCTCACCCGGGAGATCGAAGAGCTCAGAGGTCGCGTTGCGCAGCGCCGCCGGGAACTCGTCACCGTCCACGGAGAACTGGGGCGGCAACGCGGTGATCGCGTACAGGAGCTGTCTCGTTACGCGGCCCTCGAGCGGCGGCGCCAGCAGGCGTTACGGTCGACGCGCGCCTCGCAACAGGAAGCCACTCGGCGGCTCGACAACCTCGCTCGCGACGAGGAGCGCCTGGCTACGATCATCGCCGAGCTCGAGCGCGAGCGTGCCCGGAACCCGGCCGCGGCCGGCTCGATCTCCGACGGCAGCATCGGCACGCTGAGCTGGCCCGTGGATGGCCGCGTCATCTACCGCTTTGGGAGGCAGCCCGGACCGGGCAATACTGCCATCCGCCGTCACGGCATCGGGATCGCGGTGCCGGAAGGCACCCCGGTTCGCGCAGTTGCCGGCGGCGCCGTCGAGCATGCCGGGTCGTTCGGCACCTACGGTCCGACCGTGCTCGTCGACCATGGAGGCGGGTTCTACACTTTGTACCTCTACCTCGCCCGGGTGGACGTGGCGGTGGGCCAGACGATCCCCGCCGGCCACGTGGTCGGTCGCTCCGGTGGCAGCAGCACTGAAGATGGCCCGCACATCGAGTTCCAGATTCGCGGTCAAGGCGGTATCGCCCTGGACCCCCTCACCTGGCTCAAGCGCCAATAAATCAATGAGATAGGG
>CAYGCN010000146.1:0-8016 GCA_964348385.1 uncultured Gemmatimonadaceae bacterium
CCTACCTGAAGCAGCAGGCTACCATGCTCACCGCCGTCGCGCCCGGCTGGTACCGGCAGCTCGAGTACCGCGTCGGGGACGTGGACTTCCAGGGCGAGGTCATCGGGACCACACCGGACTACGCCGTCATCAACGACATCCGGCCCCTCGTGGGGC
The DNA here is from genome assembly GCA_964348385.1 of uncultured Gemmatimonadaceae bacterium. Lineage (GTDB taxonomy): Bacteria > Gemmatimonadota > Gemmatimonadetes > Gemmatimonadales > GWC2-71-9 > JAOTVV01. Next base: position 157 of record CAYGCN010000146.1, read on the forward strand.
GGTACCTGAGCGCCCTGGACGTGGAGCTGCAGGCGCGCGCCGCGGTGCTGGGTTGGAAATACGCCGACTCCCTGTTCGGGTCGCCCGCAGCCGCGCTCGGGCGGACGGTGCAGCTCGGCGGGCGCAACTTCACCGTGGTGGGCGTGCTCGTCCGCGAGGAGTTCTACCTCGCGCCGTGGAGTGGGAACGAGCTGGAATACCGCAACCGGCGGGCGTACATCCCGATCACGACCGGGATCGTCCAGTTCGACGGGACGAACGACCGGTTGAGCTTCCTCACCCTCAAGGCGGTCACGCCGACCGGGACGGGGGCGGCGACGGCGCAGGTGCGCTCCCTGCTCCTCCAGCGCCACGGGGTGGAGGACTTCGATATCGAGCCGACAGGTGGGGGCGGGGCGGACGACGCGGCCTTCATTCTCATGTTCAACTTCATCTTCCTCGTCGTGGGGATCGTGTCGCTGTTCGCCGGTGGCGTGGTGATCGCGAACATCCTCCTGGCGTCGGTCGTCGAGCGCGTGCGCGAGTTCGGCACCCGCATGGCCCTCGGCGCATCCGGGTTCCAGATCTTCTCGCAGGTGTTGGCGCAGGTGCTGGTGATCGCCGGCGTGGGCGGCCTGTTGGGGCTCGCCCTGGGCACGGCGCTGACTGGAGCCGTGGCGCATTTCATGATGATGCCGGCCACGGTCACCCCCGCGATGGCGGCGGTGGCCATCGCGACCTCGCTCACGGTCGGCGTGGTCGCCGGGTTCTACCCGGCGTTCCGGGCCGCGCGGCTCGCCCCCGTGGAGGCGTTGCGGTATGGGTAGACGGAGCGTCGTCGACGCGGGGGAGCTCGTCGCGGACGCGCTGCGGGAGATCCGTGCCCATCCCCTGCGATCCATGCTCACCCTGACGGGCGTCGTGTTCGGGGCGGCGAGCGTCGTCGCGATGACGTCGCTCTCGGCGGCCATCAAGGTGGTCGCCCTGGACGAGATGACCAAGATGGGCATGCCGCGCACGGTGGGGGTGTACGATCGCGGCCCGCGGTCCGACGCCTCCCGCGCAGCGGAGCTGCGGGCCCCGGGGCTGCGCCAGGGGGACGTCGACGCGCTGCGCTACCTGCCGGGGGCCGGCGGCGTGTTCGGCTCGACGTACGCCGGTCCGCAGCTCGCGAGCACCGCGCGCGACCGGCGGACCGTCCCGGTCGATGGGATCGACGCCGGCTACCTGGCGTTCCGGTCCTGGCCGGTGGTGCGCGGCCGAGAGTTTGCCGCCCTGGACATCGCCAACGCCGCGCGGGTCGCAGTGATCGGGCAGGACCTGGTCGAGCCGCTGTTCGGGCCGACGGATCCGCTGGGCCGGACCGTCGAGATCGCGGGCATCCCGTTCTCGGTGGTGGGCGTGGTGGCGCCGATGGAGTTCAAGTTCATCCCCGCTGAGATGTCGTTCATGGCCCGCCGGATCTTCGTCCCTTACACCTACCTGAGCCGGTATCACTACGGGCAGAACCGCGTCAGCAACGTGCGCGTCCAGGCCACCGCGGACGCCGACCTCGCGACCGTCTTCGCTGCCGTGGAGGACCTCGTGCGCGAGCGGCACCGCGGCGCCGACGACTTCCAGATAGGGAACGAGAACGCGGACCTGTTGGCAGACCTCGGTATGGTCGAGAGCATCGCGCGGGGCTGGGACGTGGTGCTCTTCGCCATTGCCGGCATCACGATGGTTGTCGGTGGGATCGGGCTGTTCAGCGTGCTGCTCATCTCGGTGCGCGAGCGCGTGCGCGAGATCGGCATCCGGCAGGCGCTCGGCGCCGACGACCGCGACATCCGGCAGCTGTTTCTGGTCGAATCCACGACGCTGGCGGCGCTGGGTGGGGTGGTCGGCATCGTGGCCGGTATCGGCTTGATCGCCCTGACCGAGTCCATCGCCCAGGGGTTCGGGCGCGAGCTGGTGATCCCCGTCCACGTCCCGGGCACGCTGATGGCGGCGGGGTTCTCGCTGCTCGTCGGCGTGGTGTTCGGCTGGTACCCCGCGCGCCGGGCCGCGAAGCTCGACCCGATCGAAGCAATCCGCGAGCTGTAACGCCTACGCTATTCGCACCGCGCTACCGGTACGGGCCGCCTGGTAGATCGCCATCATGATCCGCACGTCTTGTAACCCTTCCTCGCCCGGCACCGTGGTCGGACGGTCGTCCAGGATGCACCGGGCAAAGGCGTCCATCTCCACGGCAAACTGATCCACCGCATCGAACCGTAGCGCCTCCCCGTCGCTGCGCCGGCCCTGCGGGGTGGAGTAGCCGTAGGCGGATGCGAGACCGAACGACCCACGCTCGGCGAAAGCGGTGAAGTCGTTCGGACCCTGCGCGTTGTACGTCGTCACACCGCTGGCCAGGACGCCACTCGGGAACGTGAGCTGGAACGCGAGCGTCTCCTCCACGCTGTGGAACTTGACGGGGTCGGTCTTGGTCTCGACTGCGGTGACGAGCGTCGGTTCCTCCCCCGTCAGCATGCGTGCCGTTTGCAGCGCGTAGACGCCCACGTCCATGAGCGGCCCGCCGCCGGCCAGCTCGCGGTCGAGCCGCCACTGGTTCGGATTGCCAATCGTGAACCCGAACCCGGCCTCCACCAGCCGCACCGGACCGAACGTTTCCTCCTGGGCAAGGCGGACACACTCGCGGTGGTGCGGCTCGAACTGACACCGGTAGCCGATCGCCAGCTGCCTGCCCGCCCGCTCGCATTCGGCAATCATCCCTTCGCACCGCTCCGGCGAGATCTCCATGGGCTTCTCGCACAGCACGTGTTTCCCGGCACGGGCCGCGGCGATCGTGTGCTCGGCGTGCAGCCCGTTGGGCGTCACGATGTACGCGACGTCGATGTCCGGGTTCTGCGCCATACGCCCCATGGTCGCGTAGTCGTACACGCTCTCGTTCGGGATCCCGTACTGCGCCTTCCACCGCTCGGCCTTGGCGGGCGTGCCGGTGACGATGCCGGCCAGGCGGCAGTACTGCGTCCGCTGGAGCGCGGGCGCGAGTTGATTGGTGCTCAGATTCCCCAGCCCGACGAGGGCAAACCCGAGCTTCCGAGGCGGTGGGGTCTGGCACCCAAGCGTGGTCCACAGCGGCGCCGTGGCGGCGCCGAGCAGCGCCCCGGCGAATTCTCTGCGAGACGGGTAGGCACGAGGCATCGTGACGGTACCTTGCTGATAGGTAGGGCGATCATGGCCGCTCACGCCATAGGGCGCAAGCCAGTGTGGAGCGCCTGGTAACGACTACACAGATCCTCACGCCGCGGCCACGGCCACGAATTCGGCTCCGCTCACGGTTCCCGAACGGTCTTCGAGCGGCCAGCCGGTCACGCGAGCCGTGCCGCCCCCGGGGAGCGAGACCGTGGTCGCGGTGACCTTCTCCCCACTGAGGAGACGCGCGACCCACGCTGCGGCGCCCCACTGCCGACCCACGAGCACGTCCGGGCGGCTCGCGCCAACGAAGCCTGCCAGGGGCGCGTTGGCCTCGACGATTGCGCCGCTCGCGTCGAGGGATCCGATGCCGAACGGCGCCTCACGGTAGAGCGCGGCACAACGCTGCTCGAGCGCGCGGGCCGCCTGCTCGGCTCTCTTGAGGTCCGTGACATCCAGAGCGTGACCGATCACGTATGGATCGCCCCGCGCGGGGGTCTTGAGGATGTTGGCATACGTCCAGTACCGATGCCTGCCGTCACGGGCGCTCACGAGGATGAGCCCCGCGTCTCTCCCCACCTGCCTGATGCGCGTCAGGTAGGGATCGACTAGGTGTCGCGCCCGTGACACGACCACATCTCTGAGATTCATCCCGACCAGCGCATCCGCATCGTACCCAACCGACGCGGCCGCGGCCGGATTGACCGCCGTCAGATTCCCATCGAGATCGTGGGTACAGATCAGCCCCAGACTGTCCTCCACCAATTCACGATACCGCCGCTCACTGGCGAGCAGCTTCGCCTCGGCGTCCTTGGCGCGGGTAATGTCACGCACGACGGCCACGACGTCGTCCTTCCCCACGGCGACCATGCGCGCTTCGTAGTGGCGGGTCCCGCCGCTCTCCGGCAGCTGATACTCGACGGTCTCCCTACTGCGCAGTGCTAGTGCGCGCTGCAGGCCGGCGGTGATGGTCGCCGCTGCATCCGGCGGCATGATCTCGTTGATCTTGCTGTTGAGGAACCGATCCGGCGGCACATAGGTGGCGAACTCGGTGCTCGGGCTGAAATCGAGAAACGTCCCATCGCCGCGGATGCGAAGCACGAGATCCGGAATGGCGGCGAACAACACGCGCAGCCGCTCCTCGAACGATCGGTCCTGATCGGACATGGGGAGCCTCCCAACCGGCGGTCACATGAATTGTAACGCCGGACCGCTGGCCGAGCGGTCCTGCCGCTCACCACACCTGCTGGCTACGGCGTGACACCTGACACGTTTTGTGGGAATTCATGTTCCGACCGACGCCGGGACGATCCGCTGGCGAAAACGAAGGTGGAGGAGTTCGACGCAACGTGGGGCACCGCTGCAATGTCGTTCTTCGATGGTCCTCGAAACGTACGGGTTCCGCGCCATCGCTCGCCGGCATCGAGACACGCGCAGGCCACGATGGCGCGATTGGATAACCCCTGGCAACACCCGCGCGCTGGGCGCAAGATTAGAGCCGGCTGCGCACCGAGCGTGACATGCCGAGCGTCCACCGCCCCACTCGATCTCCAGGAGTTGGCACCATGAGGCTGACGATCGCCGGAATACTGTCCCTCGCTATCGCGAGCCCCACCCTCGCCCAGCAGACCGCCGTGGCAGACCACCCGCGAGTCCAGGAAGCGCTCCACCTCCTGGACGTGTGGGTCGACGCGCAACGGGCGTACGAGGCCATTCCGGGCATCTCGATGGCCGTCGTGCACGACCAGGACGTGCTGTGGTCCAAGGGCTTCGGCCATGCGGACCGCGAGCGGCAGACGCCGGCCACGCCGCAGACGATCTACTCGATCTGCTCGATCTCCAAGCTGTTCACCGCGGTGGGCCTGATGCAGCTGCGGGATGCCGGGAAGGTGCGACTCGACGATCCGGTCGACACGCACCTGGACTGGTACACCATCAAAGACAAGTTCCCCGACGCTCCGCCGGTGACGGTCGAAGGGATTCTCACGCACTCGTCCGGGCTCCCGCGAGAGTCGGATTACCCCTACTGGTCGCCTCCGGGCTTCCCGTTCCCCACGCGCGAGCAGATCATGACACGCCTCGCCGAGCAGGAGGAGCTGTACCCGGCGTTCGAGTATTACCAATACTCGAACCTCGGGCTCTCGCTTGCGGGCGAGATCGTGAGCGCGGCGTCCGGACAGCCCTACGACGCGTACATCCGCAGCAACATCCTGGACCCGCTGGGGATGGTGGCGACCTCTTCCGAGATCCCCGCTGCCGAGCACGGCCGGCGGATGGCAAAAGGGTATAGCGCCCGCACCAGGGAGGGCACTCGGCCACCGGTGCCGGTGTTCCAGGCGCGGGGCATCGCGCCCGCGGCGGGCTACGCGTCGACCGTGGAGGATCTGGCCAGATTTGCTCAATGGCAGTTCAGGGTGCTGCACCATGGGGCGGACGAGCTGTTGAGCCGCAACACCCTGCGCGAGATGTATCGGGTGCACTGGATCGATCCCGATTGGGAGGCGAAGCGCGGACTGGGCTTCGGCACGTGGCGTGACAACGATCGGACCTACGTGGGGCACGGCGGGAGCTGCCCCGGCTACCGATCGCACTTCAACGTGGATCCCACGGGGCGCATCGCCACCATCTTCATGTCCAACGCAAGCGGCGTAAACAGCAATCTGTTCACCAGCCGGGCCCAGGAGATCGTCGGCCCGGCGGTGCGGGCGGCGGTCGACACGAGCAGCACCGCGGAACCCACCGACACCTCGCTCCGGGCATACACCGGCACGTACAGCGCGGCACCGTGGGGTGGCGAGAGCGCCGTCGTCATCTGGAAGGGAAAGCTCGCGGTGGTCGGGCTGCCGACCAGTGACCCACTCGGGGCGATGATCACCCTCGACAAGACCGGTGAGCATACGTTCCGCCGAGTGCGGGACGACGACTCGCTGGGAGAGGAGATCCGGTTCGACGTCGGGCCCGACGGCCGCGTGACCCGGATGTGGCGGCACAGTAACTTCAGCCCTCGCGTGCCGTAGGGACCGCGCCTCGGCTTGGTGTCGCTCGTGCGCTGGCCGGGCACAGACGGTCGCTATGTGGACGAGTCAAGCACTGAAGTGTCTGTCGACGCATGCGGGGCTGGGTGACATGCGGGATCTGAAGGTCTGAGATGGACGGTGCTGGACGGCAGGCGCGTGAGCTGCCAGTTTGACGAGCCTGCCCTCCCACGATCGTTCTCTCCACCTGGGCGTAGGTGGTAGGGTGGCAAGCCGGTGAACCTGCCCTGTTACCGGCCTAGCTTCCGACTGTTCTTCGCCGCCCACCGCTTCACCTCCCGATGTGCGGACCGCGAGAGCGTGGTGCCCCGCGGTCCGCGCTTACGCACTCGGTCTACTGGCTGATATCGATCGTGCCGCTGTCGATGGCCAGCAACGGGGGCTCCATGGGTGTGGTGCTCAACACGTTCGTGCTGCCCGAGACGCAACAGATCACGGAGGCTGTGGCCGGGAGCGTCACCACCCTGCTCGTGGCTCTCGTCGGTTCCTTCACGCCCCCGTCGGCGAGGGACCAGATCGTGGTCTGAGGCGGCCGAAGGTGTGAGGAGACGTCATGCTGTCAGCGCATGCCGCACGAGTCGCGGAGGGAGCGCGGCTGTGGCTCGTCGGTTCCGAGCCCGCCCCACGTTCGCGGCCGTAGCGGCGGACAGAAGACAGCCCCGGGCGCCACACGACGCTCGGGGCTGTTCGACCTACGGCGAGCGGTCTGCCTAACGCCTTCGACCGCCGCCAGCGACCTCTATTCGCTCGGGGTCTCGATGCAGCCCTTGAGTGTGCACAGGTACTCGACGATCGCCGCCTCTTGGACTAACGGGAGCGTGACGCCGGCCTCGTTCATCTCCTCGATCCACCCCCACGCCTGCGCGCGCGTCGAGAGGGGCGCGGCAAGGACGATCTCGAGGCTGTGGTGGAGGCTGCAGGTGTTTGCAAAGAGCGACGCCCCGTCGATCGCTTGTTGGACATTGCCTTCTGGGACATCACTGCACTCGACCCCCTCGCAGGGACCAGGGCCCGGGACGTCCGAGCACGCCAGCGCCCCGACGACGGCGATCCCGACAATACCTGCTGCAATTCGACACATGAATTCCCCCTTTCACTGTGGTTCCGCGAGTGCACCGGTCGCAAACGTGATCGCGGTTCCGGGTCGACCGCGGCCGCTACACCTGCGTCTCATGGCATCTCATCTCCCGACCGCCTTCTTGCACCTTGGCGGATCGCGGCTCCTTTGAATACGTCGGGGAAGGTCCCGAATGGTGACTTCTTGGGGGCGCCGCGTCGATCGGGCCGCGTCTCATTGTCTCATTCGATGCAGCCCGTTTGGGATGCAGCCCGTTTGGCATGTCATCGTCGATGCACCCCTTGAGGTCGCACAGGTACTCGACGATCGCCGCGTGTTGGAAGTCCGGGAGCGTGACGCCGTTGTCGTTCATCTCCCGGATCCACCCCCACGCCTGGTCGTGCGTCGAGAGGGTGGTAGCAAAGACGATCTCGAGTCTGTGGCATTCGCCGTTGCCGCAGTCAGCGGCGCGATGGTGGGCAACCCCAGCGTCTCGGTGCTCAAGCGGGCCATAGTCGCCCTGTTCGCCTTCTACCTGCTGGGGCGGGCGCTCGGGTGGCTTGCCGAACAAGTCCTGACCGAGCGCGAGGAGACGCTCAACCGGGAACTCGATCA
>CAYGCN010000147.1:0-7951 GCA_964348385.1 uncultured Gemmatimonadaceae bacterium
TGGCGTTGACGAAGATGAACTCGCTCGCCACCCGCACCTCCAGCTCCTCCTCGACATTCAGCAGCGCGTTGGCCGACTGCGTGACCTCGTCCAGCGCGCGCTGGACCTGCTCGTTCTCCACGGGATACAGCTTGAGGCTGCGGAGCGCCGCGTAGAAGTGGACCAAGAAGTCGCGTCCCGCCTGCCGGAGCACCCGCTCCGTGCTCTGGAGCGTGTCCGCCATGGAGCGGCCGCGGCCCGCATTGGGCTCGCTCATGGCGACGTCCCGCCTTCCAGCGCCCGGTTCACCGCATTGCGCACCAACGGATCCTTGTCACCGACGGCGCGCGACAGGACCTCACGCGCCTCGGGCGTCCCGATCTTCCCCAACGCCATCGCAGCGCAGGCCCGGATCTGCGGATCCTCCTTGCGGCGCAGCAGGCCGCGGGGCTCGAGCAGTGACGCGAGCTTTGCCATGCCCTTCGGCCCGGCCAGAAGGCCGTACGCCTCGAAGAACGCCGTCTTCTCGGTCAGATCGGCGTCGCGCAGCGACTTCCCGTCCACGGCGGCCTGCACGGCGTCCAAGGCACCGGGATGGCGCTTGCGCCCGAGAATCCGGACGGCCGCGATGCGCACGTCGCGGTCCGCGTCTTCGATCGCCGCCTCCAGCTGTTGCATGGCACCGGGTGAGCCGGTCTTGGCAAGTGCGTCGACGGCTTCCCGACGGACGGCCACGCTGGGGTGCTCGAGGAGCTTGCCAAGCCCGGGCACGACCGGCGGCAGCTGCAGCTGCCCTGCGAGCTTGGTGGTTTCCACCAACACCTGCTCGTCTTGGGCACCCAGGGCGTTCACCAATTCCTGCGGATAGGCCTGGGCCAACCGCTTGGCGGCCGCGTACAGGAGCGATCGCACGCGCTCGTTGGTGAGGCGCGGGAACCAGGCCAACAAGGTCGTGAGCGCCTCGGGCCGAAGCTCGCGAAACAGCTCTCCCAACTCCTCTTCGGTCGGGTGCACCGCGGCCTCGTCCAGCGACTGGAGGAGCTGTCCCAGGGCCTCGGGGTCGGAGAGTCGTGCCGGGAGGTTGGTCAGCGTCTCGCGATGCTCGGGGAGCAACTCGCGGGCGCGCTCCATCACCACCCGGATCTCGCGCAGGATGTACGCGACCGCGTGGAAGTCGCCGACGGCCAGCAGGTACGGAATGAAGTTGTCCAGAATCGAGAGCAGCTCGGCCCGCACCGTGCTGTACGTCTGGAGCTCCAACAGATCGAACACCATCGACAGCACGTTGGACCGGAGATCCTGGTTGTACTCCCGCTCGATCTCGTCGTTGAGGTAGCGGATTTCCTTGTCGTCGAGGAAGTACAGGGTCGAGTCGAAATCCTCCATGGAGATGACGGTCGGGGCCGCCTCCTCCTGTGCCTCTTCCTGAACCTGCTGGCGGACGTCTTCCTCCGTGACCTCCTGTTCCTCCTCCGACGGCGCGAGCGGGGGAACCTCATCCATTCCCAGCTCGACGTAGTCGTACTTGATGAACTGGAAGTCCTGATCCCACAGGAGCGTCAGCAGGTCGTCCGCCGCTTCGGCGTCGAGCGTTCGCACCTGGTGGAGCACCGTGAGGAGTCGAACGATCTCCTCGTCCTCGACTCCCTGCTGGAACGTCACCGAGCGGACGCCGTCTTTGAACAGGATCCACGCCAGGCTGTCGGACTTGCTCTCCTGCGTGAGGATTTCCCGACCGTCCCAGGTCAACGCCGTCTCGGAGACGTCGAGCGTCAGGTCGAGCGTCTCCTCCCAGACCTCGGCGAATGCGGACTGGATGTTCTGGATCGCGCGCTGATAGACGGGGTTGTTGGGCAGGTAGAGTTGAATCGCACGCATGCCCTTGACGAGAACCTGCGCGAGGTTCTCGACGGTCGCGATGGCCTGGGCCTCGTGCTCTTGCGCTGGGGTCGTCACGCGTTCCTTCTGCGGGTGTCAGACCGGGAGACCGCCCGGATCCCGCCCCCGGGTGGATGCCGGCGGCGCATGCCACCGCACGGCCGGCGTGCGCGACCGGCGGCCACCGGGAATTAGGGCAACGGCGTCGCGTTACGCAAGTGGCAACATCAAGCGCGGCATGGGAATACCCTGCACCGGCAGCCGCCTGGCTTCGGACGACCGGGATCGTGCTGGGCGGGTCACCCCCCATCCTTGCGCTTCGGGGTGTATTCGGGTAGATTCGGTTCGGACTTTATTCGGTCGTCACACCGCCGGAGGCTCGGCATGCCGCTCACGCGTCGCCAAAAGCAGATCCTGGATTTTCTCCAGGGGTACATCTCCGAGCATGGCTACGCGCCGTCATTCGAGGAGATCGCCGAGCACTTCACCTTCCGATCACTCGCCACCGTTCACGAGCACCTGACCAATCTGGAGCGGAAGGGCTACATCCAGCGCGCCCATAACGAGAGCCGTTCGATCGAGGTAGTGCCGCTCCCGGGTCAGACCGGCGCCGTGGAGCTGCCGCTCCTGGGACAGGTGGCGGCTGGTGAGCCGATCGAGGCCGTCGGCGATCAGGAGGCGATCGCCGTTCCCGTCGACCTCATCCCCAGACGCGGTTCGTCATATGTGCTCCGCGTGCGTGGCGACTCGATGATCGACGAGCACATCGAAAGCGGTGACTTCATCGTGGTGCACAGCCGACAAGACGCCGTCGACGGCGAAATGGTCGTGGCGCTCGTCGACAACACGTCGGCCACGGTCAAGCGGTTCTACCGCGAGGCCGGCGGCTGGATCCGTCTCCAGCCGGCCAACGAAAACGTACGCCCGATTCGGGTTCACGAAGACAACGTGCTCATCCAGGGCATTGTGGTGGGCGTGATGCGGAAGTACTGACCCGGCAGCGACTCACCGGCGGGTGCAGGCTCCCAAGTCGTTGTTCCACTTGCTGGTAGGAGCATGCGCCCCTAAACTTGGCGCGCATGGCCGGTGCCCCCTACTACGCCATCCTCCACTACGTGGGCCATGGGTTCGCGGGCTGGCAGCGCCAGCCCGTACACCGGACCGTGCAGGCGGAGCTGGAGGCGGCACTCGAGCGACTGGCCGGGGCTCGCGTGGTGGTCCACGCGGCCGGTCGCACCGATGCCGGCGTCCACGCGCTCGGTCAGGTCGCGAGCTTCACCCTGCCCCGCGACTGGCAGCCTAGCGAGTTGGAGCGAGCGCTTCGCGCACTCACGCCCAACGACATCTGGATTGCGCGCGCGGGTCGGGCCCCGCCCGGGTTTCACGCTCGGCGCTCCGCCGTCGCCCGTTGCTACCGGTACGTCATCGGCTGCGATCCTGCGGCGTCCTCGCCGTTCCGCCGCCCGTACGAGTGGGCCGTCGGCGCGCCACTGGCGGCGGACCGGCTGCGGGCGGCGGCGGCTCACCTTCTGGGCGAACACGATTTCCGCGGCTTCGCGGCCAGCGGGCAACTCAAGCCCCATTACCGCTGCACCGTGACCGTCGCCGAGTGGACCGCGCGAGACGATTGTGACGGATATATCTTTACCGTCGAAGCCGATCGGTTCCTCCACAACATGGTGCGGTTCCTGGTAGGCACGATGGTGGACATCGGACGCGGTCGGCGGCCGGTTGAGGACATGCCGACGCTGCTCCGGGCCGCCGACAATCGCGGTGCAAGCCCACCGGCACCGGCCCACGGCCTGTACCTGCTCAACGTTCGCTATTCCCAACTCGACGAGGGCTCGACGCTATGAAATTCTTCCTCGACACCGCAGATCTCGCCGACATCCGCTGGGCCGCGCGCGCGGGCTTGATTGACGGCGTGACCACCAATCCCACGCTGATGTCTCGACACGCGGGCGACGTGGAGCCGAACGACGTCCTCAAGGAGATCTGTTCCCTCGTCGATGGACCGGTCAGCGCCGAAGTCGTGGCAGTGGATGCCGAGGGCATGTACGAGGAAGGCCGAGTGCTTGCGCGACTCGCCGAGAATATCGTGGTGAAGGTCCCGATGATCGAAGACGGCCTGGTGGCCGTGCGCCGGCTCACGGCCGACGGGATCAAGGTCAATGTGACGCTCGCGTTCAGCTCGGTGCAGTGCCTCCTGGCGGCCAAGGCCGGTGCGACCTACGTGTCCCCGTTCCTCGGCCGGCTGGACGACATCGGGCACGACGCCATGGACATCATTCGCGAGGCGCGCATCATCTTCGACAACTACAGCCTGGAAACCAGGATCCTGGCCGCCTCGATTCGGCATCCGCGCCACGTGGCCGAGGCCGCCATGGCCGGCGCCGACGCGGCAACGATCCCCCCCGACGTGTTGCGGAAGCTCCTCCTGCATCCGCTCACCGATCGCGGACTGGACCAGTTCCTCAACGACTGGAGCAAGCTGGTCGCCAAGTCCCGGGTCAACGCGTGAGACTGGCCTTCATCGTCGGGTTCGTGGTCCTCGTGGGGTGCGGGGATGCAGCACCCCGCGCCGCGGCGCAGGTCACCGACACCTCACCGATCGCGCCGCAGGCCGTGCCAGTCCCCCCGGCGGCCGCACAGCGGGCGGCACTATCGGACAGCGTGGAGGCGTCGCGCCGGACGGCGATCGTCGCCGCCGCGAACCGGGTCGCGCCCGCCGTCGTGTCCGTGAACGTGACCCGACGCGAGCGACGCTCGACACGATCCGCGTTCGAGTGGTTCTTCATGCCGAGGGACTACGAGCGTCAGGTGCAGGGCTTGGGATCCGGGTTCATCCTCTCGCCGGACGGTATCATCGTCACCAACCAGCACGTGACCACCGGCGCCACCGAGATCATCGAGCCCACGGGGGAAGGGTCCGACTATCCCGCCGCACTGCTCGGCGAGGACCCGTACACCGACATCGCGGTGCTCAAGGTCGAGGGTCGCGGTCTTCCGACCGTGCCGATCGGGAGGAGCACCGATCTGATGATCGGCGAGTGGGTCGTGGCGATCGGGAATCCGTATGGCTACCTGCTCGGCAACACCGAGCCATCCGTGACCGCGGGGGTGATCAGTGCGGTGGGACGCAACCTCAAGCCGTCGGGGAACGATCAGACGGTCTACGTGGGCATGATTCAGACCGATGCCGCCATCAACCCGGGCAACAGCGGTGGTCCGCTGGTGAACGTGGCCGGCGAGGTGGTCGGTGTAAACAGCTCGATCTTCTCCGGTACCGGCGAGTCGGTCGGCATCGGCTTCGCCATTCCCATCGAGCGGGCCCTGCGCGTCGCGGCGGAGCTGGAGCGTTTCGGCTCAGTGCGTCGGTCGTGGCTGGGCGTGTCGGTGGCGGGCTCGGACCGCGTCCGGGATTGGAAGCGGGTCGGCGGGCTGGAAGTGACGGACGTCGCACCGGGGGGACCGGCCGAGGCGGCGGGGATCCGCGGCCGCGACGTCCTCGTGTCCGCGCTCGGGCGACCGCTCCGCACGTATCTCGACTGGGAGGCGGTCAAGCTCGACGTGAGTCCCGGCGACACGCTGGACGCCATGATTCGGCGGGGCGACCGTGACCGGAGGGTGCGCATCGGGGTGAGCGACCTTCCCACCACCAACGCCGAGCGGGTCGCGGTTCTCGGTGACATGGAGTTGATCACGGTCTCCGGTGCGATTCGCCAGGAGCGCCAACTGCAGAGCGAGACCGGCGCGTTGATCTATCGGATCGGCGACAGCACGGCCCGAACGACGGGACTCCGCAGCGGCGACGTGATCGTTCAGATCAACCGGCAGCGGATCGAGCGTGCCGAACAGGTCCAAGACGTGTTCCGGCGCGCTGCCGGCCGCACCGCCATCCGCGTCTATGTGGAGCGCGGTGGCAGCATCGGCTGGACCGAGTTCTACGTCCGGTGAGCACCCCCGACCGGTACGAGACCCCGCTCGCCACCCGGTACGCCTCGCCCGCCATGCAAGCGCTGTGGAGCGAGCGACACCGCACCGTCACGTGGCGCCGATTGTGGCTCGTCCTGGCGGAGACGCAACGCGACCTGGGCCTCGACATCCCCGGCGCGGCGCTCGAGCAAATGCGCACCCAGTTGGAGGATGCCGACCCGGCGGAAGTCCGCCGGTACGAGGCACGCCTGCGTCACGACGTGATGGCGCACATCCACCACTTCGGAGATCAGGCACCCGCCGCACGACCGTTCCTGCACCTGGGGGCCACGAGCGCCTTCGTCACGGACAACGCCGACCTGATCCTGATGCGGGAGGCGATCGGCCTGCTGCTGAGCCGACTGATCGCGGTCATCCGGGCCCTGGCGGGATTCGCCGCCCGGCACCGGGCCATGCCGACCGTGGCCTACACACACTTCCAACCCGCGCAGCTCACCACCGTGGGCAAGCGGGCCACCCTGTGGCTGCAGGACTTCTTGTTCGACGCCGTGGCGCTCCAACGCCTGGCGCAGGACCTGCCGTTTCGCGGCTGCAAGGGCACGACCGGGACGCAGGCCAGCTACCTCGAGCTGTTCGACGGCGACCACGCGAAGGTGCAGGAACTCGATCGCCGTGTGGCGGCGGCGTTCGGCTTCGCCCGCACCATCCCGGTGAGTGGACAGACCTATACCCGCAAGGTGGACAGCTGGGTGCTCGATGCGTTGGGGGGGATCGCGCAATCAGCCGCCAAGTTTTCGACGGACCTGCGGCTGCTGCAGCACGAAGGCGAGATTCTCGAGCCGGCGGAGCGCGAGCAGGTCGGATCCAGCGCCATGCCCTACAAGCGCAACCCCATGCGGGCCGAGCGGATCACGGCGCTCGCGCGCCACGTGTTGTCCCAGCTGGCATCGGCCCACCACACGGCAGCGGCCCAGTGGCTGGAGCGCACGTTGGACGATAGCGCCGTGCGCCGGCTGGCGATTCCGGAGAGCTTCCTGGCCGCGGATGCCATTGTGGTGCTCTCGACCAACGTGGCGTCGGGTCTGGAAGTAGTGGAGGCGGCGGTGCGGCGGAACGTGGCGCGCGTGATGCCGTTCATGGCCACGGAGCGGTGGCTGATGCTGGGGGTCGCGGCCGGTGGAGATCGCCAGGACCTTCACGAGGTGATCCGCCGCCACGCCTGGGCGGTGAGCGAGGCGGTCACCGAGGGTGCACCCAACGATCTCATCGATCGGCTGGCCCGGGATCCGGCGTTCGCTGCCGTCGATGCTGCAGCCCTCAGAGCGGAGCTCGACCCGGGTCGGTATGTCGGGCGCGCCGCCGAGCAGGTGACGGAATTCCTGGACGGGCCGGTGGCATTCAGTCTGGAGGCGCTGCGACCGTTCGAGACGACTCACGAAGCGAGTGTGACCGTATGAAACGAAGTCCCGTGCGGGAGAGTGCCCTGCCTCTGCCCCTGGTCCGCAAGGGGAAGGTGCGGGAGGTCTATGAGGTGGACGACCGGACGCTGCTGTTGGTGGCGAGCGATCGGGTGAGCGCCTTCGACGTGGTGATGGGGGAGGCCATTCCACACAAGGGCGCCGTGCTCACCCAGATGAGCGCGTTCTGGTTCGGACAGCTCGGCGACGTCTGCGACAGTCACTTCCTCACCGGTGACGCCGACGAGATCGTGCGGCGGGTGCCGGCCCTCGCCGCTCATCGGGAGGCGCTCGTGGGTCGCGCCATGCTGTGTCGGCGGACGACACCCATCCTTTTCGAGTGCGTGATCCGCGGGTACCTGTCCGGCTCCGCCTGGAAGGAATACCGTGCGCAGGGCACGTTGGCCGGCAAACCGCTGCCGGCCGGGCTCCTCGAGAGCGGAAAGCTCGAACCGGCCATCTTCTCTCCCGCCACCAAGGCCGAGAGTGGCCATGACGAGAACGTGACCGTTGCCACCGTCGAACGCGCGCTGGGGAAGGCCCTCGCCACGCGGTTGCACGACGTGAGTCTGGCCATCTACCGCACCGCCGCCGCGATGAGCCTGACGCGTGGCATCATCATCGCCGACACCAAGTTCGAATTCGGTCACGATGCGGACGGGAACCTGTTGGTCATCGACGAGGTGCTGACGCCGGACTCC
>CAYGCN010000148.1:0-7910 GCA_964348385.1 uncultured Gemmatimonadaceae bacterium
GGACGGCGGGATTTGATGCGGGGCGGCCCTGAGGCCGCGTACGCGGCCGATGGGGAGAGAGCGACGACGGTCGCGACGCGAGCAGAGCGGAAGAACGAGCCGGCCGAGGCGCTGCACGTACACGACCACCGTACCCGAGTGAGCGACACTTCTCTCCACTTACCGCCGTGCGCGCTCGAGAATCCAGATCTCATCCCCAGTATGCACACCGTCCGTCGTCGCGAGCAGTCGGCCCTCGGGTGAGACATCGAACGGCGCGTTGACCGTCTGGTACGTGATGCCGGCGAACTGCACCGGCGCACCGCCGTCCAACGGGACGGCGTAGAGTTGTTGCTTGCCGTCGGGACCGACCACGACATACCCGATGCGCTTGCCGTCCGGGAGCCAGGTGGGCCAGCCCCCGGTCTCGGTGAGACGACGCTCATCGGTGCCATCGGATCGGATCACCAGAACACCGCTCTCGTAGCTGCGATCCGAGGTGAAGGCGATCCACTGCCCGTCCGGAGACCATCGTGGCAGGGTTCCCGGAGCGTCGGTCAAGCGTCGTGCGTCTCCGCCCGCCAAGGGCATCACATAGAGGTGCGTGGTACCGCTCTCCGCGCGAGCGTACGCGAGCCACTGTCCGTCTGGGGAGACGTCGCCGTATCCAGCATCCTCCTGTTCGGGGGTGAGGGCGGTTGGTGGGCCGCCATCCCGTGGGACACGCCATATTCGGCCGGGGGTAGCCCAACTCAAGTACACCACCGAGCGGCCATCGGGGGTGAATCGGGGATAGATCTGCGGCGTCGTGCCGGTCGTCAGGCGACGCGGACTCAGATCGTCCAGAGACATCAGCCAGATGTGCCACGAGCCGTCGACCTCCGCGCGGCTGAACGCGAGCTCGCGACCATCGTGCGAGAAGGTCGGCGCCCAGAGGAAGCTCGCATGGGTGACGAGCGTGCGGCGCTCCGACGTCCGCAGATCGTGGACGAACAGCACCCAGCGCCAGCGGGAATTCGCATAGGCAATCGATCCGTCACGGGCCACGCTCGGGGCCCCGTCGGGTCCGGCGCCGGCGGTGAGCTGCACCGGCTGCCCTCCATCCAGGGGCGTGAGCCACAGGTTTGTGGTCCCCGCCCGGTTCGACGAATGGATGATGCCCTTCCCGTCGGGGGCATACACCGGGCCGTACGCCACCACACCGGCGGGATCGTCGGAGAGACGGCGTGGCACGCCGCCATGCACCGGTACGAGCCAGATCTCGCCGGAGCTTCCTCCTATGCTGCGCACCACGGCCAGCTGCGAACCGTCCGGGGACCACGCCGGATCCCGGAGCTGCAGATACGGCGCCTCGTTCTCAAATAGCACTTCGCGATCGCCACCGTCGGCCGTCGTGCTCACGATGGCGTTGTTCTCGCCCGGGCGCACGTCCACGAACGCCAGGCGGCGCCCATCAGGCGACCACGTCGGCCACCGCGCGTTGGCGGCCACGGGAACGCGCTCCCCGCCGAGTGTGGGCACCACCCAGACCCCGGGCACCCCCCCGAGTGAGTCGCGACGGGTGAAGGCGATCCGTTCGCCGTCGGGCGAGAAGGCGGGGGAGTGGTCCAATGCGGCGTCGTCGGTGAGTTGCACGGGCTCTCCGCCCCGCACTCTGCGGACGAACAGGTCGACGCGGCTCGAATCTCCGGCAGCGTAGGCAAGCATGCTCCCATCGGGGGACAACGCGGGGTCGAATGCCGCCGTGGCCGACGACACCACCAGCGAGAGCCGCCCGGCGTCCCCACCCGCGCCGCGTGGCGCACCGGGCCGCAGGAGTGCCCACGACGCGACGGCCAGAACCGCGGCCACCACCGTAGCGGCCACGACAATCCCACGCCGCCGAAACGTCTGCCAGGTGAGGACAGGCATGGCGAGCGCCCGCGATGGTCGGAGCGCCACCGCCAGCGCGCTGGCGGTGGCGAAGCGGTCGCCCGGCACCTTCTGGAGGACTTTGGCAACCGCTGCCGCCACGTGCACGGGCACCGTAGCGCGGACGGAGCGGAGATCGGCGGCCTCCTCCGTCAGGATTCGCGTGAGCACGGCCTGGACCGTGGGCCCGGTGTGGGGTGGCTCGCCGGCCAGCATCTCATAGAGGACGCAACCGAGGGAGTAGATATCGCTGCGGCCATCCACTTCCCGATCCCCCGCGATCTGCTCCGGACTCATGTACATCGGCGTCCCCACCGACATGCCGCTCGTGGTCAGATTGGAGGAACCCGTCTTCGCGACCGCCCTGGCGATGCCGAAGTCCGCGATCGCCGCGTGGCCCCGCGACAGCAGGATGTTCTCCGGCTTGATGTCCCGGTGGATCACCCCCTGCTCGTGCGCGTAGTCGAGCCCGTCCGCGATCTCCTGCGTGAGCCGCACCGCCTCATCGATGGCGAGCTGCCGCTCGCGTCTCAGCTTCTGCCGGAGTGACTCCCCGTCCACGTACGGCATCACGTAGTAGAGGAAGCCGTCCGCCTCCCCGGAGTCATAGAGGGCCAGGATATTCTGATGGTTCAGTCTGGCGGCGAGCTTGATCTCCCGCAGGAAGCGCTCGGCTCCGACCGACACCGCGAGCTCGGGGCGGAGTGCCTTCACGGCTACCCGCCGCTCGTGGCGGAGATCGTACGCGAGATACACGACCGCCATCCCGCCCCGTCCTATCTCCCGCTCGATGCGGTAGCGGTCCGCTAAGGCGGTGGTCAGCTGTTGCCCGAAGTCGCTCGGGATCTCCTTTGTGCTTCGTGTGGGCGTCGGGGCCCCACAGGTCGGGCAGAAGGCCGCGTCCACCGGAACCGGCGTGTCACAGGAAGTGCAGACTGGGCTGGGAAGGGCCATCATGGCGCTCCCGAGGTCTCTCGGCCAATGTGGGCCTCAACGGCACCAGCGTCAACAAGGGCAACGGATCAATGCCGACGCAGTGGTGCACTCGTCCACTGAGAGACCCCTTGTGTTGTGCAACCGGCCGAACGCCGTACCTCGCAAGCCCCCGCCGAGCCCGGCGCCACGTGCGTGCCTCCGTCGTTGGGTGACCACGTGGACACCTCGCCAAGCCCGTTCTCCACCTCTATCTTGGCCTCCATGCCCGATCCGACCGAACGCCTCCGCAAGGCGCTCGCCGATCGCTAGTCCTTTCGGTTCTTGCTCTGGCGGGCGGCGATGTCGGTGGTGGGAGCGCCCCGGTGCGATCCCGACGCGCCGTCTCAACGCCAGACGGGTGGAAGGTAGTTCCAGCGGATGAGGAACGCGACCACGAGGATCGCAAAAGCCGCGATCACCGTGTAGTAGGTACGCCGCACCGGTCCCCAGTAGCGGCGGCGCCAGGCGACCGCGGCAAACATCACTACGAGTGCCGCAAGGAGAGCCAGCACGTACGGCAGCTGCAGCAGCGCCTGCATTCCCCGTGTCATACCGGTCGTGATACCCGTGGCGGACCGCAGCATCGCGGTGGACCGTGCCACAAACCCAAATCCAAACACCGCGAACAGCACACTGAAGAGCAATGCCGTGGCGATGCCAACGCGCGACCCAGGCACAGGAGACCGCAGCGCGCCACGCCTTCGCTTCTCCCACCATGCACGGCCCGCTGCCGTGAGCGGCCACGCGATGAGCAGCACGATCGGCGGAATGCCGAACAGGTAAGAGACGTACTCGTTCTTGAAGCTGGCGTCGTCATACCAGCGGCGACGTTCGAACGCTGCCGGAAAGTCCGCACCGAACACCGGTTGTGCCGCAAACATGTGCGACACACGTCCGCCATCATCGCGCCGGAACGCAATGACTCGTTCTCCGCCGATTTCCCTGAACCGAAGTGAATCAACAGGTACGAATTCTGCACTTCCTTCCATGGGAAGCACCAGCGTCCCGCGTTCAGTGGATCGCACCCGTCTCGACGTGACGAACAAGGCAGGAAATTTCTCGACCGTGTAGTGGGCGTACCGGGTCTCTTGGTACGGTCCCGCAAACCGACTCACGTACTCCGGGCTCAATCGCACGTCGCCAATCCGTGCTGCATCGCTTCGATCGTCGAGTAACCGCTCCAGGAGACTGTCCTTCAGCGCAGCCCCGAATGCTCCCCTGCCGCCGTTGGCCACGAAGAAGACCCCTACCCTTGCCTCAGGAACGATGAGGAGCAGGCTACGCATCCCAGGCACCCCACCCGCGTGAGCAAGCGCTCGCCACCCACGTTCCGCTTGGTTCGAGAACCCGTAGGACATTCCAGGAATTGCGGGGTCGTGGGTGAATTGCTCGGCCTGCAGCAGCGCGATGACCTGCGCCGGTAGTCGAACCTCTCCATCGATCCGCCCCTCGTTGAGAAGCGCGACGAGAAACCGCGCCATGTCGGCCGCCGTCGAATACGCAAGTCCCACGGGGTACGGGTGCGAATACACCTCCTCGACGGTGGAACAGCCGTTCCCTCCGCACGAATGACCCGTTGCCCGGTCCTCGCGCCGCGCCTCAACCACGTCGAGGTAGCTCGTGTTCGTCATGTCGAGTTTCGCAAAGAGCGAGTCCCGCGCGAATACGGAGAACGGAACGCCGCTTACCCGCTCAACCACGTGGGCGGCGAGCGCCATTCCATGGTTCGAGTACCCTGTTACCTCGCCCGGCCGCCATCCACGTCGCGGGAGGTTTTCGGCCAGGTACTCTCCGAGCGGGCGGATTCCACTACGCGACGTGGCCGCGTAGCCGATCATCCGTTCGTCGAATCCGGCCGTATGGGTGAGCAGGTGATGGAGCGTAATCGGCTCGCTAAAGCGGTCGTCGATCGGAATACCGGGAACGTAACGGCCGATCTCCTCTTTGAGGTCGAGGGTGCCTCGGTCGACGAGCATGAGAGCCGTTGTGGCAACGAAAAGCTTTGCCACGGACGCTATTCGAAAGACAGTACGTTCGGGATCGACCGGAGCACTGTCCGAGACGCGCGCCAGCCCGAACCCGCGGAGAAATCCGATGCCATCATCTCGGACGACGGTGAGTGCCACGCCCGGTACATCGTACTGGCGCATGAGGGCGGGGACCATTGTCCCGAGGTCGTCGACTCCTTGTGCCCTCAGCAGACCAAGAGGGGCGCCCAGCAGTGCGCACGTCACTGACACGATGGGCCAATGCCTGAGCCTTGCCGAAGAGGATCGACGAGAATGATCCACGGGGACCGTCAATTGCCCCCCTGTGCCACGTGTGAGATGGACTGTCGGCTCGCTGTCGCGTCATCGGACATCGTGGGCGTCTCCTGCGGCGTCACACTACCTTGCCGCTGGCTAGCGCTGCCTGAGCCTCGCCTCCAGCTCCTGGATTCGGTGCTCGCCGCCCACTCTCAGCTGTTCCAGGAACTCCTTATCGGGACGTGGGTCGTTGGGGATGGCCGCCAGCGACTTCCGGTAATAGTGAATGGCTCGCTCGATGTCCCCCTCCGCGTCTCTCGTCATGAATGCCTCGGCCAGGCTGTCATAGGTATTGGCGGATCGGGGGTGTTCCGCGACGTTCAGCTCGAACAGCCGGATCGCGTCGTCGAACCGGTCTGCGTTGAGCAGCGCATAGCCCAGCCTGTTGACCGCACTCTCACCCGCAACCGCAGGATCGCTCGCGCGCAGCTCCGGGAGCAGCGCGATCGCTGCCTCCGCACCGTCCAGCACGACCGCCGACGTGAACTGCGCGGTTGGCGTGTCATACGGCTCATAGCGCAGCCAGTCCATCGCGTGGAGCGTTCCACCGATCGCGTGCGACACGAGCTCCCCAACAATGCTGAGGCCATTGAAGCTATTCGTGAGGTAGACCACGCCGATTTTCGGTTCCCTGTACGCGATCACGAAGTTGCGGAAGATCCCGTAGTCACCCCACTGCCACAAGGCGTCGCCGTTGCCATCACGCTGTATTCCGAACCCGAGGCTCCAGCTGGTGTGCGTGTCGATCGCGATCTCGGGGGTGAGCATCGACACGACCGCGGCGCGCGGCAATCCCTCGCCGTTCAGCACCGCGGCGACGAACCGCGCGTACTCCGCCGCCGTCGTGTACATCGACGCCGCAGCGTGTGCGTGCCTGTACGTGCGGAACGGCTCGGGGTTCCCCACGAGGTTATGACCGTGCGCGGCAGCGGTCGCGAAGTCATCCCGCCAGATCATGGAGCTGTGCGTCATCCCCAGCGGATCGAAGACGTACTCCTGCGCGATCTGCTCCAGGGGCTTGCCGGTCAGATGCTCCACGGTCCGTTGCAGCAGGAAGTAGCCGGCCGCCGAGTACTTGAATCGAGCGCCGGGCTCGAAGAAGAGCGGATAGTGAGGGTCGATCGGCTCACCGTGCGGCAGTCCGGAAGAATGCGAGAGGACGTGTCGCCCGGTCACCCGCTCGAACCAGTCTCGCCGGAATCCGGCCTTGTCGAGCGGGTGAGTCAGAAACGTCTCGACGGTCTCCTGTGGCAGGTACTGCACCAGTGGCGTGTCCAGGTTCAGCACGCCCTCCTCCACCAGCTGCATGACCGCATAGGCAAAGAGCGGTTTGGTGAGGGACGCCGCTTCGAACAGCGTCTCGCGCGAGACAGATTCTCCGGTCTCCGTGCTCTTCACTCCGAAGGCTCCATCCCACACCACGCTCCCGTTGTGGACAATCGCGATGGAGAGCCCAGGGACCCTCGCCTGGCGCATGAGATCGGGGATGCGTGCGGTGAGGTCCGCTGCCAACGCCGACGGCTCACGGTTGAGGAGTAGGCGGGACGGCGGCGCCTCCTGCGCGGCGGAGTCGGTGGTGCAAAACGCGAGCAGAAGGCACGCGGGAGTGACGAGCCGCGAGACGGTCAGAGACGTACGCATGCGGCAGCTCCTCAAAGGGTCTGGCTTCGGTTACCCAACGCTACGGATACGCGCCTTGGCGGGTTTCGTCCGGCCGGGCCGTGGGCGGCACTTCGTCGAAGGTGACCCGCGCACGCGATCCTGCAACCTTTGAGGCGGGCGTCCGTATGGCAGCCCAGGGGTACTCGAACCCATACAGCGGGCCCGCCGACGTGGCCCGACCCTACTCAACTGCCGCGAGTCGTGTGCCATGCCCATCCATCCCAGCGTTGCCGTCACGACAGCGATCGCCGCGATACTGTCTCTCACCGGGTGCGCCGCCTCCGGTCCTCCGGTCGCGCTCCCGACCGCTGCGGAGCCGGAGCCGCTCGCGTACACGGTGGATCTCACCGACCGCAGTGACGACACCTTCAAAGTGCTCCTGCGCGTTGACGATCTCCAGCCGGCGAACGCGATCTATCAGTTCGCATCGACCGCGCCCGGCACCTACCAGGTGATGGACATCGGACGCTTCGTGCGTCGGTTCGAGGCCGTCGATGCCTCCGGGGCGGTCATCCCGTCCGAGCAGGTATCCACGAACCAGTGGCGCATCAGCCGACCCGAGGACGTGGTCGAGATCCGCTATGCGGTCGCCGAGACATGGGATACGCCCGTTGACGAACACCCGGTGTATCTGATGGCCGGGACGTCGATCGAGGACGATCATGTCCAGATCAACGGCCAGGCCGTCTTTGGGTATCCGACGGGCATGCAGGCCCGGCCGCTCCGGATCCACCTGGTGCGCCCCGACGAGTGGATCGTGGGGACCGCGCTCGAGACGGACGCGGCCGGGTGGTACCGCGCCGACAACTACGATCACGTGGTGGACTCCCCGATCTTGACTGGCACGCTGTCCGTCGCGTCGCTCGACGTGCTCAGCACGGCGGTCGACATCTTCACCTACTCCAAGACCGGCACGGTGCGGTCGGAGCAGATTCTCGAGGCGGTCCGCGACGTTCTGACTGCCGCCGCCGATTTCCTTGGCGAGCTTCCCGTCGATCGGTACGCCTTTCTCTTCCATTTCGAAGACGTGACCATGGGGGCGTGGGAGCACTCGTACAGCTCGACCTATACGTTTGC
>CAYGCN010000149.1:0-7887 GCA_964348385.1 uncultured Gemmatimonadaceae bacterium
CCACGGCAAGTCGGGGAGCGCGGCCAACGATCCCACGACGTCTCTGTCGTCGTAGTTCGTGAACCGAATCAAGGCACCCTGGGCTCCGCGTAGGGAGGCCAGCGTTTCTTGAGGGATACGCAACCCCGTTTGCTTGCGGGTGACCCCCCGGGAGCTCACGACCAGGCTGCCGTCGCGCGACACCAGATACACCTGACCCGTCTCGCCCGCCGGGAACGTGGCCAGATTCGCCTCGAGTGCTCGGAGATTCACGCGTGCGGCGAGTGCCCCCAGAAACTGCCCGTCAGTCGCACCGGAAATCGGGACCGCCATGGTGATCGTGGGATGGTCGACGCCGTCTTCCCAAAACGGGCCGCCGATCGCCTCACGGGTCGCGCGTACGCTTTCCAGCCAGTCATCCGGCAAGTGCAGGCGACCGGGTGAGCGAGCACTGGTGGCGAGGATCGCCTGCAGCGAATCGATCACGAGCAACTCATCGTACAGGGTCGGGAACCGCTCCCGGACCGAGACGAGGTAGTTGTTGAGGCGCGCCGTGGCCTCGAGCGTCTGGCTGGACCGCCCGGCCGCGCGCCGTATCCGGGTCAGGTTTTCCGGAACCTGGAAGGACCCGGTGAAGATCTTCAGTTCGTACGCTCGCTCCTTGAGCCAGATGCTCAGCTCACGGGCGGCCTGGCTCGCCGCGCCGGTGAGCTCTTGGTTGGTTTGGCGGGTGCGGGAGCTCCTCGTCTGGGAGTAAGCCAACCAGGCGGTGATGCCGGTCGGTATCAGGGCCGCCAGCAGGGCAAAGACGACAATGCGGCCCCGGATTGAGTCGAGGCTCAATGCCTTGGGCGCGGCCCGGCCGATGGCGGCACTCAGACGCGAGAAGCGGTCCGACATAGGGGGCCTAAGATAAGGCCTGACACGGAGATCGGAAAGGACGAAGGGCACATCTGAGCGAGTGGGTTCGGGTAGTCATCGGAGGTCGCGCGCCTCGAGTCGGAGCCTCACCACGCCGGACGCGCGCTCCACTTCGGCGCCGAGATCGGAGAATGTCGCCGATCGTCCTGCAGGATTGACGGCGCGGACCGCCGAGTTCTGGTACAACGGGTAATACCCGATCGCCATCCGCATTGCTCCGGCGGGGACCGTGCAGCTGCAGGGCACGGCCGCATCAGTCCCGGCGTTCATGATGACGGTGACCGGTGATCCCGTCTCGTTGGTGATGAGCGGGGCAAAGTAGGCTCGATCTCCAGGGCTGGCATTGGCTCGTCGGACCATGCGACCGCCTGGTCGATCGATCGTGAGCGCGCCCGAGACCTCCACGCCCAGAGGAGTCCCCTCGGTATCGGTCCGCCGCACCAGCGTCCACAGGACCGCGGTCGGGCGGCGGCGGGGCAGCCGGACCGTCACGTCCTCGCCGGGTCCCACGAGGTACTCCGCGTCGGCGACACGGACCCGCACCGGCTCCACCAGTGGGTTTTCGAAGACGAGCCTCGGGCGGGATACCCACCCCAGAGCCACGACCGCCACGGCCAGCAGCGGGAGGACAATGAATGCGAGCCGCCCAAGGCGACGCCAGCGGGAACGGGCCTTCGGTGGCGGTGCGTGACGCGTGACGAGTTCTGTCTTCGCGCCGGTATCCACGCCGGCCACGATCTCGTGCTTGGCGACCGGATGTGTCTCACCACCGGGCCCGACCCGGAGGGCCTCGACCACCATGGCGGCCGTTTGGTAGCGGTCTTCGGGCTTCTTCTCGAGGCAGTGGGTGATGATGTGCGACAGCCACGCCGGGATCTGTCGGTCCACCTCGGCCGGCGCCGGCGGCGGCTCGGCAATGTGCTTGCCGACGATTTCTTGCGACGAGTCACCCTCGAACGGGGGACTCCCGGTCACCATCTGGAACAGGACGGCGCCGAAGGAATAGAGGTCGGACCGTGCGTCGAGATCGCCCTGGCCCAGCGCCTGCTCCGGACTCATGTAGTGCGGTGTCCCGACGACGAACCCTGTCTGGGTCAGCGCCGCCTGGCTATCGAGACGCTTGGCGATGCCGAAATCCACCAGCAGCGGGCGCTCGCTCGTGCGGTCGAGCATGATGTTGTCAGGCTTGATGTCCCGGTGCACGATCGACTGTGCGTGGGCATGGCCGAGCGCCTCCAGCACCGGAATCGCGATTGCCACCGCACGCTCCGGCGACAGTGCGCCCGAGGTCCGGAGCACGTCCCCCAGCGACTCGCCTTCGACGAACGGCATGGCGTAGTACACCAGTCCGTGCCCTTCGCCGACGAAGTGAATCGGGAGGATATTGGTGTGCTGCAGGCCGGCGACAGCGCGCGCTTCCTGCTTGAACCGTTGGAGCATGCCGGATGTCCACGCGATGTCCGGGCGCAGCACCTTCACCGCAAGACGGCGCTCGAGCTCGCGATCCCATACCTCGAACACTTCCGCGAATCCACCGCGTCCGACCGCGCGGCGGACCTGATAGTTCGGCCCGAGGGCCGCGCTCAGCCGCGCCGCGGTATCCGATCCGTCGTCGCTCTGCGCAAACATGTGCTACGCTCGCTCTGCCGCGAGCGGTGAGGCGACCGGCCGCCCTCCACGCTCGCTGGCCAGGAAGGCGGCGACATAGAAGACCGCCGCGATGACGTACAGCGTCTTGATCCCCACAATCATCGACGAGTACTCCAGCACGCCGCCGACGATCGCTCCAAGGAGGTTGGCGGCGAGCGCGCTGGTAGGATTGGCCGTCCGGGTGCGGAACAGCACTGCAAAGATCAGCGCCGCGAACAGGATCGGGAGCGCCACCAACCCCCCACCCACGACCCACTGACCGACGAGCCCGAGCGGGAGGAGGCTTCGCGCCGGGACGGCATACGCGATCCCGAGGCTCAGGAATAAGCCGACGAACGGCCAGCGCGTTCCGTGTCCGGGCCGCTTCAGCACCCAGACGTTGGCGAGGAGGATGACGCTCAGGATCGAATAGAAGACCACCAGGTTGACGGTCCACGTGGCACCAAACAACAGCGAGATCTCCGAGACGCTCTTTGTCTCCACCAGCAGGAAGCCGGCACCGAGGAAGAACATGCCCCAATCGAACCGCGATGTGCGCAGCTGGGTGACCCCCATCCCGACGCCGACGAACACCAGGGCCACGAGCAGCACCATGACGAGTGCCTGCACGTAGTGGTCGGGGAGCGTGGGCCGGCGCAAATACAGGTAGGGCCAATCGTCCTCGGGTGCCGTGACCGCTGTCGTGAGGACCGGCTCGGGCGTCGTCCAATCCGTCGCCTTCCCCGCGGCGCGACCGGCCACGAACGTGTAGTTGAACAGGCGGTGCGGGGACTCGAATCGGACCGCCGGCGGCTGGCCGAATGCCTGCTCCATGAGCCGATAGATCTTGGCCGCGATGTAGGGGTAGCCGGACATGTGGTACGCGACCAGGCTCCCCCCCGGCTTCAGGAGGGCACGGGCGGCGTCGAACGCCTCTTGCGTGTACACGTAATTGTCGAGCCGGAGCGACGTCATGCCCGACAGCAGGGTCTGGCTGTCGAGGGTGCCAAGCAGGACCAAATCGTACCGCTGCTTGGTGCGATCGAAATGCGCCCGTGCGTCGTTGATGTGGACCTTCACGCGCGGGTCGCCGTAGCGGTCCTGGAAATTGGCGGCTCTCCCGATGTCGTAGATCGTGGGATCGATCTCCACAGCATCGATGTACGAGACACCGGCCTTGAGGAGCAGCGCGACGTCGTTGCCGGTGCCTGCCCCGACGACGAGCACGGTATCGACGTTATCCAGCAGCAGGTAGGGCCGGACATAATCGGTCACCATGCCCTGGAGCAGACCGCTCGAGTCCACGACCTCGGGCCGGAAGTCGATCATCCATTGATGCAGCGAGCCGTTGACGTTGAGCGTCTGGACGCCCTCAGCCAGCGTCCGGATGTTGATGCGGTAGTACGGTGACCAGTACTCCGGTCTCGGCTGGGCGGTGAGCACGGTCAGGGTGACGGCCACGACGCCCGTCGCGAGCAGGCTCAGGCTGTAGCCGCGATGCCGGAGCGACAGCACAATCCAGACGGCGGCACCGATCCCGAACCAGATCGGGGGACTGGTGCGCATCACGCTCAGGACCCCGAAGGCCAGAATCCCCGCCAGGCTCCCACCGATGTCCAGCGAGTAGGCTACCAGGGGCCGAAAGCGACGAAACTCCCGTCCCATCAAGGCGCCCAGCGGCACGAAGAACAGCGCGCACAACGTGAACAGCAACGTCGTGGTTGGCAGGATTCCGAGGCGCCGCACGTTCGGCGATACCTGCGGGTACACGGCCCACAACCACTCGTCGGGATCCGCCGGAGCGTCCACGAGCACGTTGGCGAGGAGGCGCACGGTCACGAGCAGCAGGAGCAGGGCAGGAATGGCCAACCACCGAAGGCGCTCGGCACTTTCCACGCGCAACAGCCCCACCCCCATCCCGAGGAACGTCGCGATGAGCACGAGGTTGAGATAGAACCCGAAGACCCGCACGTAGGCGGGCACGTATCGGATCAGGGCCAGCTCGAAGAAGAGGATGAGAAATGAGTAGCCGACGAGGCGCACGGCCGAATCCAGGGGCACGGACGGATGCGCGGCGGACGAGTCGCTTCTCACTGACGCTCCGGCGGTTTAGGCTGGAACAGGATGAGGAGAAGCGGCGCTCGACGCAAGCAGCGTAGATCACATTTCGGGAATTGGTTTCGAAAGCCCGACGAGCCGCCCGGCCGACCCGCAACGAGACCGCTCTGCTAGCGGCCGTTGCGTCTCGGCCTCCCGTGCCCGGTCGTCACTGCACGAGGACGATCCCCACTTTTTGACCGAAGTCGTCGTCCTCGGCCCTGGCGCCGGACGGCACGATCCATGGTCCCCCGTCGAGCCGCACGTTCAGCCGGTAGCTGCCGGGCTGGAGCCGCAGCAGGATCTCGAATGTGCCGGGCCGCACCTGTGCCAGCGTGAGGGGCTCCCAGTCGGTGAACTCTCCCATCAGCTCGACCCGCGTGGCTCCCGCTGCCGACACGCGGAGGAGCGCGAAGCCGCTCGCCGAGGGCTGGACCGTGAGGAGGGCCGAGGCATTGCCGCCTCGGTCCGCAGCCGCCGGGACCGCACGAGTCAAGGCCGTCGACAGCGACGCCAGGGGGGTGCGCCGCGAGGGAATGAGATCGAATCGTAATCCCAGACTGGCGTAGCTGGCGGCGAGCACGCCACGCACTGGATCGGCGGGATAGCGGCCGCCGTTGGCGAGAATGGCGAAGCGGCTGGAGAGCCGAAACCGGGCACCGATCTCGCCGAACACCCCACCGCCGGTGCTGACCCCCGACGTCCGGAGTCCGAGCGAGCCGTCCAGCTCGCCTACCGGCGTGCGCCAGCGACCACCCGCCACCACATCGGTGAACGTCGAGTCCAGGAGGCGGGAGTGAATGAGCGTGATGCCTCCGCCGAACGCCGGCGTTGCAGCCCAGGCGCCGAGGGTGAGCTCGGTTGCCGCGTCCCAGTTGGAACCGAAGAACGAGCTTCCCGTCGCGCCGGCAACCCATGCGCCGACGCCGTTGCCAATGAGGTGCAGCTTCCCGCGCCCGAGGACGTGACCGTAGGTGGGGTAGTCCTCGTAGCCGGTGACGCCTGCCGAGGCCGAGACTTCACCGCGCAACGGACCGAGGCGCGGCGTGAGCCACGCCCCCGCGGCAGTACCCTGCAGGATACGGTTCCCACTCTCGAACAGGACATAGCTCCCTTGCGCCGCCACACTGTAGGAGCGGCCGTCCAGACGCAGCAACGGCGTCCCGTAAAGGGCGCCGGAGGACAGGAACCCATCGTACTGGACGACGGATCCGCCAAGTTCGAGCGATGCGGTGGTCTGTGCTGCGAGGGGGGTGGCGATCGCGTGCAACCCGACGGCGGTTGCGGTGACGACCGGCCAGCGGTAGTTCACCGGCTGCCGAGCGCGCTACGGTTTGCGTGCCGGGGGGCGCGACGCTCCGCTCGTGCCGAAATCTCCCGCGGGTGCGGCCGCCTCTACCCGGACTCCGAGCGCGGAGACCGGGGACGCGCCCATGGCCACGTCGCGCTCCACGTTGTCCCGTAGCGCCAGATACTCGGCGTCCTGGGCAAACTCCGCGAGTGCCAGGACGGCGGCCACCGCCGTGTCGGGGGGAACACCGACGGCGACGAGGTCCGCCAGCACAGCGGCAGCCACGGTCAGCGACCGGTCCGTGCGCAAGCGGCGGAGCTGTGAGAGGTCGGCTCCTGTCGCCCCGGCGCGCAGCGCGCTGGCGCCTGCCGTCACCTCGATGGATGTGGAACGACTGCCGAGCGCGTCTCGTGCGACTTGGAGTTCGCCCGCGAGGCGGCGCACGGCGGCGACGATCCGGTCACCGGGCGCCCGTTTGCTCGCGCCTTCCAGCGCACGGTCGACGAGCGGCTCGATCGGGAGCTCCATCGCGCGCGCGGAATCGAGGATCGCATCGACCTGGAGCCGGGTCTCGGCGGGGAGCCGACCGACCAGTCGGGGCTCCTGAGCGACCGCCCACTGCGCGCCGATCACGGCCAGGGTCATCGCGATGATGGCCGGGCGATGTCTCATGATCCTCCCACCGTCACCACCGAATTCGGCGGTCCGAAGTCGTCGTCCAGGGTACCGGGTGCCGAGGGGTCTGCCAGCCAGGTCTCGCCGTCGACCAGGAAGGCATAACGGTACCGCCCGGGTTCGAGGGGCACCGTGACCGACCAGATCCCGTCACCCGGCGCGGGCCGCATCGGCATGGCCGATACGTTCCAATCGTTGAAGTCCCCGACGAGCGAGACGGCGCCCGCCGCGGGTGCCACGATCACAAACTGGACCAGCGACGTCGCCGGCTGTCCCGTTGCAGCGACGGTCGCCGCGGCCGGTGCCGCCGGCTGTGTGGCGACGTGCCATGCGGAACGGCCGAGTAACGCCACCGCGGCGATCCCGGCAGCGAGCGCAAGCCCCCCGAGCGGGCTCACCGACACGGTTCGCCGCCGGAGGAGCCAAGCCGCCGGGCGGTGAGGCGTGATGTGCACCGCCGGCCCCGACCGGATCTCGTTCATGATGCGCCGGTCCAGGTCGGCATCGATCGCCACAGGCTCCCGCAGGATCTCGGCGATCCGATCTAGCAGCATGTCTTGCTCAGTCACGTACGACCTCTGACAGCAATCGTTGTAGTTCCTCGCGCGCCCGCAACACCCGCATCTTGAGCGCCGACACGCTCGCGCCCGTGAGCTCCGTCATCTCGTCGTAACTCAACTCCTCGACGTGCTTCAGCAGGAATGCCTCGCGGTTGACCGACGGGAGCTGGGCCACCGCCCACTCGATGGTCTCCCGCAGCGCGAAATCCTCCGCCTCGTCTCCCACCGACGCCCGGCCCAGGGCGACCTCGTCGTGGATGACGGTCCGCTGCCTGCGGGCACGGCGACCACCGAGGGTGCGGCATCGGTTGACCAGGATGCCGAACAGCCACGCCCCGAACCGCTCGGGATCGGTGCAGCGCTGCAGGGACCGATACCCCCGGACGAACGCGTCCTGGAGTGCCTCCTCCGCATCGGCCTGGTTCCCGAGCATTCGCATCGCATAGCGGCCCAGTCGGTCGCGGTATCGGCTGACGAGGCCCGCGTACGCTGCGGTGTCGCCCTCCAGGACGCGCTGCACGAGGGCCCCGTCGCTTTCCCCCCTCACGTCATCAATACCCGGCCACGGGTCTCGGCGTCACCGGTCCGAGGCTGTGACGCCGCCGGCCTCGGCCGGGTATCGGGGGTGAGCGATGTGCCATCTACGCGGTGCCGTCCGGTGTGCGACGTGGTGCCGTCAGGGCCCCCTCGCTGGACCGTGCTCCCTGACGAGGCCGCGGCAGTCGAACTCGGTGA
>CAYGCN010000150.1:0-7701 GCA_964348385.1 uncultured Gemmatimonadaceae bacterium
CAGGCCCAGTCGCTCCATTGCCGCACGCACCCGCACGTCGCGCGGCGCCACGATGAACACGTGGAGCGCGTCTTCCCGCTGGGCGAGACAGGCTTGCGCTCCCCGTCCCACCATGATGAGATGCGGGGCCTCGCGGACCGCCTGCTGGATGACCGCTTCGGTGGCCCGGACCAGCTCGGCTTCGTCGGTCAGCCGGCCGGTGGGCGGTTCCGGCGCCGTGACGAACACTTCGGGTGACGAGACCGCCAACGCGCGAGCCAGCCGCTCCACGAGCGACGGCACGCGCTCCTCGCGTTCCTCAACCTCGGCCGTGGGGACACCGGCCTCGCGCGCCACGCGGTCGACGAACTCGTTGTCGACCAGCGGCCACTCCAGGCGCTCGGCGATCCGGCGAGCGATGTCCGAGCCGCCGGACGCGTATTGGCGTGAGATCGTGATGACCGGCATCGATGTCGCTCAGCCGAAGAGTTGCTGGCCGCCCGGTCCGCTCGGGCCACTGGGGCCGCGCACTCGACTGCGCACATAGCCCAGTTCCTCGGAACGGGAAATGCGCTTGTGCGCCACGAGCCCCTCGAGGATCAGCTCGCACGCCGCGACGATCGAGCCCGGGTCCTTGCCGGGAGCGAGCCCGACGAGCTTTACGGCGTCGATCAAGCCCGGCACGGTGGTGAACCCCTTGAGACACAGCGTCGCGGCCTCGTGCTGCGACAGCTTGAGGGCGCCGCCCTGATCGAACCACTCCACGATGGCGTCGCAGTCCAGGCCGCCGCAGCGGTTCTCGAACGTCTTGCCGGCGGCGCGGCGCACGAGATCGCGGGCGATGACCTCCGGTCCCTGCAGCTCGCCCTCGTACTCCAGCTCGATCTTGCCGGTGATGGCCGGGAGCGCGCGGTAGATGTCGGCGATGCGGGGAACGATGCGATCTTCCTGCTTCACGATCGCGCGCTGTTCGGCGCTGGACACCACGTTCTCCAGCACCGCGATCGGGAGCCGCTGGCTCACGCCTGATCGACGGTCGATGCGCTTATCTTCGCGGGCCTCGAACGCGATGCGCTCTACCAGCTCCCGCATGAAGTCGGGTACCTCGACCGGGATTCCGTCGCGCGCCACCCACGCCTCCTGCTCGGTGATCTCCATCCCGTGATCGATGGTGACGGGGTAGTGCGTCAGGATCTCGCTGCCGATGCGGTCTTTGAGCGGCGTGATGATCTTGCCGCGCGCGGTGTAGTCCTCGGGATTGGCGGAGAACACGAGGAGCACGTCCAGCGGGAGCCGGATGGGGTAGCCTTTGATCTGGACGTCGCCTTCCTGCATGATGTTGAACAGGCCTACCTGGATCTTGCCTGCCAGATCCGGCAGCTCGTTGATCGCGAAGATGCCGCGGTTGCTCCGCGGGAGCAGGCCGTAGTGGATCGTGAGCTCGTCCGACAGCAGGTGCCCGCCGCGCGCCGCCTTGATGGGGTCCACGTCACCGATGATGTCGGCGATCGTGACGTCCGGCGTCGCGAGCTTCTCCACATAGCGGCGGTGCCGCGGGATCCACTCGATGGGAGTGCGGTCGCCGCGCTCGTCCAGGAGTTGCCGCCCGAACTTCGAGATCGGGCCGAACGGGCTGTCGTTCACCTCGCTCCCGGCGATGATCGGGATCTCTTCGTCCAGGAGATCCATGAGCTGACGCAGGATGCGGCTCTTGGCCTGACCGCGAAGGCCCAGCAGGATGAAGTTGTGCCGCGCGAGCACGGCGTTCACCACCTGCGGCACGACGGAATCCTCGAACCCCACGATGCCGGGGAAGATCTCGTGGCCCGCCTCCAGCATGCGGACCAGGTTGTGGCGCATCTCGTCCTTGACCGACCGCCCGTGCACGTGCGGATCGGCCCACTCGGTCTGCTTCAGGTCGGCGAGGATGGCTGGCTTCGTCATGCAGTAATGATAACTCCCCACGCGATGCACTCGATGAGCAGCAATCGATCCCATCGCGGGTATGTCCTTCGGCGGCTACTCACCGCAGGCGGAGCCCGGCAAGGCGCACGGCCGCAACCCCCCAGCCCCGGACCGGCACGGCAACCCCGCCAGGCACGGACGTCGCCGGCTCCGCCAGGTCCCGCCCCAGCAAGTCCACCCGCCGAGCCTCGTCAAACGCCATGAGCCCGTAGCCAAGGGTGAGCGAGCGCGAGGTCCCGGACAGGTCCTGCAGATAGACGATCATGCCGCGCGGGTCGTCGTCCGACTCGATGCCCACCACCGCGGCATCTTCCTGGTCCAGCACAAACGAGCTGCCGAACCGGGCCAGTCGCCCGTTCGAGGTTCCGGCCACCGGCACGGTCATGAGCGGCTCGCTGTCCCATCCGAACCGGGCACACTCGGCTCCGGAGAGCGGGGCATTCGCGACGGCCAGCCGATACCGCACCCTACCGGACGGAGCGTAACTCGCGAGGGTACCCCCTTCGTCCACGGCGAAGTACGGCGCGTCGAGTCCTCGGAGCAGCGCGACGCCATCTCCGGACTGAACCGCCACCCACCGCAAGTGCACCGCGTGCTCGACCGGCTCGGCAGACTCGCGATGCCCCGCGGGGATCTCCCAGCGGGTGACGGGATAGGGCAGATCGAAGCCGAACCGATACTGCAGCGACCCCGCGGCGTCCTCCGCGACGTTCTCGATGTCGATCCACGGCTGGGCGTCGTACGCGGTGATCACGCTGGTGAACGCGCCCAGCATGGGGGAGCGGCGTTGTGCCGTGAGACGGGTGCCGACCCCGGCCACGGTCTCGACCACGTGATCATCGAGGATCGCATCGTCGACGGCATTGATGCCGGCCACCCGCGCCCACTCGCGACCGGTGTGTCGGTCGCGGAGCGACGAGATGGCGCCCGTGCGTTCATCCAGCTCCACCCGCAGCGACGCACCGCGAATGGCAGGGAGCGGCAGGCGGCGGGGTTCCGGTGCATCCGCAGACAGCGCGGGCGGTTCCAGGACGAACGCATGTCCCATGGGAGGAATGTCGGTGGCGATCATCTGGCGTCCGCCGACCAGCGTGACGACGTCCGTCCGACGATGGGGTGACGGGTTCACCACGAGGTGTCCCGGGAACGGTGTGTCGATCGCGGCGGCGACGGTGCCGAGCGGATCACGCGCGCGACGGCCGATCACCGCCGTGGCCAGCGGGAGCAACAGGGACTCGATCCGCGCCGTGTACGACGTCCGTCGCGCCTCCGCCAGCGCGATCAGCGTCGAGGGGAGGGGGGGCGTCTCGGCGCCGGTGGGCGCTGTGTCGAGTGGCGGAACGGCGCCCGGTACGACGGCCGTCACTGATGCCGGACCGTCTGCTCCGCCGATCACGATGCGGGGATACGCATAGCGGCGGTTCCATTCGCGAACATTGAGAAGCATCCTGCCGAGCGAGTCGTCGACGTCCGTGCCGAGCACGAACGTCAGCGGACCCGTCCCACCCTGACCAGTGGGGACCGCCGACGGCGACCACGACAGGAACTCCTCCACCCGCCGTGCCATGAGGTCGAGTGCGCCCTCAAACCCGAGCGCGTGCGGATCGGCGCCGGCAGGGAACACGGTCGTGAGGAGTCGGGAGCCGTCCGGCCCGTCCCACCACCGGGCCATGCCGTCTGCCGGTGCGCGCCTGATGACGTGGCTCACGCCGGAGCCGGCGAGCGCCATGGCGACCGTGGGCGGCACGCGGTCCGGCGCATCCACGAGTGCCACCGGACTGGTACGAATACCGAGCCGCCACTCGAGGTCGCCCCCGCGATCGCCCAGCCGGAGGAACTGCAGGTGATCAAGCGTCGCGAGATCCGTGTCCGCGGGGAACGGATTGACGGTCACCCCGGCTTCACGCCACACCGTGGCCAGTATCGTCCGGTTCAGCAAGGGGAGGCCGTCCAAGCGGCGTTCGAGCGCTTCGGCATCGGAGAGGGTGAGCCAGACCATCGTCCACCGCGGTGCCGGCGTGAGGCGATGGGTGGTGCGGTGGATGCCCCGGATGCCGGGTGCTTCCAGTTCGCTCACCAGGTAGGACTGGTCGGTCACCGCCAGCCACAGCTCGCCGAACAGCGCGTCGCCGGAACGGAGCACGCCCGCCGTGCCGAGGAGGCGCCGATTGCGATCGTACACCCGGAGCCGGCCGGCGGGGGCCTCGATTCCGGTGGCCGTGAACCGGACGAGACTCGCCTGGCCCTCGGGATGGCGGTAGAAGGGGGTCGACTCGGCGTTCACGCTGGGCGCATACGGCGGGGCGCGCAACACGGATGGACGCGCCACGAGCCCGGCCAGCGATCCGGTCACCATCGACACGAACGTGCGGCGGTCGGTCATGGGGATGCGTCCCGGCGCGCCCCGTGCGGCGCTAACTTCCAGTCGTGACCCGCGGCGTCTCCCGCGGCACTCATCGGAGGTTGGCGTATGAAGTGGTTCGTGATCATGATGGTGGTCGTGATGTCGGCCTCCTGCGCCGATCGACAAGAAGGCACGGACCAGCCGGTCGATACCGCTCCCGCCGTCGAGGTGCCGGCGCCCGCCGACACCGTCGTCGCGGATTCCGTCATGGCGCGCGACACGGCGGGACTGCCGGCGGAGCGGTAGGACACGGACCGGAAGGACATCGCTGCTGCGTGTGAGGGGTTTTCGCTACTCGAGCGTGAAGAAGTCGGGCAGCGGATCCATATACCCGGCCGGCACGTATTCGCCGCTCGATCCGTGGAGGCGATACGTCGCCCGGTACTCGCCGCGCGCCACCGTTCCGAGCATCTCGACCAGCTGATCCACGTCCGCCGTGGTGTTGTAGCAGCCGAAGCTCGCGCGCACCAGGCCCGGCATGTCGGACTTGTCGCCCGCCAGCACCCTAGCCTTCCACGTGTCACGCACGTCCTGGGCTAACTGCAGCAGGTGCACGACGTACGGGTGTGCGCAGAAGCATCCCGATCGCACGCCGATCCCGCCCTCGTAGCCGAGCACCGCGGCCACCAGATAGTGCGACATACCCTCGAGGTTGAACGGGATGACACCCACGCGGTGCGCGGCACGTTTGGGGTCCGCGTCACCGTAAAGCTGAATCTTCGGAACCGTCCCGAGGCGCTCGAGCGCGTAGGCCGTGAGCTCCGCCT
Source organism: uncultured Gemmatimonadaceae bacterium (assembly GCA_964348385.1). Lineage (GTDB taxonomy): Bacteria > Gemmatimonadota > Gemmatimonadetes > Gemmatimonadales > GWC2-71-9 > JAOTVV01. Next base: position 5,116 of record CAYGCN010000150.1, read on the forward strand.
CGTGCGCGGCCACGGTGTCCATCCCGATCTCCATCAGGACTTGGGCCGCCTTGGCCATCGCGACGGCGCCGACCACGTTGGGGCTGCCGGCCTCGTCGCGATCCGGCATCCCGGCCCAGTGCACCTCGTCGAGCGTCACGACGTCCACCGTCCCGCCACCCGGGTATTCCGGCCCCGAGCGGAGGAAGAATTCCTTGGGGCCAATGAGCGCCCCCGTGCCGTACGGCGCGTACATCTTGTGTCCCGCGAGCACGACGAAGTCCAGGTGCTCGGGATCGTCGTCCGGTCTCATGTCGACCGCCCGGTGCGGCGCGTACTGCGCGGCATCCACCATGATCATGGTTCCCGCGTCGTGCGCCTTTCTTGCCAGGCGGTGGACCGGTTGGATGAGCCCGGTCACGTTGGAGGCCGCGGTGACGGTCACGATCGCCACGCGACCCGCGTACCGCGCGAGCTGGCGATCGAAGTCGTCCTCGTCCAGCCGACCGTCCGGAGTCGCCTTGACGTGCACCACGGTGGCGCGATTGCGCCACGGGAGATCGTTGGAGTGGTGCTCCATGACCGTACTGAGCACCACCGAGTCGTCCCGGAGCGGAATCCGGTACGACAGCTTGTTGACGGCTTCCGTGGTGTTCTTGCCGAAGATGACGGTGTTGGTTTCGGGGTTGCCCCCCACGAAGCGCGCCAGGATCTCGTGCGCCTGATCGTACACCATGGTGCTCAGGCGCGACTTGAATCCCGAACCGCGGTGCACGCTGGAGTAGAAGGGGAGAAAGCGCTGCACCGTTTCCACGACATCGCGGAGCGGCGGAGTGGTGGCCGCGTTGTCGAGGTTGACGTATGGTGCCAGGCGACCGTCGAGCAGCGGGACCGTGCGGTCGAGGCCCAGCACCCGGTCGCGCAGACCGGCCGTGTGGTTCACGGCGCTCGCCGTGTTCACGCCGCGCCCCGCCGCTCCGACGGTGCGTCCGCGGGCTCGACGCGCACCGGGCAGACCTTGAGCTCCGCGGTGTGGGTGACGGGATCGTAGCCGCCGCCAGTCAGGATGTTGACCGGCACGTCGGCGAAGCTGAAGCTCGCGAACACGGTGCCCTTCGGTGAGCGGCGCGTTTCCTTCACCTTGATCAAGACGCAGCCGCGGCGACTGTGCACGCGGGCCCACCCGCGGTTGCGGAGCCCCCACGCCCTGAGATCGTCCGGGTGGACCTCCAGACTCTCCTCCGGCAAGAGATACTCGATGCCCGCCGACCGGCCCGTCTGGGTGCGGGTGTGGTACGACTGGAGCCGACGTCCGGTGGTGAGCCACACCGGGTACTCGTCGTCGATCGTTTCGGCTGGATCCCGATACGAGATCAATCGGAAGATCCCGCGGCCATTGACGAACGTTCCCTGGTGCAGGATCGGCGTGCCCGGATGCCCAGGCTCGGGCACGGGCCACTGGTACTCGCCGTGCTCGATGCGGTCCCAGTCGAGGCCGGCGTATGTGGCCGACACGCTGCACAGCTCGTTGAAGACTTCCTTGGGCTCCGAGTACTCGAATCTCGGGAAGCCAAGACGTTGCGCCAATTGGCTGATGATCCACCAGTCCGGCCTGGCGTCTCCGGGCGGTGTCACGGCGGCGCGCAGCCGTTGCACCCGCCGCTCGGTGTTGGTCTGCGAGCCGTCGGTCTCGCCCCACGCCGAGGCGGGCAACACCACGTCCGCCATCGCGGCCGTCTCGGTCAGGAAGATGTCGATCACCACCAGATGCTCGAGGCTCTTCAGCGCACGCTCGCAGTGATGGCGGTCGGGATCGGAGACGATCGTGTTCTCGCCGTCGATCAGCATGGCGCGGATCTGGTCGCCCGCCATCTCCAGGGCCGTCACCTTCGTGATGCCCTTCTCGAGATCCACGGTGCGGCCGTACGCCTTCCGGAATTTCTCCTGGTTCTTGGGATCGGTGACGGGTTGAAACCCGGGATAGTTGTTGGGAATGGCCCCCGAGTCACCGGCGCCCTGGATGTTGTTCTGTCCCCGCATCGGGTTGATGCCCGTGCCCTCGCGGCCCACGTTGCCGGTCATGAGCGCGAGGTTACAGAGGCTCTGCACGTTGTCCACGCCGCAGATGTGCTCCGTCACGCCGAGCGTGTAGTAGATGGCGCCCCGCTGCGCGGTCGCGTACCAGCGGGCGGCGGTCTCGATGTCCCGCGCGGGCACGCCGCTGATCGGCGTCGCCCATTCCGGCGGGAACTGCTTGACGTGCTCGAGAAACGCCTCGGCGTCCGTGGTGCGGTCGCGGATGAACTGCGGATTCACGAGCCCATCGCGCGCGATCACGTGGGCCATGCCCAGCAGTAGCGCCACGTCCGATCCGACGCGGATCGGGAGATAGAGATCAGCGAGGTCGGCGAGCGGGATGCGTCGCGGGTCGGCGACGATCAGCTTCGCGCCCCGGCGCAGCGCCCGCTTGATGCGGGTCGCCGCCACCGGGTGACACTCCGTCATGTTGGTCCCGATGCAGAAGATCACATCGGGCTTTTCCATGTCGGCCAGCGGGTTCGACATGGCGCCGCGTCCGATCGAGGCCGCCAGACCGGCGACCGTGGG
>CAYGCN010000151.1:0-7661 GCA_964348385.1 uncultured Gemmatimonadaceae bacterium
CCGGCACCGTGGGACCCTGGTGCAGGGCGGGATAGGGATCGAACGAACCCCGCTGGTAGACACCGAAGTGCAGGTGTGGCGGCGTGGTTCGCGCGTTGCCGCTGTTCCCCACGAACCCGATCGTGTCGCCCGCCATGACCGCCATGCCGCGAAACACGGCGACGCTGTCCAGATGGGCGTAGTAGTGCGTGCGCTCGAGGTCGTCGCGGAGCCAGATGACGTTGCCGCCCAGGTTGTTGCGCCGGGTGCTGCGCACGTACCCGTCGGCCGCCGCCACAACCGGCGTCCCGCGGCGGGCGAAGATGTCGAGCCCTTCGTGGCGCCGCCGCCCTCCATCCCGCGCATCACCATAGCGGCTTCGGATGGCCGTCGTGTCGTGTCCGGACACCGGGAACTCGAGCGTGGGCTTCACCACGATCGTGATCGCGTAGCGTCCCCCGCGGAGCAGCTCGGGCTGGATGCGCACGAGGTAGTCCGCATCCCGGCCCACGACGTATTCCAGCGACCGCTCGAGGCTGTCGGCGCTCAGCAGGTGCCTGGGCGCATCACCCGAGTCTCTGGGCGCCCGAAACACATCGAGAAAGACACGATACGCACTGTCGGGAGTACTCTCGAAGGCGACTTCGAGTCGCTGCCCCCTCCGGAGCGAGATCCGGTAGGACGCGGCCATGGCCTCGCGTGGATCCAGGTAGCTCTCCTCCCGGTACGGCGCAGCGACGGCGACCGAATTCAGGAGCGCCGATTCGGCCACCGCCATCCAGTCGCGGCCGAGGGCCGTCTGATCGAGCTCCGCTTCCACCAGCCGCATCGCGTACCGCTGGTGAGGCGTGTAATCGCCCAGCAGCTCCCGCAGCCGCTCGCCGCCGCAGGCCGCGAGGACGAGCCCCGCAACGCACGTCGCCAGCAAGGCATGGGTCAGAGATCTGCGCATATCTGGATGTCCGCGTGTCGTCGAGCCAGGCGAATACAATACGTCGTGCGGGCTCCCAGGTTCCTGTGCCTCCCCAATTCCTCTTGGCCGCGCCGGATCGGCCAGCCCACCATGGCCATCTCCACCCGAGAGAGGACCGACACCTGGCCGAACCACCGCTGCTGGTGCGCGCGAGGGGCTCCCAAGCGGAGGGGACCTCCTCGGGCGTCAGCTTGACGTCCACTTGACACGCACACCGCACGTTGCAGCAACACAATAGGGAGAAGCACCATGCGTGCCGTGTCGCGAATCGTCCTAGCCCTAGTCATCGGCGCTGCAGGGCCTGTGGACGGACAGCAGCGACCGCCCACGCTGTATCCCGGATCAGTCCTCCGCATCACGGTGGCGAATAACCCGTCGGCACCTATCATCGGCCCACTCTTCAGGTCGGACGAGCATGGCATCGTCCTCCGGCAGCATGGCGACACGGTGCGTGTTGCCTGGCCGGATGTCGCGCGGCTGGAAATTCGCCGCAGCGTTTCCCGGCGCCGGACCGGAACGCTCTTGGGGGCCGTTTCGGGATTCGCGGTGGGGGCTGCGGTTGGCTTGGCGGCCGGAGGGAGCTGCGAGGAGGACCGCTGGTTCGGCGAGAACCGCTGCCGCATCATGCTGTCCGCAGGCTTGGGAGGCCTCGGAGCCATCACAGGGGCAATCATCGGCTCCACCATCGGGCGCCGGCCAGGCCTCCGGTGGGAGGAAGTCCAGGTACGGCCGCTGGAGGTCGCGGTCACCCCCGCGGCTCGGGGGATCGCCGTTTCGGCAATTGTTCGGTTCTAGCAAGCCGGCGGCCACGACCGCTCATGGGGGAAAGAAAACGGCCCCGTCGGAGACGGGACCGTTACGTCGGGCATGGTGCTGGAGGTTTGATTGCGCTGCTCAGAGCAAGTGAACCTCGCGCCGACGCGAATGCCAAGGTAGGAAACATAGTCCGGAAACGCAAGCCGGAGCGCAAGATACGGAATCGGCCCCAGCGGTCTCCCCACCCGCTCGCCGAACTGCGCCACCCGTGGAATTCGCATGGGGGCCGAGCCCCGGACGTACCACTAAATCATTGTTTTACAGCAAGTTACACGCGCGATCACCGTCCGACTTGAGCCTGTCTTGGGGGCCCACCGGCGCCCGCTGACTGGCTACTCCTCTTCCCCGATAATGATCTCGGGATCAATCACGATCGTGCGACTGCCGCACCCGAGCGTGATGTTGTAGGCGTGGGTCCCTCGGTCTCTGGCCCGACCCCCGGCCCTGGCCGGGACGTTCCCGGGCGGCCCCCCTTTTCGGCCCGGCTGCGGTCCCGGTCCGGCAAACGGCCAGTTCCCGTGCTTCGGCGACACCGCGATCGTGGCGTCGTCCGAGTTGTCGGTGAGCCGCCAGTCCAGCTCGTCGTTCACGGCCAACTGCTGCCGCCAGGGATCGACGCTGACCTCGACGCCAGGGCCCTGACACACGACCCGCACACTCACCGTGTGGGTCTGAGTCTGGGTGTTCTCGGCAGGGGCGGCCGCCAGCACTGAAACGCCGACCACCGCGACCCCCGCGAGTACCGTCATGTACGCGCGCATGGTGCTCCTTCGATGAATGGCCGGACTAACGTGCCCGTTATTCCCGGGAATGGCAAGCAGCTGCGGTACGACCACGGGATCCCTTCGACCGATGGATCGCGGGGTCGATGGGCCGCCCGATAATGGACACGCCGTATCGCGCTACCGTCCTAGGGTTCTCCAAACATCTGTCCAAGATCCGGCGACATGCTGGGGGCCAACAACGCTCCTGCGACGGCGAGCAGGGCGATCGTCGCACCTACGGCGATGAGTGTCTTCGGCGTGTCCTTCTGCTTGGTTTGCACCGAGTGTACGCCTGAAATCGGCGTGGTCCATATGCTATCGGCCTGGCAGCGCCATCCCCGCGCTCGCCCCTCGGTGACGCACGCGATTCCGCCGACGCTGTCAGTGCTCGCCCAGGGCTGTTCCACACGGAACGTGCGGAGGCCGCGGCCGGCGCGGACGGTCACGATGACCTCCTCCTCACCTTGCACGGCCTGCTGGGGCGTGACGCTCGCGACCCGGTAGGTGGTGCATGCCGGCAGGTACCACACCACCAAGATGCAGGCGACGGCTCTGCGCAGCGATCGCATGAGACCCTCCCGTTGACGCCGGTCCACGCTTGCACGTCGGCGTCAAGGGAAGGTCAAGCCGGTTTGGACCGTCGCGCCCTACCGCCCGGTCGCGAAACAGTAGAACAGCCCGTTGCCGCCGGAGCTTTGCAGCGCCTCCTGGCTGCACCCCCGCGAGTTGTGCGCCGAGTTCCACGACGTGGGACGTTCGCCACCTCCGGTCCGGTCATGATGGCCGACCCGCGCACTGCCCTCGCCGCTGCTCGTCCAGCCGTCGCACGTCGTCGTGCCTTCTGCGGTGTAGGCCGTGCCGTCGAGGTCGGAGCCCGTCAGGATGTCGTGCATGTTGGGTCGGTCGCCCCGCCCATTGACCACCGCACCGGCCTCGGTGAGCGCTGTCTCTTTGTCGAGGTGGTTGTCATCGCCATGGAGGTGGCTGACGCTTTCGGCCACCGGAACACCTTTGGCATTGTACCACGGTCCCGTACCGATACGGTCACGGGCGTGCACGGTCTCGGCGCTCGCCGTGGCTGCGGTGCTGAGGTAGGCCCGCCAAGTGCGGTCGCCTGCTCCGACGGCGGCAGCAAGGCGCTGGCAGTGGGCGTCCGCCCCCGCGAGACCGCCGAGGTCCGCACCGTTGCCGGACCCGACGCTGGTAATGAAGAAGCTCATGGGCGGATCCTGCGGCGGGACGTGTCGCGCGCCCAGGAGCAGGGCTCCCGCGAGCGTCACCGCCCCGACCATCACGATGATTCTCGACATGCGATGTGCCCTCCGATGCAAGGTGCGAGTTGAATCGCTCGATTGATGGATCGACAGACGGTTGGATCGAGGGATAGCGAGACCGCCCAACCGCCTAACCGCCTAACCGCTCGTACCTCGCCAGCGCCTCCTGCACGATGCGCTCGATGAACTGCCGGTACGGCAGTCCCATCTTCTCGGCGGCGTTGGCCATCTCGTGCCCCTCGCTGATGAAGGGGTTGGCATTGGCCTCGAGCACCCACACCTCATCGTCGTCAGTGAGTCGCAGGTCGATCCGGGCGTAGTCGCGGAGCCACAGTGCCCGGCCCGCCGTGCGGCAGATGGCCTCGATCCGCTCCCGCGCCACCGCGGACACCGGCCGGGCAAACACGGTCCGGATGCCCCATCGCTCGCGATAGGTCTCGGTCCACTTGGCCGCCTGCGTCGCAATGCGCTGCTCCGGCTCGGTCTTCTCCTTGTCGAAGACGAGTTCGGTGAGCGGCAGGATCTCGAGCCGCTCGTCGTTGCCCAGCATCCCCGCGTACAACTCCCGGCCGCGGATGAACTGCTCGGCGATCGCCGGCTGCCGGAACCGCTGGTGCACGAACGCCACCCGCTCCGCGAGCGCCGCGAGATCGTCCACCACCGACGCCTTGGCGATGCCCGCCGACGCGTCGGCCGCGAGCGGCTTCACGATGAGCGGGAAGTCGAACGGCGGCGGCTCCGTCACCTGCTCGCGCGTCCGGTACATCACGAATGGCGGCACCTTCACACCATGAAACGCGAGGATCTTCTTGCTCATCGCCTTGTCGCGGGTCACCTGGAGCGCCAGGGGTGCCGATCCGGTGTAGGGGTATCCCGCGGCGTCGAGCAACGTGGCGCACAGGTGATCCAGCGACCCATCACCGTTGAACGACTCGGCGCAGTTGAGCACCACGTCGGGTTTGAAGCTCGCGCAGAGGTCGAGCAGCACCCGAGGGTCCTTGCCGATCCCCACGAGCAGCACCTCGTGCCCTTGCTGGAGGAGCGCGCCGGCGACCTGGTACTCCATCTCAGGTTCATGGTCGTGGTCGTCCGCAAACTCCCGCTCCATCTGAGCGCGATGCTGCTCCGGGGTCCAACCTGCGTAGGGAGTGTCGAAGGCAACAGCTAGGCGCACGGGCGTCTCGAGTCCGAGTCGCTCCAAGGTAGGAAACAACGTGGCGATCGATCAAGAGCGCAGGGCCGTCGAGTTCACGCTACTCGCATCCCGGGATACCGTCACTGCCCGTCTATGCGCTCGCCGCTCGGTGGTGATGCGGCTGCCCGTGTGACACCGCTCACGCGAACAAGTACCTCGGTGTCTGCCGCTTGTAGGCGCGATACTCGTCGCCGAAGCGCCGCTCCAGGTGCTTCTCCTCTATCAGCACGATCAGGTGGGTCACGATCCAGTACAGCACGAGCGCGACCCACGCCAGGAGGGTTCGGCCCATGATGGCGTAGCCCGCCAGAAAGAAGAAGTAGGTCACGTATTGGGGATTTCGGGAATAGCGGTAGGGCCCGGTCGTGACCAGGTGCGGTTGCTTCATGCCGGTCCACATGTTCCTGGAGAAGTAGCGGAGCGGCCACAGACAGCCGGCCAAACCGAGTGCCATGATGCTCATACCCACGGTCTCGATCGTGGTCTTCGGCACGACGATCATCGGAAACGCGTAGCCGAGCACTAGATGCGGCATCAGGAAGGCGAGACACACCGCGGCCAGCCCCAGCCACGTGGTGTGCTGATAGCGGCGGTAGTCGGCGCGATACTTGAGGAGACCGATCGCGACGAGCGGTGGGGTGAGGAGCAGAAACAGGAGACCGAGAGACATGACAGGCGCTAGGCGGTTGAGCCGTCAGCGGTTTGTGGCGTTCAGCCTCAACCTACCGCTCTCTTCGCGCGAGAAACAGCAACGAAGTCGTGCGGAATCCGGAGGAGGACCCCTACCGCCTCCGCTCGTCGCTGTCCACGTTGCCGTCTACCAGGCGCACGAGCCGGTGGGCTCGCTCCATGACCCGGGGATCGTGCGTCGAGAAGAGAAACGTGACACCCTGCTCCGCGTTCAGCCGCTCCATGATCCCAATGAGCCGGTTGGCCGTTTCGGAATCGACGTTGGCGGTCGGCTCGTCGGCGAGCACGATGGCCGGATTGGCGGCAATGGCACGGGCGATGGCCACCCGCTGCTGCTGCCCACCCGAGAGCTCCGCGGGCCGCCGGTCCTCGAGACCATCGAGTCCCACCGCGGCCAGCAGCTCCATGACACGACGGCGGCGCTCGGCCACGTCGATCCCTTGAACCCACATCACCGTCTCGGCGTTCTCGTACGCGGTGAGCACCGGGATCAGGTTGTACGCCTGGAACACGAAACCGATACGATCGCGGCGCAGTGAGCTCAGCTCCCGACGGTTGAGCTGTGACAAGTCCTTGCCCTCCAGCACCACGCTGCCCGAGGTCGGACGGTCGAGCGCACCGATCAGATTGAGTGCCGTGGTCTTGCCCGAGCCGGACGGACCGCAGATCGCCGTGAACTCCCCCTCGGCCACCTCGAACGTGAGCCCGCGGAGGGCGTGGACGTCCACCGCTCCTTGGTGGTAGACCTTGGTCACGTCCCTGAGCCGAACGATCGCGGCATTCCCATCAGGAGTCATCCATCCACCTCATACGAGCTTGATGGTCTCGACCGGGTCGACCCGGCCGGCCTTCCACGCGGGATACAGGCCCGCCAGGAGTGTGGCCACCAAGGCAGCGACCGCTATCACGACCGCGTGCTCGGGAAAGATGCCGACGCGGAACGTGGCGGGCATCGCGACCCCCGAGATCTCGGTGGTGTTCGGTCCGGTGATTCCCGATGCGTCAATCCCCTTGGTGGCCAGATACCAGTAGGGCAGTGCCGTGATGAGCGCCGCCCCCACGAGGCCAAGCACGCCGAGCCACGCACTCTCCAGCACGACGAGCCGGAACAGCCGGCCGGGACTCCATCCGATGGCCAACATTATCCCAAATTCCCGCAGCCGCTCCATCACGCTCACGAACAGCGTGTTGAAGATGCCGGCGGCCACGAGCACCGCGATGAGCGCTTCCATGAAGCGCGCTCCACCAACCTTGAGCGCGATGAAGGCGGCAAGCTCCCGCTGGATCTCGTGCCAGGGGTGCGCCGCTACCCCGGGGCCGACCCCGGCCCCGAGCCGCTCTGCAATCGAGTCGGACTTGCGTTGGTCGTCGACGAATGCCGCGATCTGGGTCGCCTCGTCAGGCGCGTAGCCGAGGACCCTGCGCACGGCGTCGATCGGCAAGAGGCTCAGGCCACCATCCACGCTGGGTGCCCCTGTCCGCACGATCCCCGAGACTCTGGCAAGACCGCTCACGATCTCCCCGGTCCGGTCGGTCATGGTGTAGACGACCTTGTCGCCCAGCTCCACACCGAGATTGGCGGCCAGCCGCTCGCCCAGAATCAGCCCGCCATCACCGGCCGACGTGAACAGCTCCCCTTCGACGATCGCCCCGAGCACCGTGAAGGTCGTCGTGTCCTCGGTGGTCGGATCGATCGCGATGAACCCGGCCCCGCGGCTCTCCCATGCGGTGTTCAACATCGTCTGCCCGGCTATGCGCTCGACCGCGCGCGTGACGCCGGGCTCGGCGAGCGCCAACTCACGCAGCGCCGCGGTTCCGTGAATGGTGTGGGAGAGCTTCGGCGCCTCCAGGTACCTTTCGTGCTGCAACGTCACATGACCCGCGCCGATCCGCGCGGCGAGGTTGATCATGTCGGTCCAGTTGCGGTCCTGCATTGCCGTGAACAGCACGGCCAGAAACACCCCGAACGC